>NZ_AUJH01000004.1:0-378286 GCF_000424125.1 Butyrivibrio sp. FC2001
TTTTTGGAATTTTCAGGGTTGCATTACTATTTCATTGTCAATGTGCTTTGCTGTAGCTCGTCGCTCGCAGCTCAGTTAGATTATCATGTTGAAATACCAAAGTCAACACATAAATTTATTAAGAATTTATTAATTACAAGATTTCGGGGTCAAAAATGCCGTTTTTCAGCCGGGACAAGTCTCCAAAAACTCACTGTTTATGCGGCTTTCAGCCAATACAATAAAAAATATAAATCTTTGAATTTTTCTCCAAAAATTTTTAAATTTAATGCTTTACACCCAAAATTCTTCTTATAAAAGAAGTCAATCTGGCTTTTCAGAATTAACGACGATGATTCCTATTACAACAAGTACAAGCGCAATAACGCCTGTATATGAGAATGCTTCCTGATTCTCATTAAGGAATAATGCTGAGAGCATCACGCCCATGACAGGGTTCATAAATCCAAGGATCGAAACCCTGCTCACAGGGTTGTGTTTTAGCAGTATCCCCCACAGTGTGTATGCTCCTGCAGAGATAAATCCCATGTATATAAGGTTAAGTACACATGAAAAGCTTCCAAATACAAGGTGTCCACCCATGAAAAATCCTATGATGAAAAGAACAGCTCCTCCCAGCATGAACTGATAGCCGCTGAGAACAACAGGATTCTCTTTTCGTGAGTATATCTTGATACAGCAGGATGAAAGGGCGTAGAAAATCGCAGCAAGAAGCATAGCTCCCTCTCCTGAAAGAGTAACCGCCTCTGCTCCGCTTATGGCTTTTATGCCTCCAAGTATCAGGAAAATTCCCGCAAATCCGGTGACGCAGCCAATGAACTTTCTTAATGTAAACCTTTCAAAATGGAACAGATAAGCCGCAAGCAGTATGGCGAAGAAGTTCCCGGATGCATTTATGATGGATCCGCGGACACCTGTTATATGCGCAAGTGCCATAAAGAAGAAGAAATACTGTCCTATTGTCTGAAACAGGGATAGTACAGCAATACTTCTTAATGAATTGCGCTTAGGTAAAAGTAGCTTTTTTGCGAGGATTGATCCAAAGCCAACCGTCATTATCCCTGCAAGGAAAAAGCGTGCCCCTGCGAGCATAATCCTTGAAGCCGTATCATCTGAACTTATATGGAAGATTTCGTATGCAATTTTAATAGCCGGCGTTGCGCTGCCCCACAGAACACAGCAGAATAGTGCAGTTAAAAAGGTAATGGGGAACCACGCCCAGATAGATGTTTTCTCGTTTTTCATATTAGTGATGATAGCAAATCCTTAAATTTTTGTAAAAAAATGACGACACCTGAGTGCCGTCATCTAATTTAGGAGTTCTTTTCCTCTTCCATCTTCTTAATGAGTTTATCTATCTCTTCCTGAGAAAGCATAGTCATATCATTTGTATCCGCCATCTCGCCCTCCGTTCTTTGGCTCGTCGTTTTCTGTGAGAACATTTATATCACGCGAGCATGAGGATGTCATTAACAATATCTCAAGATATTATATCTTTCATGAATCCGACAAAACTTATAAATCCAAAGGACAATTTTCATGAATAATTACTTATTGCGTGGGTAATTATTTCATGAAGGAGCTCAGAAAATTAAAAGTATAGTTCAAAATCAGGCTCCTTTATTTCAGTTCGGATACTTCTATTGAATTATATTTCGCATAGCCCTCATGGAGCATATTCGTTGAAAGTTCGCCATTTTCAGACTTTGTAAACTCATAGAGGTTATATTCACCGTTTTCATATTTATAGTCTTCGCCATTATCCTGATAGTGTACATACCTTCCTGCACCGGGTGTAGTGAGGAGGATAAGCTTATCGTATGGCTTTTCGCCGACATACTGAACACTTTCATAGGTAGGAATAATGCTGCCCTCCTTGATGTAGATAGGACATACTCCGAGAGGTGCATCCTTAATGAAGTATGTCTCTCCCTGCAATTTCTCGCCTGTCCAGTAGTCATACCAGGTTCCCTTGGGAAGATATACCATTTTCTTGGTTGCTCCCTGCATAACTACAGGTGAAACAAGGATGTTTTCGCCCACAAGGAACTCATCATTGAGATTATAGGTGTTCTCGTCATCCTCATAATGCAGAACAAGAGGACGCATTATTGGCAGTCCTGTCTCCTGACATTCATGGAAAAGATCATAAATATATGGTAAGAACTTGTAACGAAGCTCAACATACTTTCTATATATATTAGTTGTTTCCTTATTGAATTTCCAAGGCTCCTGATTTCTTGTACCCTTGGCAGCATGGTTTCTGAAGAAGGGTGAGAAAACAGCCGCCTGAATCCATCTGCAAAGCAGCTCAGAATTACAGGTTCCGCCAAAGCCGCCGATATCCGTACCGAGAAGGGCAAAGCCACTCATCCCAAGGCTGCACAGCTGTGGTATAAGCATCTGCAGATGTGCCCAGAGGCTCTGGTTGTCGCCGGTCCATACAGCAGCGTATTTCTGGGTACCCGCATAGCAGGCTCTTGTAATTACAAGAGGTCTTTTGCCCGTCAGCTCCTTCATGCCGCTAAAGGTTGCCATATCCATGAAATGAGCATAAACATTGTGAACCTCCCTGTGATCAGTGGTCCTATCTCCAATATGGAATACAACATCACCGGGAAGCGGTCCCTCAAAGCTTGCAGGCTCGTTCATGTCATTCCAAACGCCCATTACCCCCATATCCGTGAGGTTCTTATGACTCTTGGCCCACCATTTTCTTACGTCTTCCCTTCCAAAATCAGGAAAAGCGGAATCTCCGGGCCATACCTTATTGATATATAAGGATCCGTCCGCTGCTTTAGCAAAATAGTCGTTCTCGACACCTTCGTCATACATAAAATAGCCATCTTCCTTTTTGGTGCCGGGATCGATAATAACTACAGGCTTAAAGCCCACTTTAGAAAGCTCTTCCATGAGCTTTCCTTTCTTTTCATAGAAGTTCTCATCCCATGTGAAGACCTTAAAATTGTCCATATAATCGATATCATACTGCACAGATTCGCAGGGAATCCTGTTTTCTCTCATAGTGTATGCAACATCTCTGATGTCCTTTGCAGATTCATATCCCCAGCGGCACTGCTGATATCCCAGTGTCCAAAGCTGTGGCATGGGCGTTCTGCCTGTAAGGTAGGTATACCCTTTGATAATTTCAGCCATAGACTCGCCGTGAATGTAGTAATAGTTCAGGTTTCCGTCGTCTGCTCCATATACAAAATAACTACTGTTTTCCTGTCCAAAATCAAAATATCCGTGGTAAGTATTGTCATAAAAAAGGCCATAAACTCCGTCCTTCTTCTTACATATAAAGAAGGGTATGGATTTATATAAGGCAGGAACAGCCTCTGTGTGAGCCAGCGGAATATCGGAGTTCCAGTTTTCAAAATAGTACTCTCTCTTATTGAGATAGCCTGTTTTATCACCAAGACCATAGAAGAGATCATCCTTGTCGATAGCCTTTAGATTCTGTACCTTGTAATCTCCATGGATAGATCCAAAGGCCTCATGCCCCTCAGCCTCAAGCTGCTGCATGGACTTTACACTTATTGTCTCACGGATTGTTCTGTCGCCTGTATAGTCAGTCATAAGGACTTTACCCTTTTTATCTGTTACTTCAATCGCAAAGTCCTTCATTACCTTTATATTCACTTTTTTTCCGGAAATGCTCAGCTCATCTGCTGTCTTCTCCACTTTAAACTCGCAGGGAAGCGACTTGTCTCCCTCTACCGCAATTGACTCATAGCTGTCTGTTGCATAGGGAATCTCAAATCTTACGATTTCATCGGTAATAAAATAAATGTTTGCCTTGCCCTTTTCATAATCAAGGGTAAGCTTATTTCCTTCATACTTGTAGTCAGTTATCTTTCCTAATTTCATACTCTTTCCTTTTTCCTTTTATTTTCATACATTGCTTCATCGGCCTTTTTCAGCACATAACTAGCTGTATCCCCTTCTTCCCTTACACCTATTCCATAGGCAAAGTTGATGGGGAAATCGCCGTATTTAGGGTTACACTTTCCGTTCTTTAGCAGAGCCTCTGCTATCCTGCTTAATTCCTCTTTTGTATTTGAAGAAATAAGGCAAAACTCATCGCCTCCGATTCTGAAGAGCTTACCGCTTTCAGCATAGGCATCTGCAAGGGTTTTGGATGTCGCAAAGATATACCTGTCACCTGCTGCATGGCCCATCGTATCGTTGTAGCGCTTAAGATCATTCATATCTATCATCACAATCGTGGCATAATTATTCTTCATATGTGCGATGGTTTTCTCATACGCATTTCTGTTTGGCAGTCCTGACAGAAAATCCTTTTTATTATAGATCTCTGAAACTGCAAGATACATCAGCAGATAAGAAATACCAAGCCCCAGCCAAAGGGTCTTTAGATCATAATTAATCCAGGAGCCAAGGAGTCCAATAAACATGGTCACACCGACAAACGTTGCGAGAAAAGTATCCTCATAATCAAAGGACTTTGCCAAAATCATATCTGCAAGCAAAATAAGGAAGGCCACAAAGCATAGAATATGCATTATGAGGCTCAATGGCTTGAAATACATGTTTGAGTTTTCATGATAAAACAGTATGGGATAAAAAATATTGATGATATCCATGACCGCAAGCAAGATTATAGTTGTAACGCCCACATAGTGTCGTATTTTCCTTATGCTATGCGCATAGATTGCAAAAAATGTACTAAGTGCAAGTGGTATCATAAGATAAACAATACATGTCACTAAATTCAGGATATAGTCTGTTTTTTCAGACTGGGGACACTTGTAGTAAATAACATACCAGAGCATATCAAAAGTATACAGCACAGCAAGAGCAATTCCGGAAACGATAATTCCCTTTTTTGCACTATGTTTAAGATGAATATTATTTAATGCCAGAACAACAACATATATAACAATTGATATTCCAACAATATCGGAAAACTCTAGCCATTCCATCATAATGTTTTATCCCCTACATAAAAGAAAAAACCTTTTTAGCAGATGTTTTCTCCAATTGTGTTTGCCAATATTAATCGATAATAATCCTGAATACAATTATACTCTTAGGAATAATCTATTGCTACCGATATGATTATTAAAGAAATATTAACCGGGAAACGCACGACCTCTAAACCGTGTTATAATAAATATGATGGGGAGAACTGCATTTATGCAGTAAAAATAGTTGTGGGAGGTTCATCAATGCCAGAAACATCATCAATCAAGACAAAATTTGGGCTTACAGGTAATGCCCTTAAGGTCATAGCTATCATAGCCATGACCATAGACCACTCTGCATGGATCGGAGTAGTTGACTATGCTGAGGCTGAACAGCCTTTGCTTTTATTTTTACACACTATAGGACGCTTAACTGCTCCTATCATGCTCTTCTTTGTAGCAGAGGGCTATCATTATACTCATGACTTCGGAAAATACCTTGGCCGCATGGCTATCCTTGCCGTGGTGAGCCATTTCGCTTTTCTGTTTGGCTTTTATAATCCGGCCAACTTCAATCCTTTTGAAAATACGTTATTTAATACCACGAGCATCGCGTGGCCGCTTATGTGGGGACTTATCCTGTTGAAGGTATGGGATACCGAGCGGATCAATGTCCCTCTTAAGGTGCTGATCACAATAGTAGCCTGCGTGGTTACCATAACAGCAGACTGGAGCTGCGCTGCGCCCATGGCTATCCTTATGATGGGAAGAAGCCGTGGTAATTTCCACAGACAGATGCTGTGGCTCATGTCCATAACCTCAATGTACGCAGTTGCTTTCTTTATTTTCAACAATAAGACCTACGGTATGCTGCATATGGCATGCTGGCTGGCTGTCCCGCTTCTGTATCTCTACAATGGACAGCGCGGCAAATTACGCTGGCTTGGTAAATTCTTTTATTGGTACTATCCGTTACACCTGGCACTTTTGGGCATTATCCTGAGAGTCTATATGTGAATTTACAGAATATCTTTTAACGCATTTACGTCAACACCTCGTGACACGCAAAGCGCAGAGGTCGGGCCGCTGTATGATAAGGGATTGCCCTCTATATCTGTCAGCTTGCAGCCTGCCTCCTCTGCTATGAGAGCTGCAGCAGCATAATCCCAAAGCTGCACTCTGAGTTCAAAGTAAAGTCCGCATCTTCCAAGTGCCACACAGCACATATCCCATGCAGCTGTTCCTGATCTGCGAAGATCAACGCATCTTGGAAGAAGCTTTTTAGCAATGTCAAAGGTCTTATCTCTAAGCTCCGTGTAATATGGCGCTGTTCCAAAAACCGCAAGAGAATCTGAAAGCGGCGAATCTGAAGACATTATCTTTTCACCGTTCATATAAGCTCCCTGTCCCGCTGTTGCAGAGAACATCATATCGTCATAGGGATTGTAGATTACGGCCATGTGAGGCTTACCATCCTTGAGCAGACCTATAGAAATAACTGAAGGTCTGTACTCATAGATGAAATTGGAGGTTCCGTCTATCGGATCAAGTACGAAGCAGTATCCGCTTCGCATCTTTTCAGTAAAAACGTCCTGTCCGTCCTCTTCTCCTAAAAATGCAGCCTCAGACAGCACCTTCTGTAGTTTTTCAATCAAAAACTTCTGTATTTTTTCATCCGTCTCAGTGCAGAAATTGGCATGTCCGGATTTTTCCATTATCTTCGGACGTACTGCTGAAAGCATTATTTCTCCGGCTTCCTTTGCAACCTCAATGATCTCACTAATATTCATGTCCATATCCTCTCTTACATTTCATATATTTCAATATTCATAAAATTTCTCAAAACGCTTCGTTAAGCATAGCATACTTATTCATGTATGGTAAAATAAACTAATCAATTAGAAGGATTTTAGAGGTTATATGGTTAAAATAGATTTGATAACGGGTTTCTTAGGATCCGGTAAAACAACGTTTATACGTGAATACGCTAAATACCTGGTTTCCAAGGGTGAGCGAATCTGCATTATCGAGAATGATTACGGCGCAGTAAATATCGACATGGTCATGCTTCAGGAGCTTTTGGGCGATAACTGCAATCTGGAGATGATCGTGGGCGGTGACGGCAAGGAAGCCCATAGAAGACGCTTTAAGACAAAGCTTATCTCCATGGGAATGAGCGGCTATGACCGAGTTCTGATAGAGCCCTCCGGAATCTACGACGTGGATGAGTTCTTTGATGTGCTCTATGATGAGCCGCTTGATCGCTGGTATGAGATTGGAAGTGTGATTTCACTGGTGGACGCTGAAGCTGTTTTTGGTCTTGAAGGTATCGAGCGTTATGTTTTCATGTCAGAGATTGCAAGCGCCGGAAAGCTCATTGTCACCAAGTTATCCGATTCCATAAATCCGGTCGATGTTATGAATGAAGCCAATAAAATAATGGCAGAATTTGGCGGGAAGGCCTTTGATATAGAAAAAGACTTTGTCGCAAAAAATCTTACAGAATATACGGATGAGGATTTTGAAGGTCTAAAAAACTCCGGCTACAGGCATGCATCATATGTTAAGACTCCTATCGAGGATAAGCAGTTTACTCCTCTCTTCTATTTTGATGTGGAAATGAACGAGGATGAGCTTAAGAAGCTGGCTACAGATCTTTTTGCAGATGAAACGGCAGGACATATTATAAGAATAAAGGGCTTTGTCAAAACCGGCGAAAACAGTCAGGTTCAGATAAACGCCACAGAAAAAGGCGTCATCCTAAGCGACATTGTAAGTAGCAGAAACGTGGTCATTATAATAGGTGAGGGCCTTAATAAGGACTACATCAACAGTATTTTCGAGGGCAAGTGCTCAGTGGTATCTCTATGATTTGGTTAATTTCTTTCGCATTGGCAATAATTCTATGCATAGCAGGTGTAATTTATCTTATATCTGCCATAGGCCGCTTTGGGCTATTTCAGCGTATTGAGAAAAAGTGGCTCCGTAACCTTCTGGTATTATGCACAATAGCCTGCGGCTTTATAATTATCACAGTAACGCTGTCATTTATAAATGCGCTTACTGTTCTTCTTCATGTTCTGATATTTTTCCTTCTATCCGGTCTTATCTTTAAGATTATCTCACTCGGAAAAACAAAGAATTTCCGTTTTTATTATCAGGGATGGCTTGCAATAATCACATCTGTTATTTATCTTGGAACCGCTTATTATCTGTGTGTTCACGTATGGGAGACCGATTATTCTCTGAGTACGGATAAAGATATCGCACCTGTTAAAATTGCACTTATCGCAGATTCTCATCTGAGTACAACCTTTGATGGCGAAGGCTTTGCCAAACATATAGAAGAAATTGACAGTAAAAACCCGGACCTTCTGGTGATCTCCGGTGATTTCGTTGACGCTTCCACTAAAAAGGAGGATCTGGCAGTAGCCTGTAAAGCACTTGGAAATGTTAAGGCAAAATATGGCGTATGGTACGCCTATGGCAACCACGACGTAACTAACTGGGGGAACCTTGGCGTTACAAAGGAAGAGCTGGTAGCGGAATTATCCGCAAATAACATACATATTATGGAAGATTCCTATGAATATATTGGGGATTTGTGCATTGTGGGACGAAAGGATGCCCATGTAGCCTCTGACAGAGCAGATATCTCGGACCTTCTATCAGACGTCGATACCACAAAATATATAGTTGTGTTGGACCATGAACCCACGGATTATGATAACGAAGCTGCTTCCCCTGCTGATCTTGTGCTCTCCGGACATACCCATGGCGGTCAGCTGCTTCCTATTACCTATCTGGGAGTCTGGCTTGGATTTAACGATAGCACCTACGGTTATAAGAGAATAAATAACACAGATTTTATCGTAACCTCCGGAATTGCTGACTGGGAAATATTCTTTAAAACCGGTACCAAATCAGAATATGTTTTGATTTCAGTAAATTTCTGAATATTTTATTAATTATTTTTAATTTCAGACTTTTTCTTGTATTCGTATATTACTTTATGTATAATCGTTTTTTGTGGGACAAAAATCGATTCAGACTAAAGAGGATAATATTATGAAGATCATCAAGGAAAAGCTGTTACTAGTTGTCGCGTCTGTAGTTTGCATGATTATCTTATTCGGATGTTCATCCATTCATTCCAAGGCTGCCAGTAAGCAATATTCACTGGACTTTTCAAACGGTAAGACCTATAGCTTCGACAGATATGCGCCGTATACCGACAAAACCCCTGATTCATCTAGAGCCTGCAGAGGCGTCTACAACGTACTTCTATATGATGTAAATATGAAACAGAACGAATCCACCGGCCTTTGGACCTTCTCTAAAAATCCATATCAGGCTATATATAGTAAAACAAATCCCCAAAATCACGCTATTTTAACTTATATTCCTGCCAAAAACTGCTCAGGTATAAAAAAGCTCGAGGTGTCTAAAGCATTGTTCAAGCGTTGCTATAAGGAGCGCTACTTCTACTCTGATGCCTATGCGGATAAAATGGCCACAAATGACATGAAAAGAATTGAGCGTGACTTCGAAGGTTCAGCAAAGCTTGGAAATTCTGTATATACAATAGTTCTTAAGTTTACCGGCAGTTCTGATTCAGATTTTAAGGACGTTCCAAGCAACACAAAAGCTCCTGAACCCGAACAGGTTCCTGATACTGATGAAAAATCAGACAAAGCTGATCAGCCTGAGGCTACAGAGCCTTCTGAGGTTCCTGCTGTAGCAGATAAAAAGGACTCTCAGACAACAGTAAAAGCATCATATCAGCCCGGTAATATCATCAAGGGTACAAACTGCCAGTACAAAGTCCTTGATACAAAGGGAAATGTAGCCTTTGTAAGTGTTGATAACCAGACAAAGGATGTAACTATTCCCGATACCATCGTAGTTGACGGAAACAGAGAGCTGAAGGTAACCGACATTGCAGAAAATGCCTTTAAATCAAACAAAAGCCTTAAGTCCGTTACAGTAGGTGCTAACGTTACAACAATTGGTGACAAGGCATTTTACAAGTGCAAAAAGCTTAAAAAGATCACCATTAACTCCGAGAACCTTACAAAAATCGGAAAAAAGGCCTTTGGTAAAAACTCATCCAAGCTCAAGGTAAAGGTACCGAAATCCTGCAAGAAATCTTATAAAAAGCTTCTTAAAAAAGCAGGCGTTACCGCAAAAGTAACTTCAAAGTAATATAAATCAGCCAGGGAAATGTGTTCCCTGGCTGTCTTTATCTACTCTTATATTTATTTGCAGAAATTCTCTAATCGCTTCTCCTCAGAAAGTGAGGAAATATCAGTATTTTGGAAGATATCCTTAATACGGTCCTTGATAACCAGATTTTCTTTTGCAACAGGTGAAAAATTGTCGTATTTTTTCTCATTTACCTCATCCATGACGCTGTTTTTCCAATCGTCATTTACCAGGGCATCGAAATCATAGACGTATTCCTTATCTCCAGCCTGCGCTGCTTCTTCATTTGTCTCCTGATGCACATCCTCTTCAACAGATTCTGCACTCTGGGTCTCCTCCGTTTCCTGAGCCTCTGTTGTTTCCTGGATCTGCGCAGCCTCCTGCTGAGTGGCATTTCCAGAAGCACAGCCAACGCTCTGGGCGAAAAGAAGTACACTAAACAAGCCTGCAGCCATACGCAAGCATACTGCCACATTCCTATTTTTCATACCCAATAACCTCCGTAAAATAGTCTCCCCTCTATTTCCATTAAATCATAACATATTTGACGGTTTGCTCCAAATTTGGAGATGATTGTAATAGCATGTTATACTTAAATGATACATAGAGATATAAAACCTTGCTAACCACTTTTTTAAAGGAAAAATATATGGAAAAAGAGATATTTGATAAAGAACAGGAACATTTGACAAAGACCTATGACAAGCTCCTGGAGATGAAAAATAAGCTTGAAGACCAGATCACAGCCCTGGATGAAAAGGCCCTTGATGACAAAAACGACATCAGGGACAATATCCGTTTTGATTACGCGGATATTGAGACCACCATGGAAACACTGGCTGAGATCGAGGTGTGGAACCGCTACATCGATACCTACAATGTCGAGAGCAGCTCCCTTGGCAATCGCTTAAACAGCGTAAATAAGCTCTTGGAAGCACCCTATTTTGCCAAGATTCAGCTTCAGTTTGACCCTTCCGAGGAGCCCGAGAGCTATTATATCGGCCGCGCTGCCATCTCTGAAAACGGCTACGATCAGATGGTTGTTGACTGGAGATCTCCTATCGCAGAGGTTTACTACAATCAGGAGACCGGTCACACCCACTACACCGTTGAAGACAGGGAAATTCCTGTGGATCTGCAGCTCCGTCGTCAGTTCGACCTGCAGAAAAACAAGCTGATCTCCTACTTTGATACGCAGATTGCCATTGAGGATCCGCTGCTTTTGCAGTCTCTGTCCCAGACACACTCTGACAAAATGCAGGCAATTACTGCCACTATCCAGAAGGAGCAGAATATCGTCATCCGTTATCCTGACGTACCGGTTCTTCTTGTAAACGGTATAGCCGGAAGTGGAAAGACCTCAGTCTTACTGCAGCGCATTGCTTATCTTTTCTATCAGAAAAGAAATACCCTGCGTCCGGATCAGGTATGTCTTATGACCCTGAATCCCGTTTTCCGTGAGTATATCGATAACGTTCTGCCTGATATGGGTGAGACCAACCCTTTGACACTGACCTGGGGAGAGTTCCTTGAGATGGTCAATGTGCCCTTTACAGATAATGAATATGACTACACTGAAGCAGAAAGCCTGCAGAAAATCCATGATATTTTGCCGACACTTACTCCTGAAATAGGCGATTTCAATGATATCAAGCAGAAGGGCAACCTTGTAATCTCAAGAAAAGAGGTCCTTTCCCTTGTTAACAGATTCAGGAAATTCCCCATGGGTATACGCCTTATTCAGACGGTATCTGATGAGCTTGAGCAAAGAGCTAAAAATGTGCTCCACAACATGGACCGCGACGAGGAAAACGCCTCCGGAAGTACTGCAAAATCCGATTCTGCTGAGGATAACCGCCTTGAGAACGACTTTGGAGGGGCTCTCCGCTATATCAGACATGCGGGCTTCGTAAATCCCCTTCATGTTGCGCAGAGAATTCTTGGCAAAAAGCGCATCACTCCTGCTGAATGGCTCTACACCAAGATGGAGCTAACAGGAATATGTGACCGCAACATGCGCTACGTTATGGTAGATGAGGTGCAGGATTACACCATGGCGCAGATGATGATATTTACCAGGTTTTTCCCCAATGCCAAGTTCATGCTTCTGGGCGATGAATTCCAGGCTATACGTGAAGGCACCATAACCTTCGCCCAGATCGAGGAAATGGCTAAGGCTGATAAAAAGAGATTTGCCACTCTTCCGCTCATGACCAGCTATCGTAGTTCACCGGAAATAACTGACATGTTCGCATCCATTTTGCCCAAGGAAAAGAAGATGATGGTATCCTCCGTAAAGCGCCCCGGTGAAAAGGTTATCACAAAAGAATGCAAGTCCGAGAAGGATTATCTGAAGGAATTAAAGGGCATGATAAAGGAATTCGAGGAAAAGGATGGTCTTACTGCCATAATATGCAGAAATCCTCTTACCCTGGAGAAAACAGCCTCTTTACTTGGGGACAGCGCCCCGCAGATAATTTCAGGGCACGACGCTCTTCCTAAGAGTGGAGCATTCCTCTTAGAGCTTGCTCTTGCCAAGGGCCTTGAGTTTGATAATGTAATTCTGGCTGATGCGGATAGTGAATCCTATCCTGATGATGAGCTCGGAAAACACTGCCTGTATACTGCGATGTCCCGCGCCACAAGAAACCTTGCCATTTTGGCAGATGGATATTTATCTGACCTGTTGTAAATTCAAGAACAAAGAGTCGCTCGCGCCTAAGGCGCGTATGCTATTAAATCCGCTTCGCAGCCGCGAAGCGGATTCTTTCTGAATTTTTTAGTCCTGTTGAAGCTTGATCATATCTATTCTCTCAACAACCCCTATGTCCTCAAGAGCCTTTATCATGCGATATACGGTTGCTGTTCCTATAGATTTATCCTTGCTTCTTACTATGCAGCAGATGTCCTTGCAGGACGCCCCATCGTTTTCTGCTATCACATTTGCCACAAGCTGTCTCTGTTTTGTAATTCGTAACCCCTTGTCCTTTAAAGCTTCAATAATCTGATCATTGCTCATATCCATTCCTCTTATTCTACATTTTTTAATGCCTCACTCATGGGTATACGCCCAATCTTGCGATATTCCAGCACTGCAACGATTACATATGTTATTACTCCCATCAAAAACATCTTCACGTAAACCGACGGATCAAGCCAAATGACCATCCATCCGCTCATCATCTGCTTCAGCATAGCCCTGAAAATTGCCACCATCACATTGGCCAATATCGGGTATGAAATAAGGAGAGATGCTACAACCACAATCGCTGTCGGAACTATGTAAAGCTTTGCTATTTCCATCCTGGAATATCCCAGTATCTTGGCCATGGATATGGACTGCACATTCCTCTCGATAATCAGCTTCGACAGCAGATATATGAGTACAATGAAGAGAATTACAGAGAATCCATCCACCATATACATCATGCTTCCCATAGAGATCTTGAGCTGCCTTGATACTCTCGTAAGTGATTCCTCATCCACAACGGTTCCTATGTACTTTTCATCTATATCAGTTATCTCCGTATCCGAGAAAAATCCGGAGAAAAACTCCTCATCAAATCCCATGATCTCATTCAGGTGCTTTTTACTCATGAAAATTGCTATTCCACCGTCATAATCATAGGTTCCGGTGACCTTAAAGCCGTAATATTTGTCTTCATAGGGCTCCTTTAATGTCACCACATCTCCCTTTTTCAGACCATATTTATCCGCATAGGCTGAGGAAACAAGCACTGTTTTATCATCAAAATCCGCATTGATGAACCTGCTGTTATCCCTGATGCCATATAAGGTCACATCCTCGATTCTGGCACCATGCTCTCCTATGGTCTTCAGGCTGACTGCCGTGAATTTCTCAGCAGTTGTGTTATTGGTGTTAATCTTGCTCTTCAAAAATGTATAAGAAAATGCTGCGGACAGCTCATTGTCCGAATCTATGGTGCCTGCCGGAATCTGAAGCAGGTAGGTGTGCTTTGCAAGCATTGTGTCTGTCACGATTCCCTGATAATGAACGAGAAGAGGCGGCAACATCATTCCAAAGAACAGCAGCATATTTGCAAATAAAAGTCCTACAAAAAGGATAATGTAGCTGCTTTTGTTCTGAATCAGTATCCTGATCCTGAAACGATCGAAAAATCTGATTCCCTTGTTCAAAGGAATCGCTGTTTTCTGCCTTTTTCCCGACAGATCACGCTTTATCAGCTTAAGAGGACTGAGCGAGAGCTTTTTCCTCAAAATGAAATACGTTATCACCAGCATTATGAGCATGGGGATTATGGTAGTTTTCAAAAAAGCATCTGCGCTCCACACCGTCACATAGGTTGGCAGGGAGTAGCTTCCATAGTACATGGCCACGCAGGTATTCTTGAAAACCGTATATCCAAGGATATTGCCGATAATTGCCGCTATGATCGTTACTATAAGAGGCATTGCCATATAGTGCCTTATCAGCTCATGTATGGTGTATCCGGAAGCACGGAGGGTACCGATTACACAAGCCTCCTTATGGATCGTGTTATTTATTGTTATTCCAAAGACAAAGGCCACAATGGCGATAATGATGTATAAAAGCACCTGCATCATTGCCTTATCTTTTCCAAGGTCCTCTCCTGTGAAGGTGATGGATTGATTCAAATAGCCTGGAATAAAGTTCTCAAGGGATGCCTTATCCGCAATATATTCCATCAGCTCATCGGAAATCTCTTTTTCCTCTATATCATCTGCGGGCTTATTATCATAAAGCCAGGAGTAGTTGTAGTGAAGCTCTGAGTCTCCATACTCCTCAAACTGGCTCTTTGAAACCACTGCAACTCCGAAGGCTGATGAATCAAACATCATATCGTTGTTGCTGTAAAAAAGTGCGCTGTAGTCAGATAATGCCACAAGTCCCACAATTGTATAGCTTTTGCCATCAGATATCAGCGTATCTCCTATCCTGAGGCCATTGTTATCTGCATACATTCTGTCTATGCCTATCTCCAGAAGCTCCTCAGGGAGTCTTCCTTCCATAACACAGACCCTGTCTATTTCCTCTCTGTTTGCGTAAATCCTAAGCTTTGTATTGTTATCAAAGCCCTTTTCCACATAGAAGTTCTCGTATATTGTTACGCCCTTGTTTTCTATGCGATTTTTTTGTGATTCAGTCAGCTTGTCTTCTGTCCTGAAATTACCATCTTCTATCGAATATTTTTCAAAGCTCTCATCATACGCCTTTATCATGCTCTCTCCGGCAACTAAAAAGCCTGAGACAAAGCCTATTGAAAGCACAAGCAGTATGAAGATTACTATATATTTACTTATATCCCCAACGAGCTCCCTGTGGAGCCTTTTCTTTAACGGATTTTTCATATCCAGCCCCTTTACCAGTCAAGCTCTGCAGCCTTTTGTTTTTCTTCATTTCTATAGCTTTTCCTGATCACGCCATCTCTTAGCTTGACCACAAAATCGGCCATATTCTTTATTGCGTCATTATGAGTGACCATAATAACGGTGTTTCCGTACTTCTGGTTGACCTCTTCTATAAGTGCAAGTATTTCCTTGGAAGTGTTGTAGTCCAGTGCACCTGTAGGCTCGTCACACAGAAGGATATCCGGATTTTTTACGATTGCTCTTCCGATAGCGCATCTTTGCTGCTGTCCGCCCGATAACTGGCTGGGCAGCTTGTTCTGGTGCTCTTTAAGGCCCAGAACCTCTATAATCTCATCAATGTTAAGCGGATTCTTTGATAAATAAGCACCCACCTCGATATTTTCCCGTACAGTGAGATTTGGAATCAGGTTATACATCTGAAAAATGTAACCCAGATGCTCCCTTCTGTAGGCTGTAAGCGCCTTTTCATCCATATCTGACATGCTTTTCTCACGGATTATGATCTTTCCGGAATCAGCGTTGTCAATTCCACCTATTATGTTTAGAAGCGTGGATTTACCTGAACCGGACGGCCCAAGAAGTACAACAAATTCACCCTTCTCTATGCCAAGACTTATATCCTTCAGGACTTCAATCCTGCTTCCTCCCTCCCCGTATGATTTTTTAATGTTCTGTAATTCAAGCTGCATTTCATACCTCGCATTTTTGAGAAATATTATCAAAATTTAACTCCGAGACTATGTTAGCACTAGCTAACCATTTTTTCAAGTATATTCGAGCAACTTATTAAATTGGACGAAATAAAACCTGCTTATTTGCATATCGAGTAGGCTGACTCCTACTCGATTTCGCACACGAACATTCCGCACTTCGTGCTCCATGTTCTTACAACCGGCAAATGAATTTGTATGCAAGCATCCATTCGCTTGCCGGTCTTGTGCAACAAAAAAGCACTATCCGGTACTTTTTTCCCGAATAGTGCCATATATTCACAACCATGACATTTAAAAATGTAGCTGATTACTTCTTCTCAACATCAACTGATTTCATACCGGCCTTCTTAAGGAGCTTCTTGTAAGCCTTAATCTGAGCCTTGGGAACCTTTACAGTCAGTGTCTTGGAATTCTTATAAAAAGCCTTCTTTCCAATCTTCTCAAGAGATGTTGTATAAATCTTAACCTTCTTAAGCTTCTTGCACTTTGCAAAGGCTGAATCGCCGATTTTTGTTACGTTCTCACCGATATAAACCTTCTTTACCTTCTTGTTGTGGTAAAGTGCCTTATCTGCGATGGCTGTAACCTTATAAACGTTACCCTTGTAATTTACTGTATCAGGAATAACTACCTTCTTGATGGATGCATCTGTAAGACCAGTGAAGGTAACCTCCTTATTGCCTGTAATCTTGTAAGCATAGCCGTCGATCACGAAGTCAGCTTCCACATTCTGCTTATTTTCTTGCTTCTGATCCTTGTTCTGGTCATTATTTTCTGTCTGAACCTTACCGTTTTCATCCTGCTTTACGTGCTGAGATTCAGGGTTATTGAAAACAATCTTAAGCTTAAAGTAGTTAGCACCCTTGGAATCCTTAGCTTCTACACCATAAAGCTTCTTAGCAGCGAAAAACGGCATCTGAGCATCAATCCAGCTCTTTGACTTGCCCTCAAGGAACTTACTTGTAACTGTCATCTCGAAAGTACCCTTGGAATCGCCTGCGTCACACTTTATGCCCTTGCAGCTTGTTTCGAAGTCGATAAACTGCTTGGCATCCTTATTTACAATGATGCGACCCTTGTTGTTATTGCAGTTCTGACAGGTATAATCAACAGGGAAAAGATCATACAGCTGAACCATTGTTGACAGAAATACTACATTCTTCTCCTCTTCGTTGAGATTGAAATCCTCAATGTGATCCCAATCCGGAGAGGTAATCTGCTGTCCCCTCATATAACTCTGTGTCTTCTGCTTGGAAAAATCGATAACGACCGTATCGTTTGCTGCGTGAGCAGCTGATTTCATGCCTGTAAGCATGACGATTGCTACCGCTGATGCCATAAGCATGCGGCAAGCGTTTGTTAAAACTTTTTTCATCCCAAAATGTCTCCTTTTTCTAGTATTCCCCCTTCAAGCCTTATCCATAATACGACACAAACGCTAATATATCAAGCTTTTGACGTTATTCCCAACATCTTGCCGAAAATAGAGATCAGCAAAAATGAATATACACACCAGAGAACTATCACTATCAGTCTGCCATTACCCGACAGAAACTTAAATATACTGATGACCAGCTCAGTCAGCGGAAAAATCACCATCACAAGAAAAATCCCAACTGACAGCAACCTCCTACTAAACGTATTTGCCATTAACTTAAGGAAAATCGGATATCCTATCACTTTTTCCATGCCGGAGTTTTGACTTATCTGGTCTAGCACAGGCATAATATCAGGAAACTTCTGCCCCTGACTTTCGGCCTCATAGACATACGAAATGTACCTTTCAGTATCGGAATCAGTGTAGCCCTCATCCATCATTTTCTGGCAAAGCTGAATAGAACTATCTATCTGAAGCTTATCCTGCTGAAGCTTTTCCATCTGACTCTCCAGTACCTCTGTGATGTCTTGATTCTCCAGAAGAACCTTTTTGATATCCTCTATGGACATATCTATCTTCCTAAAAAGTACTATCTTTTTAAGACGTTCTATATCTTCGGACGTATAGTCCCTATAATTACTATCTTCGCCCCTATCGGGATTTATAAGCCCTTTTCTCTCATAAAATCTGACGCTGCTGACATCGAGACCTGCAGCAACAGCCGCTTCACTTATTTTCATACCCTTTTATCCTCACGCTATGTTGCTTTTTACCAGTTTTTTGGCATCCTCCACTACTTCTCTCGGAAAATCATAACACAAAAGAAGATCTATGGCATTGGATCCTTCCCCAAAACCGGATTTTATCCTGTAATCAAACTTAATACCATCATCCGTAAGCCTGCTCTCAAAATGATAACCCGAATACTCGTGCTTAAGATATTTTGCAAGCTCTCCGTCATGTGTGGATACAATAACCATGCCATTTTTGCCGCTAAGATATGACAGAACCGCCTTGGAGGCCGCAAGTCTCTCCCTGTAATTAGTTCCCTTCAGGATCTCATCGATGAAATAGAGGACCCTGCCGCCCTTCTTTGATTCATCCAGCATTCTCTTAAGATACCTGACCTCTCGCACATAATAGCTCTCCCCGGTGAGAACATCGTCCCTGACAGCCATTGAAGTCATCACGACGCTTCGCGGTATTTCCAGCCTTTTAGCGCAGCACGTATATATTGACTGTGCCAGAATCGCATTGACCGCAAGAGCCTTCATGAAGGTACTCTTTCCCGACGCATTGGCTCCCATGATCATGGCCGAATTCCCGAGATTAACTGAATTAAGAACAGCATTCTCGATCAAAGGATGATAAATATCGCAAACATTTATCCTGTTATCCTTAGAAAACTCTGGAATACAGTAATCCGGAAGACTTTTTCTAAAGGAAGCCACAGAAATGGACATATCCACTTCTCCCACAAACTTGTAGAGCTTCATTACAGCCTTTTCATTCCCCTTAACTATCTGCGTTATCTTATGAAAAGATACCAGATCGTACAGCGTGATACCCATCAGATAATCAGCAAGCATCCCCTGGGGATCTGTAACAGCATAATTTTTCTTGGTCACCAGACCGCCTGCAAGCTTCTTTAATCGATGGAACCTTTTTAGATCTTCACTGATGCCTTCATATACTAAATGCTCCGGAACACATCCCTTTTTCAGCAGCTCCTCTGAAACATCTATAAGACTGCATATACCATATAGACAGTCCATCATGTACTCAGCCTTAGATTTGGTTCTCATATATAGAAAAAGATTAGTGCACGCGATACCAAGCAGTAACACGGCGCATTCCGCACTTCTTAAAGCCACGCTTAATATTACCGCTATTACAAGCGCAGCCTGGAGTATTCTGTAGCACCATGCGAAAGGCAGCTCAAACTCTGACAAAATCCTAATAAGCTGCGGCATATAATAACTAGTGTTTCTTTTTCCTATCCTAAGCAGCTCAAATTCCGCATCAGTTCTGGCTTCGTCGTTTTTATCGTAGTAATCCACAGCGTCGCAAAAGCCATCTGCATTATCTTCATTTAAACAATGAAGCTTATGATATAGTACCTGCTCGCCAATGTATGACCTCGTGTGATTAATCCTGTAAAATACTTCATCCATCTCAAGATCATCCCAGGTGATCTCATCAACATCACTCCCGCCCTTATCCTCATGGTATTTGGCTATGAGTTTTCTCCTGTCCCTTCTCATATGATGATATGGATCGTTTATAGGATTATTCCCGTACTGTTTTTTTATCTGTTCCCTCTGTTTTCTTTTGTTAAGTATCATACTGTTTTCCTCCTGTTATGAGAGGAAAATACACCCTGAACCAAGTGTAGAGTCAACAAAATACAGCAAAAAAATTTAAAAATTACACTTGCTATTAAAATAGAGTTTTGCTTGCAAAACTCTCGCACCAAGCGCGGTTGCAGAATGCAACATCTTCCATTCGCGCGAGTGTGCATCCCACGGAGTGCTTTTTTATTGAATAGGAATTTCCTATTCAATAAAAAAGAAGAGCCGCATCCTTCGATGCAGCCCTTCCGTTTTTCATCATTCTTATTATAACAGCTCTATGCCAATTACGCTGTTTTCTTGTGCTCCTCTTCCTTTGTCTGAGGTGCTGTTCTTCTGGTCTGGAAGATGAACAGTCCAAGGAATGCAGCTGCTGCAATTATTCCTATCGGATAAGCAATTGATACCGACAGATGCAGGCACTCAGGTGCACAGAAGAAATATGTTACCGAAACAGCTGACATAAAGGTTGCCGGGATAGCTGTAAACCAATAGTTGCGGCCATTTACAAACAGATACATTGAAGCGGTCCAAAGAGCTATCATAGCAAGAGTCTGATTTGACCAGCTAAAGTATCTCCAAACTACGCCGTAGTTTAACTGACTGATGAATGCGCCGGCAAGAAGAAGCGGTACGCAGAGTTCAAGTCTCTTCATATAAGGCTTCTGATCTACCTTGAACCAGTCAGCAACAACCAGTCTTGCTGATCTGAAGGCTGTATCACCGGAAGTTATAGGACATGCAATAACGCCGAGCATTGCAAGAACGATACCGAAGCCACCCATTGTCTTTGTGCAGATATCATATACGCATGCTGCCTGTCCGTTTGCAAGCATATCTGTAAGAGCTGTTGTAAGTCCGCCTGTCTTAGCATAAACTGCGCTACCTGCTGCAGCCCATATAAGAGCGATTATTCCTTCACATACCATTGCTCCGTAGAATACCATATGGCTTTCCTTCTCTGTCTTGCAGCAGCGAGCCATAAGAGGTGACTGTGTTGCATGGAATCCTGAAATAGCACCACAGGCAACTGATACGAACATCATAGGCCATATAGGTGTATTGCTGGGATGAAGGTTTGAAAGCTCAATCTCAGGAATTGTATATCCATGTGTGAAAATACCGATTCCAACGCCTACTGCCATAACTATAAGGCAGACACCGAATACAGGATAAAGCTTACCAATAATCTTATCGATCGGAACAAAGGTTGCTATGAAGTAATATGCAAGGATCAGAGCAAGCCAGAAGGTTGTATTTGTTAAAAGTCCTGAGCCGCCCTGATTACCAATCAGAAGAGAAATAAGTCCTGCAGGACCTACTGCGAAAACAGTACCAACCATTACAAGAAGCACTACGCTGAAAACTCTCATGATAGTTTTCATAACGTTTCCAAGATACATGCCTGTAAGCTCAGATACGCTGGCGCCATCATGACGCATGCTCATAAATCCTACTGAAAAATCGTGAACACCACCTGCAAGGATAGTTCCGAGGGTGATCCAGAGAAAGACCGAGGTGCCCCACTGAGCTCCTGCCAAAGCGCCATAGATCGGGCCAAGTCCTGCAATATTAAGAAGCTGTATCAAAAAGAGCTTCCATCTGGGCATTACCACAAAGTCTACACCATCATTGATCCTTACTGCCGGAGTTTTTCTGTCATCCGGCCCATATACTTTCTCGATGATGCCACCGTAGATGAAATATCCTGCCACTAATACACTCAAACATACCAAAAAGCTGATCATATGAATCCCCTCCTATCAATGTAGTGAAAGTGAAATCCTTCCCTATATTGAAGTATAGGCTCACGAAAATTCGGTAACAATAATTCGGGATTCAAATGCTAAAAATTGGTACTGAAATGCAATACATTCTATTTTTCAGACACAAAAATGCGCTTTGACGTCATGAATCATATTTCTGCTAATGGGAATGACAGCATTATCGCATTCCTTGAGCTTGCAGGCATAACCATTGTTATAGTCAGGAACAAGGGCCTCACAGGCGTCAAAATTCACTATAAAGCTCTTATGTATTCTGCAAAACTGGTCTCCCGCGGGCTTAAGCTTCTTTTCCCACTCAATAAGAGGCTCATTGCTGTAATAGATATTCTTATGGCAGTGTACCTTGGAGCCCTTGTGAATGGCCTCAATATAGCTTATGCTATCCGCCACAACTACCTCCATGTGATCTCCAGCAGGAAGCGCAAAGGGTCCCGGCATCGGCCTTGTGGATGCCCTTCTCTTCATAAGCTTTTCGATGGATTTCCTGATTCTGTTCTCATCAAAAGGCTTCATCACATAATCCACAGCGTCAACATCAAAGGCATTAAGCGCATAGTTTTCATAAGCAGTCACAAAAATTATGGCTGTATCCAGATTCTTTTGCCTCATTGTCTCTGCCAGCTTTGTACCCTTGATGTCTCCCATCTCTATATCGAAAAAGCACACATCAAATGTATATTTATCTATCAGATCCAAAACCGCAGCACCACTGCCGGCTTCCATCACCTCAGCATCCGGCTGGTTAAGGTCTTTTAAGATCTTTTCCAGCAAAAATCGCAGCTCACTTCTGGCAGGTCTCTCATCATCCGCTATCAAAATCCTCTTCATTCCCTCTTATCCCTCCAACAAAGCTTTTGGCGGTATGCGCATTGTGACGGTGGTTCCTTCCCCTGAGGAATCAATCACAAGCCCATACTTTTCCCCATAAATACTACGCAGCCTTCCATCTACATTAAGAAGACCATATCTCCCCTTCGTTGTCTTATCATTGAACGCCCGGAGCACCTGATCCGGGATTCCATAGCCGTTATCGGATATTTTTATTAAAAGATCCTCCCCTTCCATACCGGCTTTGATTTTAACCTCGCCAACCTCTCTTCTCATGGCTCCGTGCTTTATCGCATTCTCCACAATAGGCTGCAGAATAAGGGTTGGAACCTGCCTGTGAATATCTGCTTCGATATCCTTCACAATCTGGAGTTTATCCTCGAATCTGGCCTTTTCAAGCATCAGGTAGGCATCTACCTGCTCAAATTCCGCTGCTATATCGATCATATAATCATCACTGGAGTTCAGGTTATGCCTGAAGTAAACGCTAAGAGCCAGAAGCAGCTCCCTCGCATAATCGGGCTTTTCCCTGCAAAAGCAGGATATGGTATTTAGACTGTTAAACAAAAAGTGCGGATTTATCTGTGACTGAAGAACCCTGAATTCAGCTCTCTCCCTCATCTTCTTCTGATATTCAACCTGATAGGCCTCATAGTTGGTGGAAAAGAACTTGGCCAGAGCTGAAACCAGACACTCCACAGCTTCAGGCGATGAATATCTTCTGTCGAAAACCAGCACCAGATATCCCCAGGTCTCATTCCCCATGGTAACCTTGGAGCCAGATGCAACCAGCGACTGCTTAAAGCCGAGGACTCCCTTTTCCTTCTTATATATAAGCTCAGTGGTGCAGCGCCTTTCCATGCTGTTTACAAAGCTCTCCGTAAACTCATAATCGCTGCTAAACAGCTCATCTTTGCGGCTAAGAGGAAGAAAGAAAACATCCCTGCACCTTGAAAAACCGCTGATAGTCTTCTCCATCTCCCTGTAATCACCGTCTGTTATGCGGCTTTTTCTGATATTGACCACGCAGGCATCGGCGATACTCAGCGCCAGACGCATTTTATCTGCAGCAATAAGATTCTGCCTGGTATATATATCATCAAATACCGAGAAAAACAGAACCATTCCTATGGAATTAAAAATGATCATTGGAAGAGCAATTATCTGAACGATAGACACAGCAAGGCTAAAGGGCCTTACAAACACCAGAAGATTGGCCATGTGCAGGCACTCTGCAACAGCCGTTATTGCAACAAGGAAATACCACTCAAAATCTATATTCCTCTTATGAAAGAACTGATATATGAACGCACCGATCACGCCCTCCATAAGTGTGGAAAGTGCGCATGCAAAGGTCGTAACACCATGAATATCAAAAAAAATACGGTGGATTGCGCCAATCAGACCCGCCAGAATCCCGACTGTCGGTCCGCAAAGCAGACCTCCCGCCAGGGCGCCCAAAACACGGGTGTTAGGAATAGCACCCTGAACCTGTGCTCCTGTGCAGGTTGAGAAAATACAGAATCCCCCAAATATTCCTCCCAGCACAATCTTAGCCATGAAAATGTGCTTATTTTCCTCGCAGATGATCTGCGTAACAACAGGAATTCTGACCAGAATATTGGCAATAAGCACAAGAAGACCAATATTTACGATCATATTGTAGTATAGTTCCATGTTTTTCCCCCAAACAAAAACCCTTCTACTACTAACTATTATTATAGCTTCATTATAATAAAATAGTCCTATTTTTTTGTGTTTTTTTACGCTATTTTTTACGATATAATGTAACTATGACGAGGGGGTAATTTCATATGGCTGATTTGAAAAAAAGGGATTTTCTTTGGATAATCCTGTTTCTTGTTGTCTTCATAAACGGATTCGAAGCCGGCGGATATCAGGCAAGCCTGTGGAATATAGGTGAGACCTACGATCTGTCTTTGACCTCTATGGGTCTTTTTGCATCCGTTGAGCTATTTGCTACTATGCTTGCTCCCCTTGTTCTTGGAAGCTGGGCAGATCATAATAACAAGGCAAAATGCATCATTATTCTCCTGGCTATTCAGCTCGTAGCAGCTTTATTTGTTCTGACCACCGTTAGAAACACTTATTTTATTGGCGGTATATTCTTCCTGGGGCTAACCACCAGTGCGCTTCAGTTTATTTCAATTGCAGCTCTCGCTGACGCATACCCTGTAACGAATAAAAATAAAATAGGCTTTATGACCTCCATGTATGCAGCAGGAGCGCTGGTTGCGCCTCTGGTTGTCAATTTCTATCTCAGGATGGGCCTTAGCTGGCGTATATTATTCGCGCTTTTATCAATTGGTTCCGCCGTAGCCCTTATCGGGATCGTCAAATCAGGCAGCGAATGCCGCGAAGAGCTTCCTATGGACGACATTGACTCTGTTTCATCAGGAAAATTCGTGATCACAGCCATTCTGTGCCTGTGCGTTATTATGTGTATTTACGTGGGATTTGAAAATGGATTCACTTTCTTTGTAGATACTATGTTTACTGATACTTTAAAGTCCGAAAACGGGAAATTTGCACTGTCTCTGTTCTGGGCGGTAATGATTCCTTCCAGAATGCTGGTTGGACACTTTTCAAAGCATTCCAAACAAATATTGCTGGTATCACTGCTCGCGATTCCGGCATTTACTGTTCTTTTCTCCTCCATGCAAAATAGCACCGCAGCCATGCTGGTTTGTATCCCATTAGGCATGGCGAGCGGAGCTATTTATCCCTGCGTTTTAACTATAATGCTCAATTTTTCCGGAAAAAGAACCGCTACCTCAACAGGTGTGATAACCACCGCAACCGGTATCGGAGGCGTAGTATTTACCGCGCTCACAGGCTATATGTCTGATCTGTACGGAATGCGAAGTGCCATCGCGGTACTTGGTTCATTTTTCATATTATCTCTGTTATCGCTCCTGGGAATCCATATACTTATGAAAAAGCATTCCCATTCCTGATTCGCATGGAGCATCGCAAAGTCAGGCAAGAAGGTCTCTAAAGCCCTCTCTTAATGCCTTGGACATTTCATCAAGATGTCTTGTATAGCAGTGATCATCTCCATGGATGGTCACAAGCTTTGCGTTTTTATACAGCTTTGAAGCCTTTACACCATATTCGTAGGGAACTGCCTCATCATCATCACCATGGATGATCAGGACAGGTCCATCAAATCTTGCAATCTCGTCCTCAACATGAATGGTCTGGGCAACTCTGATATAATCGCCTGAGATCTCCCATTCATCAGCGCCAACCTTCTCCGGAATGTGCTTCGGATCAAAATCAGCCCCAAGAATAGTGCCTTCTCTTGCTGCCTCAGGAATCATCCATGCGGGTGAAAGCGGAATTATTGCCTTGAAGTCATCAGCACACATACCGCCGATCAGCATTGTAAGAAGTCCGCCCTGAGAATGTCCGCAGATATAGAGATCTGTCACGAAATCCAGCTGTTTTGCATATTTCACAACTGAAAGGGCATTGGTAACCCATTTATAGAGAGTGTGATTCTTAAATTCACCATCACTTCCGCCATGACCATACATCTCAACTCTGAGAACCGATACTCCCTCAGCATTTATCGCATCCTTGGCTGCAATGATGTGGTCCTCTTCCATATGTCCGGTAAAACCGTGGATCAGAATGCAAAGCGGGCACTTTTTAGTGCCTACACGATCAAGCTTCGCATGAAGGCGTGTACCATCGCTGTCAATATAAAACTCTTCCATATCATCCTCCTGCTTTTATTAAAGTTTTCTGCTTTTTTATCTTGTAGGCAACATTATAATCTCCAGTTACTTCTTGTAGCAATGCCAAAATTGACTTCTTGTTTCTACGGTAAATTCGCCGTTTTTCTCTATCTTCTCCTGGAAATATGCAAGGAGCTTGTCCTCGTATCTGGCGATGGTCTTCTCCTGGCCTTCGTAGTAATCCTTCATCTCATAGTCAATGTAGTGTGCAACAACAATATCATATTCCCCGGTAGCATCTATCTCATCCCAGGTCTGCTCCGTCTCAAGATCCGCAAATTCAAGCTTAACCTCTACGTTCTCAGGGAGCTTATCCACGTTTTCCGGAATAAACTTTGCAAAATCATCAGCCCAGCTGCCGTGGATATCGTAACCTGTAATCTTTGTTCCTGTAGGTATATCAGGCCAGCTTCCAGTTTTCAGTTTTCATCTGAACTGCAAGCATGTGGCTGTATAATCCGTCAGCTTCCTTCAGCTTTGCGGGAGAATCCGATTCAGCCACTTTTCCATTCTTAAGGACAACTATCTTGTCAGCTCCGTCTACGGTACGCATACGATGAGCGATTATAAGAACTGTCTTGTCCTTAATAAGGTCGCTTATTGCCTCCTGGATCAGCGACTCGTTATCCACGTCAAGAGATGCTGTGGCTTCATCCATCAGAATTATAGGCGCATCCTTAAGGAAGGCTCTGGCTATGGAGATTCTCTGGCGCTCTCCGCCTGAAAGCTCGGAACCATTCTCGCCTATAAGGGTATTGTAGCCCTCAGGGAGCTTTTCTATGAATTCATCGCAGTGAGCGAGCTTAGCTGCCGCTTTTACCTCTTCATCCGTAGCTTCCTTTTTACCGATTCGGATATTTTCAAGAACCGTGTTATTAAAAAGCGTCACATCCTGGAAAACTATTGAATACATGGAAAGGAGCTTTTCAGGGTCAATCTTGGAAATATCCATGCCACCAACGGTGATAAGGCCCTTCTCAATATCCCAGAATCTCGCTGCAAGCCTTGAAACCGTTGTCTTTCCACCGCCGGAGGGTCCGATAAGGGCTGTAACCTCGCCCTGCTTAGCCACAAAGCTCACATCCTTTAATACTGTTTCCCCATCCTCATAAGAAAACCGCACATTCTTAAACTCGATATCATAGTTCTTATTTGTAAGCTCTTCACTTCCGGTCTGCTCATAGTGAGACAGAATCTCATCCATTCTCTCGCACTGGGTGTCGGTTGAGATCAGAGCTGAAAAATTCATCAGAGATATCTGCAGCGGCTCATACATTCTTGAAACCACCAGAAGGTACATAAAGAAAGTAAACACATTTATCTCGTTTTTCATAAGAAGCGATGAACCAACGATAGCCACTGTGCCTATTCCAAGCTTCAGGATCATCTGGGAGCTGCTTACAAATGCTGCATTTATGAACTCCGTGAAAATGGTGTGGGACTCGACGGCCTTAATCTTCTTATTAAGTCCCACCATATATGTATCCTGAGCGTTATAAGCCTTTAAATCCCGCACTGTTTCCAGCGCTTCCTGAATACCGTCAAGGCAGGCAACCTTGTATTTGCTTCCCTTGCGGTTCACTTTATGCATCACATGTCTTGATGAAAAAACAATAATGAAGGCTACAGGAAGCACCCACACTGCGGCTATTGCCATCCTGGCATCGAAAAAGAACAGGCTGATCACTACAATAGTAGTTGAAATAAAGGCACCCACCAGCTCCGGAAGCCAGTGAGAAGAAGATGTCTCAAGCATTGCACAGTCTGCCATTATAGTGTTTGTAAGATCCGCCAGGTCCTTTTTTCCAAAAAATGACAGCGGTATTTTTCTTAGCTTTTCCGCCAAAGAACGCCTTCTTACGCCGCTTTCAACGTAGGTTGAAAAGAATGTGGCATTATACTGCAGATATTCGGTAAATGCTATCAGTATCAGGCTGATCACAGAACCTATTATGTATATTTTCACATGATCGCCTGGAATCTCCCTGTTAAACAGGTCTCCCGTCATCATAAAAAGAATTCCAACAGGCATCATCTGTGCCAGATTTGCTAAGGTACAGGCTCCAAAAGCCTTTACCATATCCTTTGCTCCCTGCTCAGAGAGCGCGTATTTATGCTGTAACTTTTTTATCATTATCCTGCTCCCTCCCCATTTTCCAGTTAACGGACTTCTTATACTCATTCCACATGTGATCATAGATACCGCCCTTCGCAAGCAGAGCATCATGCTTACCGCTCTCTACGATTTTTCCGTCGGAAAGAACGCATATCTTATCTGCATCCACAACCGTCGACAGACGATGGGCTATCATGATGACTGTCTTGTCCTTGGCAAGATTTGCGAAGGCCTTCTGAACCATGTTCTCATTATCAGGATCAGCAAAGGCTGTAGCCTCGTCCAGAATAAGGATAGGTGCATTTTTAAGGAAGGCTCTCGCAATAGAAATTCGCTGAGCTTCGCCGCCCGAGACATAGGTTCCCTTACTACCGATCATGGTGTTAATACCATGCGGCAGCTTTTCAATAATATCCCAGCACATGGCGTCCTTAAGGGCCTTTACTACTTCTGCCTCCGTAGCATCAGGCTTTCCCATCCTGACATTATCAAGGATAGACATCTTGAGGAGCTTGCTGTCCTGGAAAACATAGGAAACATTTTTCATAAGATCCGCTGAGGCGATATCCCTTACATCAACGCCGCCGATTTTAATGCTGCCCTGCTTTACATCCCAGAATCTTGCAACAAGAGATGCAAGCGTAGTCTTACCGCCGCCGGATGGCCCCACAAATGCAACATGTTCACCGGGCTTAATATCAAGACTTATGCCGTCGATGGCATTAGTCTTCTTCTCATCATAGGTAAATACGATATTTTCAATTTTTATGCTGCTGTCCTTAGGATTTTGTGGATTTGAAGCTTCCTTAAGAGGCTCCACATCAAGAAGTGCGTACATTCTGTTAAGAGCATCCCTTACAATCATCTGGCTCTCACCGGCATAGGCAACCTTCATCAGAGTAACCGTGAGAATCGGTGTGATGATAATGTAAAAGAGAATGTTGTAAAGGAATGTATCTGTAACCCCGTTTCTTGCAAAGATAAAGCTGCAGGCCACAAGGGCAGCAAACACAGCATTTGCTGCAGTAGTAAAGCCTATCATGGGCATTCTCATGCCAATAGTGTAGGTGATAGTCCACTTTTCGTATTTATCTATTGCTTCCTTGAATCTTTTAAAAGAGAAAACTGACTGACCAAAGGTCTTTACCACGGGAATTCCCCTGACATACTCAACAGCTTCTGCAGACATCTCATCAAGAGCATTCTGATACTCCTTCATGTCATTCTGCATCTTTTCCCCCATCATTCCTCCCATCATAAGTAAGGCTAAAATCGCAGGAACAAGGCAAATAAGGCCAATTCTCCAGTCAAAGATAAGAAGCATTGCGATAAGACCAACCGGTGTAGCATAACTTACTGCCTTATCCGGAAGGCTGTGCGCCAAAAACGTCTCCGTTGCTGCGCTGGATTCAGCCACAATTTTTCTGATCTTGCCGCTTCCTTCGGATTCAATGTAACCCATAGGAAGCTTCATAACATGCTCCATCATGGCTTTTCTCATATTTGTCTGAACTCTGAAGGCTGCCAGATGAGAGCATAGCAGAGCTGAAATATAGAGAAACATTGCAAGAAGGCTCATTCCTACAGCACTCCATCCGTAAGACACTATATGAGTCGCCTTTGAAAAATCAGGACTTACCGCTACCACCTCCCTGATGATGCGCCAGATGTAATAAAACGGCACCAGCGCCACCAGGGCGCTTATAGCGGCAAGAATCCATGAACTGATAGTAAAATACTTGTGATTACCTGCGTAATCGAATAGTTGTGGTATGACACTTTTATTTTTATTCATTTTTTCCCCTTTCTCCCCAATTTTGGACCACAGGGACGGGGTTATAGGGCCAAAAAATGGACCACTAACCCCGTCCCCCTGGGTCATTTCACAACTTCCCACATTTGGCCCATATTCTGGAAACCATCCTGTGGGAGACAACCTTTGCAGGTGTGTTCCCCTTCGTTTTTTCCTGAGGAACAGCCACTGCATCCCGAACAACCTTTAGAGGAAAAGACCACCTTTTTTATGATTCCCATTTTCTCGAGATATTCCATCTGCCTGGTGACATCCTCTACACTGGTATGTAGTTCCAATGCCAGAAGTTTTGTGGTTCTGGCATGACCATCCTTAAGTAATTCCAATAATTGTTCCATTTTTCATCACCAAATAAGCATTCCCACATGATATGCAACAAATGCGAGTAAAAGAGATACTGCTGTGTAATAAAGCACGATTCTTCCTGTCCATTTCGCAGAGTGTGTCTCCTGATATGTAGCAGCAAGCGCAACAACACAGGGCATGTTGAAGGTCATTGCAAAGATAAATGCGAGCGCCTCGGGCTTTGATACGTTTGCAAGAAGAATTGAGCTTAGGGTTACACCATTTGCTGTAGATCCGGCACCACTCATAGCATTGGTAAATGCAGCACTGTATGAGCCACCGGTGTAAAGAGCGCTGATAACACCAATAGCCCCCTCTTTTCCTACAGCCGATGCCAAGTATGAGAGGAATAATTGCCAGGGCATACCAAAGAATTTTGTAACAGGCTCTATTGCTACACCGATTGTGTAAAGGATTCCACCAGTTCCTGAGGGTGAATAGCTAAGAAGCCAGAATACACCACAGACAAGTAGTACTACTTTCGTAACTCTGATAAATGTCTCTTTTGTTCTTCCGAATACATATCTGAAAAGAGCTCCCCACTTCGGCTTGTGGTACGGAGGAAGCTCCATGATCATTCCATAGCGATCTTCCTTCTGAACAAGCCTGGCGCCAAATATTTTTGCCGTAATATACATGTGTAAAAGCATGGTAAGGAGAATTACTGCGACCACAAGCACAGCTCCGGGGCCAAAGAAAATAGATGAAAGCATAGGGATAGTGGCCCAGGCTGCACCGCAGGGAACTGCCCATGCGAGAGCAATCGTAAGAACCTTCTGTCCCCAGTTATCGATGACTCTTGCTCCTGCCGCACCACCCATAGTGCAGCCAAAGCTTACAAGGAAAGGCATAACTGATTTGCCCTGAAGTCCCAGTTTTCCCATTGTATTGTCAAATACATAGGAGATGCGGGCCATGATGCCAACCTCCTCAAGAAGACCAAATACCAGGGTTACTCCAAAAACAAATCCCAACATTTTGAAAATATATGAAAATGACTGGATTATTACATCAGTAGCGATAAGGATTATGAATTCAGGACATCCAATAGCTGATAATCCTGCAGTGACAGGCTCTTTAAGCATTAGAACAAGCTCGCCAATGATCATAGGCGGAATAGCCGGAATAAAAGATGCTATAAGGCCCAACAGGACCGTAAGAACAACAGCAGGCTTTCCCCAAACCTTACTTGTATAAATGCGGTCAAGCTTACCAAGGGTAACTTTTACTGATTTAGACTGGATGGTTCCATCGATCACGTCATCAATCCAGGCAAACTTGCAGCCTCCGACTGCCACAGCCCCCTGAGACGATTTTCTTATTTCCTTTATTCTGTCGAACGTTTCTGCGTCGAGTGCATTACCCAGTTTTCCCACTACTACTCTGTCGTTCTCCAAAACCTTTGAAGCAAGCCACATTGAAGAATATCCCGGAATAATACCTTCCGGAATCAGGTTACAGATTTCCTGATATCCCTTAATGCTCTCGTACTGCTCTTTAAGCCCCGAAACATCAAGTCTTGAATCCTTCCTGATAGCCTTTTCCAGAGTCTTGTAAAACTCATCGTAGGACTTCACATCTGTTGCCGAAAAGGGTATTACCGGAATTCCAAGCTTCTCCTCTATAGCTGCTGCATCAATCTTTTTCCCCTGATCTGCAGCGACATCCGCCATATTGAGCAACAGAAAGCATGGTGCATTTATTCCGGCATAATCGGCCAGCATGAAAAGACTTCTCTGAAGCTGTGAACTGTCTGCAAGGATACAGACCACATCTGCTTTTCCTGACGTGATGAAGTCTCTCGTGATGACCTCTTCATCGGAGTTTGCTGATAAGCTGTATGATCCCGGTAAATCTGCCACGTTATACTCTTTTCCGCCATAGGTAAAAGAGCCTTCTTTTTTCTCAACGGTCTTACCCGGCCAGTTGCCAACATGCTGGCGAAGGCCTGTAAGAGCATTAAACAAAGTTGACTTGCCCGAATTGGGCTGTCCGAGAAGGGCTATAGTCGCTGCTGCACTCATGCTGTCACCTCCTCAACTGTAATACCAATGCACTCCTTACGGTTAAGTGCGATCATGGTATCTCTTGAATACACAAGCAATGGCCTGTTCCTGTCGTTTTTGATGACACTTACCCTGCAGCCTGGTGTCAGTCCTATCGATGTTATACGGCTCATGAATCTTGTGTCGCCATCAATAGCCATTATTATGGCATCTCTGTTTTCCCTTACTTCACTTAAACTCATAACTTTCTCCTCTCACAATGTTAGCGTGTGCTAACTGAATGATAGCACATTTTTCTTATATTAAATGATGTTTTGAGTTTAATGAAAAAGATTCTCAATGAACCTAGGGGACGGGGTTAGTGGTCCAAAAAATAATCCACTAACCCCGTCCCCCTGGGTCATTTCTGTTTAGTTCATAGCTTCGCCATTTACATAAAGTGTGTATCCATTTGTGTTTACATTGGACATATCCCCATCAAAAGATGTGATATATGTGTCTGCAGTAAGTGTCCATGTACTGCTTTTATCTATAGATACTGAAACTGCTCCTACTTCTTTAGAAACGCTCTCACCCTTGGCATTTGTAATATTACCATCAATCGCACCGGTGAAATCTGAACCATCAGTAAGGTTTAAAGTAAGCTCAGAATCACTTCCTACGAGAATTGTTCCATCAAGTGTCTGATTGCTTGCATTTACTGTAGCAACGTTACTGTCTCCCTTCCATCCGTCAGCACAAACTGAAAGAAGAACGTTCGCTGAATCCTCATTAACAATCTTTACATTATCGAGATTGATCACAGCCTGTGTGTTTGTCACATGAAAAACATGACCATTTTTGCTTGTAAGCGTTCCACCATTCATTGTAAATGTGGAAGTTCCACTGTCCGCATCTCCGGACATAGACTGATAGATCATGATAGTGTCATAAAAGGTGGCGTTACTGTTGGTATCTGTATTGTTTGCCGTCATGTCGCAGTCATTTAATGTAATGGAATTAATTCCTTCAATACATACACCTTCTGACAAATTTGAAGTGAGTGTTGCATTAGAAACTGTAATATCTGCGGTTGAATAAATCGCAGGTGATCCAAGGCCATTTGTTGTATAGCTGCCACCGTCGACTGTAACTGTACCGCCACCACGGTCAGTCCTTATGGCAGCTGAAGATCTTCCGCTAGTCTCAATGGTAAGATTTGATGCCTCTGTGATACCACCACCTGTTGTCATGATACCGCCAGACCCATCGCCTGTGGTGGTAATAGTTGTATCAGCGATGATTACCTTTGTTCCATCACCATCTGCTCCGTTTTTTCCACCGTTACCACCATAGGAAAAAACCCCGTTTGCTCCGTCAGCATCGGAAGTAATAGTGCTATCAGTAATAGTAGTTGTAGAGCCATCTTTCACAAGAACTGCAGCATTAAGGCCATAAAAATTGCAGCTGTCTCCACCATCTGAGTCGCCTGTCTTTGTAACCGTAGCATCTGAGATAGATACCTCTTCTGAAGTGCTTATCATAAGTGCGCTCTCATCTGCAACACTGCTGTCATAGGTTTTTCCATCCTGCGAATCGGCAGCTACTATCTCATCAGCGGCTTTATACTCTATATCTGCGCTACTGCTTCCACCGCCAAATCCGCCGCCTCCCTCAGGAGGATTGCCGGGCGCTTCGCCGTCAGGCGCTCCACCAGGTCCCTGCCCGTCAGGAGCCTCTCCATTTGGGGCCTGTCCGTCAGGTTTTTCCGGAGGTGTCTCACCTTCCGGCATTTCACCTTCAGTTTTATCAGCAGGTACCTCTCCACTTGTCGCATCTGCAGGAACTGTGCTGTCCTCAGGCGCAGCATCTTCAGTAATAATCGTAGATTCTCCGCTTACTGTCCCTGTATTTGTACCACATGCGGTAAAGGTTACACACATCACTGTGATTGCTGCTATTGATAATACTTTTCTAAGTTCATTTCTTTTCATTTTAAATCTCCTTAATATTCCCTTTGAAAATCGCATCTGCAATGCTTTGCTTTAGTGGAGATTATGGATTAGAAAACTAAAATGAACCTAAAACAGAATGAAGTTCACAAAATCTTCTTAATTTTCAATAAATGGACCTGGGGGACGGGGTTAGTGGACCATTTTTTGGACCACTAACCCCGTCCCTTAGGGTCATTTCTTTACATTAAACGCTTTCATACCGGGATATACTGCTGCATCTCCAAGCTCTTCCTCTATACGAAGCAGCTGATTATACTTGGCAACACGCTCTGAACGTGAAGGTGCTCCTGTCTTGATCTGTCTTGTGTTAAGTGCCACAGCAAGATCAGCGATTGTCGTATCTGCTGTTTCACCTGATCTGTGAGATGAAATTGCTGTATAACCATTCTTGTTAGCCAGCTTTATAGCTTCAAGTGTCTCAGAAACAGAGCCGATCTGGTTGAGCTTTATAAGAATCGAATTAGCTGCGCCGTTTTCAATTCCCTTTGCAAGACGCTCGGTATTTGTTACGAAAAGATCATCGCCTACAAGCTGAACCTTGTGACCGATTTTCTCAGTCATTCTCTTCCAGCCATCCCAATCCTCTTCATCAAGACCATCCTCGATGGAAATGATAGGATACTTATCTACAAGAGACTCCCAGTGAGCGATAAGCTCATCAGATGTGAACTCTTTTCCTGACTTAGGCTGCTTATAGAAGCCCTTTCCTTTTTCACTCTTCCACTCTGATGATGCAGCATCCATTGCGATCATGAAGTCCTTACCGGGCTCGTAGCCTGCATCCTTAACTGCCGCAAGAATGGTCTCGATTGTCTCCTCGTCACTAGCAAGATTAGGAGCAAAGCCGCCCTCATCACCGACAGATGTTGCAAGTCCCTTGCTCTTGAGAATTTTAGCAAGTGCATGGAAAACTTCAGCACACCATCTAAGAGCTTCCTTGAAGGAAGGAGCACCCACAGGCATGATCATAAACTCCTGCGTGTCTACTGTGTTTGTTGCATGAGCACCGCCATTAAGGATGTTCATCATAGGAACCGGCAGGTCTGTTGCCTGGATACCACCAAGGAATCTGTAAAGTGGAATATCAAGTGAAACAGAAGCTGCACGTGCTGCTGCAATAGACACAGCAAGGATAGCATTTGCTCCAAGCTTTGATTTATCCTTTGTGCCATCAGCCTTTATCATAGCCGCATCAATGGCATATATATCAGAGGCATCCATTCCAACGATAGCATCTGCAATAGGTCCGTTTATATTCTCGACCGCTTTTGAAACACCCTTTCCAAGGTATCTGGACTTATCACCATCTCTAAGTTCAAGTGCTTCAAACTCACCGGTTGATGCTCCAGAAGGTGCCGTTCCTCTCGCTACGGTTCCATCAGCAAGATAAACCTCTGCTTCAACTGTGGGATTACCTCTTGAATCCAGGATTTCTCTTCCAATTACTTTTACAATTTCAAGATAATTCATTACTTCACCTTTCCGCCATCTGGCATTTTAATAAATGTCCCCATAAGAGGTATGCCCCGGAGCAGCCCGTAATCTGCCCGGGGCGATTTAATGATTTACTCAAGTTAGCTATTGCTAACATAGAGAAGCTTATCATATCGTTGTTTACGTTTCAATAAATCATTTAATTATCAAATGATAAGATTTATCATATTATTCGTCACTATCTAAAATCCATCATCGTATAAGGTAATTCCTTCAAATACCTGGCCACATCAGCTTTACTAATCTCCTGTTTTGCATGTATTACAGCCTTTTTGTTTCCCAGATCGACTTTGGCATAAATTCCATCATTTTTATTTAGGGCATTCTCGACCCTTGTGGCGCAGTTACCGCAAACCATGCCCTCAATAGCAACCTCATAATGATAGTTATAATGCCTGATATTCTTATCCGCCACCTTCACCTTTCGCTGGGGTGCCTCATGACCGCCACAACAGCCTCCTCCATGAAGAAGCTTGTTTTTCATCATGCCAACCAAAAGAATAAGTGACCTTGCAAATATCAGTGCCATTATTATCGTTGTAATATCCATCCTTTTTCCTCCCGTTTCGCATATATATGATATTTGTCAACAATTGAGTACATTATTGAACCTATTCCAACTCCGATTGCTCCAACAAATATGGATACGTACACTATGAACGTATCGTTAAGCACTCCGAACAGCATCTCACCTATTGCTACAGATATCATAGATAACATTCCCACTGTAGTTGTAACTCTTCCCAGCAGTTCCTTTTTTACATTGGTCTGGATAAGAACACTCATCGCTATCTGCATAGGGATTGCCTCAGCTATCGTCATACAATCAAGTGCTATGATCATCAGAAGTGCTGCCATTATTGGCACTACACTTCTAAGGCTCAGAAGCACAACCAGTCCAATTATGGCAATCTCTGTAGCAATCAGTTTTGTTGATATTGAGAATATTTTTCCCGGCTCAGCCTTGCTTACTACAGGGAGCACAACGAGCGGAACTATAACAGTAGTTATGGCCGTTACAGAATTATACATGCCATAGTAGTAAGCATTCATGTTGTAAACTTCCCTTATCAGATACAGAATACTTACTGAAAAAGTTGCACCGAAGAATGCATTTATTACCGGTATAGTCATCGCAAGATTTCGCAGTTTATTATTCTCCAGTATTACACGCACACCTTCCTTAAAATTCCTGATAAAATGGATTTTTTCATCATCTGATTCATTCTTTTGCTGCCTGGTTTTTATAGAAAATTGCAAAATTCCTGCCGCAAAATCAAGGATAGTAACAAACACGAATGCTGCTGTCAGATTTATGTTTGTAAAAATAAATGCAGCGATTATTGGGCTTATAACAAATACAATGCCGTCGTCAGATTTTGAAACTGCGATAGCATCCTTTAACTTGTCTTCATCAACAAGCAGAGGAATAATCGCTCCTTCACAGGCATTGTAAAAAACCTCTCCCATCTCCAGTAACAGTACCAGAATAAAGACCAGGGCCACTTTTATCGGAATAAAAAATGACATCATACTGTATACAAAAAGTACAACACTCTCGGCCATAAGGACTCTGCCCATAAGGCCACTCCTATCCACCTTATCGGACAGCACCCCGGCAAAGGGTGTGAGGATTAATCTGGGGACAAACACAATGGATAACATCAGAGCGAAGATTGTTGCTGATCCGGTGATATCAAGGACATATAGAGACAACACAAACTGTAATATATTACTTGCTGCCATGGATACGGCACTTGCTATCCAGAACTTCCAGTACTCTTTTCCAAAACCTGTAAGCTTATTCAAGTATTCACGCATATCGTTACCTTTTCTCCTCGCTTTGCTTTTCTCTCCTCTATCTCTCCAAATGGCAATACTCTGCCATGCTCAATATAGAGCTCAAGGTCGCAGCACTTCTCAATAAGCTCAGGATCATGAGTGGATACCAGCACGGTTTTCCCTGAATCAGCAAGCTCTTTAAGAAGTCTTCCGACCTTCATCATGTGGTCATAATCAAGTCCGGATGTGGGTTCATCAAAGAGAAATAACTGCGCCCCCGCTGCAATAGCAGATGCAATAGCAACCCGTTGCTTCTGGCCGCCGGACAAAGCCATAGGATGGACATCCTTGTAAGAGAAAAGTCCAAGCTCTTCCAGAATTTCCCGGCAGCGTTTCTCATCCTTATCCTTCATGGATAGCAGAACCTCCGCCTCCACACTATCTGTGAAAAGCTGATGATTAACATCCTGCATCACCAAGTAGCTAAGACCAATTCGAGAATTGCCCTTGTAAACCTGCCCATCTATTTCTATTGTGCCCCTGCAATCCTTCTCAAGACCGCATACACATCTAAGAAACGTCGATTTTCCGGTTCCATTTTTCCCGACAACACCTATAACCTTCCCTTTGGGAAGGCTGAGCATGGGAATCATTAGCTCCAGACTATCTCCGTCAGCTTCCGTAAACTGCTTTTTTCTGAAGATATAAGGCCTATGGTTGTAGGAAAAATAGAAATCCTTCAGACAAATGGCACCTTCATAATTATCCAGATTGGCTTCATCATTCTTATTTTTTTCATTGAACAGCACTGAAAAATACGCCGAAGCTTCCAAGGGTCTGAGCTTCAAGTCCTCAATTTCCTTTGCACTAAGCTGAAGAAAATCTTCTCTACTCCACTGCTTCCTGATTTTACCGCCATCCATATAGATGACTCTGTCAAAAAGCTCCCTTAGATACCACAATCTATGCTCAGAGATAATGATGGTCTTTCCTTCATCTTTCCACTGAAGGATTATATTTCTTAGCTTTTCAATGGCATCACGGTCAAGGTTAGACGACGGTTCATCCAAAAGAATTATTCCCGGTAAAAGTGCTGCCACGGAAGCGCAGGCAATCTGCTGCTTTTCGCCTCCGGATAGTGAAAAAAGGCTCTTACCAAGAAGCTTTCCTATGCCCATCTCTTCTACTACAGAATCCTTCCTTTGCAATATTTCCTTTGGATCAAGCCCAATGTTTTCAGGCCCAAATACGATCTCTCCATCTGTATCTACTGAGAAAAACTGACTTCTGGGATTCTGAAAGACCGTTCCGACACTGCCAGCAAGCTCATATAGCTCAGTTTCCCTTAAATTCCTTCCGGCAACACTCACCTCCCCCGATATCTCCCCCTGGTAATAATGAGGAATAAGACCGTTGATAAGTCGAATGACTGAGGTTTTACCTGATCCCGACGAACCGCACAAAAGGACAGTTTCTCCCTTCTTTATGGAAACAGAAACGTCCTTAAGTGACTCATAGTCAGCACCCTTGTAGTGAAAACTCACATTTTTAATCTCAACAACATTTTTCATAATTTAAAATACTTAGAACCTATGAAAATTACAGCAGTTGCCGTAAATACAGCGATCAACACATAATCTGGTTCTCCAAACTTAAGCTTCGCAACACTGGTTCTCTTTACCCTTCCACCAAGTCCTCTTGTGATAGCTGCCGCTGACAGCTCATCTCCAATATTCACGCAGGAAAACAAGAGCGGTATCATCCTGTATTCCACCATCTTTACTGCATTTCCACCACCAAGCATTATTCCGCGCATTTTCATTGCATCACGTATTGACCCGTATTCTTCCTTAATAGTTGGGAAAAATCTCATGACTACGGCCAAGGCGATCGTTATGCCATCGGGGATGTGCATCCTTTGCATGCAGGCTATGAACTCATCTATACTGGTGGTTCTTACCACATACCAGGCTGTTATAACAGAAGGCATGAACTGAGCTACAAACCCGCAATATCCCACAAGAAATGCTGCGATAAAACCGGTGGAATTTGCTGAAAGATAATAAAAAGTAAGAATTATCGCAACTGTATACATCACAAGAAAACGTAGTGCTGACGCATAATGCTTTTCAATGATTAAAAGTACAATGGGTATCAGGGTTATCGATATCCTGACTGCCCACAAAAAAGGCGTCGTCGCACTCATCATTACAATGGCTGACACTATAAATATCATGTATAGCTTTGTCCGCGGATCTAACCTTAATTCCATTTATGCAATACCGGCTTTCTCGAAGTGCTTTCTGACAACGGCTTTTCCCACAAATGCTCCGAGGAATCCTGAAATAACACAGACAATCACAAGAACCGCAATAGTCTTTGTATTTATAGCCTTGAAAAGGTAATCTGCATATTCGGCAGAAAAACCGCCCTCAAGCAATGACTGCCTATAGGATGTCGCAGACACAACTACAGGAAAATAGTTTGCACAGATCCAAAGAGAGAAAATTCCATAGCTTATTGCAATTTTCTTAAAATCCTTGTAATCTCCGCTCTTTGCTACCAGGTCTGCCACAACACCTGCAATAAGGATAAGCGGCGCTCCAAGATAGCCCATTCCGGTCACGAACATGATGATAGCAAGAAGAGCTGCCATTATCGTGAGCATTCCAAATTTCTCAATTTTCGTGTAAAAGAGCATCATTGGAATCGACGTTGTTAACGGAATCAGAATGACGTAGGCTGCAACAACATATGGATGCAGATATCCCAGCATTCCTACCACCATTTCTGTCACAAATAACAGGGCCGTAAAGATTCCTATTGTAATAAAGTCCTTAGCTTCAAGCTTTTTGTTTTTCATATTCCTCCTCCAAAACTTTTTAAAAGATGTTAGTTATTGCTAACAGCATAATATCATGTTTTTTTATCTCTTAAATGTTTGTATTTCATTGTTGATAAATATTATCAGTTAACTCTGAAGCGCTACCATATGTGCATACATTCCATCCATCTCCATAAGCTCCGCATGATTTCCACTTTCCGCGATTTCGCCATCATTTATAACAAGTATGCGATCCGCATCACGGATTGTTTTGAGCCTGTGAGCGATGACCAGAAGCGTCTTATTGCGGCAAAGCTCGGAGATAGCTTCCTGAATTGCCCTCTCGTTATCAGCATCTACGCTTGCTGTGGCTTCATCCAGGATTACTATAGGAGCATCCTTCAGAATACATCTCGCTATAGATATCCTCTGCTTTTCTCCGCCGGAAAGTGATGCCCCGCCTTCTCCGATCACAGTATCAAAGCCCTCAGGGAGCTCCATAATAAAGTCGTAGCATCTGGCCTTTTTAGCAGCCTCTTCCACTTCTTCTCTGGTGGCGTCAGGACGTCCTATGGCTATGTTATTGTAAATAGTGTCCTGAAAAAGATATACTCTCTGGAATACCATGCTTATGCGATCCATGAGGGACCCAAGGGAAACCTCTCTCACATCCTGTCCGTCGACGAGAATTCTTCCATCCTTAATATCCCAGAATCTTGCAAGAAGCGAAGCAATAGTGGATTTTCCACCACCGGAAGGACCTACAAGAGCTGTCATTTCTCCGGGATTTACCTTAAAGGATACGTTCCTCAGTACATCTTTTTCGGTATATCCAAAGCTTACGTTGTCATATTCAATCTCAGTTTCTTCCATTGCTCCATCGAGAGCTCTTTTACCAACATCTGCCAGCTCTTTTGCCTTAAATACCTCTTCTATCCGGTCAAGGCTTGCATCTGTTACCGTAAGTCTCGCCATCTGGCCATAATAGCTTTTAATGGACACAAACATATCAAACAGGAAAAGTGCCATGCCGAACATATAGGAATTCGATATTTCCCCTGCATTGTATAAAAAGGCTGCCATAGCCAGCATAGCCGCTGTCCCTATACCAAAAGCAAGGTATAACGCCCTGCTCCAGGGGCCATAAGCCATCTCAAAATCAATGCTTTCCCTGCAGCTCTTTTCAAATTCATTGGTTAGTCTCTGTGATTTGTCCCCGAGCATGTTGTAGGACTTTATAATGGCTATACCTTCAGCAAAATCAAGCACCTCTTCAGTCAGAGATTCGCTGGCTTCCTGCTTGATCACAGAATGCTTAAGAGACATTCTGAGCATCAGATTTCCTATGATAATAAAAGCTATAACGACAAGAACCGCCAAAAGTCCCATTCTTATATCCATGACAAACATCATGGCTACCATTAACCCCTGAGAAATAATGAATGAAACAAGCTCTGACAAAACACCCATGCAGTTTTCTTCAATGAAAACCATGTCAGTAGCAAGAACAGAGCTGATCTTCCCAATGTTTCCTTCCGTAAAATATCCCATGGGGAGTTTACGAAGGTGATCTCCAAGCTTAAGCCTAAGGTCAGAAAAAACCATATATCCTACCGCTGACTGAAGTACATTTGTAAGATGCTCAAGGATTGCCTCCAGCACCACACTAAGAACCATAGCAATACCCAGATACAGGCATTTTGTCGTATCCATCTTATCTTCCATAAACAGGCTTATGGCAACAAAGCAGATGATAAGCGGTGCCTTCATCATGATTCCCTTGAAAAAGGATGTAATATACGAGGCACGTATCCTTGTTTTGTATTTTCCTGTAATTCCAATAATTCTATTTAATATTTTTAACATGCCGCCTCCTTTATTCTCCAGGTGCTTGCGCTGACCGATGCGTTCCAGAGCTTTTTGTATTCAGGACAGGTGCTGACAAGCTTCTCATGATTGTCCGCAGCTATGCATTGTCCATCCTTCATAACGCAGATCTTATCTGCATTCTTTATGGTTGAAAGCTTGTGAGCAATGACTAACACGGTCTTATTCTTAACGATCTCATCAAGAGCAGCGTTCATTTTTTCTTCGTTCTCAGGATCCATGAAGGCTGTGGCCTCGTCGAGAACTATGATCGGAGCATTTTTAAGGATAGCTCTTGCAAGGGAGATTCTCTGTCTCTCACCGCCTGAAAGCTGCTTGCCGCCATCTCCGGCCTGAGTTTCGATGCCATCAGGGAATCTTTCAAGGAACTCGTTACACTGCGCTCTCCTTGCGGCATCCAGCACTTCTTCTCTTGTGGCCTCAGGTCTTCCGATGCGGATATTTTCATATAAAGAGGTGTTAAATAAAAACTGCTCCTGAGATACAAATGCGACCTGTTCATTTAAGTCTTTCAACGTCATGTCAGTGATATCCTGCCCGCCAATCGTTATTTTTCCGGAGTTTAAGTCATAATAATGAACCAGTAGCTTTGCCAGTGTGGATTTTCCACTTCCGGATTCACCTACAAGCGCTGTAGTAGTGCCCTGCTTAAGAGTGAGGTCAACACCGTGCAAAACCTCCTTGTCATCATATCCAAAGTGAACCTCCTTAAAAACAACATCATGAGTAGTGCCCTTAAAAGCTTCATTTCCCTCTTTGAGCGGAGGATGTGACATGAGATTTTCAAGCTCTGTTATCTTGTATGAAAGCTGAGGGAATTTTCCTGCGAAATTAAGCGCCTTTAAAACTGACGGCCCAACTGCAAATGACATACAGCAGACCAAAACCAGCTTATCAAGAGTTACCGTGCCCCCAAGCACCATCATCGAACCAACAGGAAGGATAAGAAGAACAAGACATGGAAGAACGCTGGAATATATTGCCATCCATGGCCAGCAAACCTTGTACCAGGCAAGTGTGAAATCGCGATAGCTTCTGACCACATCGCCGAAGCGCTTGTATGAATCCCCATCCTTATTGAATACCTTAACAACCTCCATACCGTTGACGTACTCGATAATTGTATTGTTCATTCTGGCAGCGGATTCATAGTAATTATTCATGTCCTTCATGCCAATCGACATCATCACACCCATGGCGAACATTCCCACAACGAGAGGTACCAGCGACAAAAGCCCCAGTCTCCAATCCATAATGAACATGAGAATGATAATGATCAATGGAATAACTATATTGGCGATACCTTCGGGTATAGCATGAGCAAGAAGCAGCTCAATCTGATCTATATCATCCGTGAATACCTTCTTGATTCGCCCTGTTCCCAGCTCCTGAATATTTCCAAGAGGCTGTTTTTCAAGCTTGCCCTGGAGTGAAATTCTGATATTTTTCAAAGTGTTATAGGCACTAACGTGCGAAAATGAAAGACCCTGTACGTAAGAAAATGAATAGATAACTTCACATATTGCTACATAGAGAACCCGTAGCATGATATATGAAAAACTGATGCTCTCCCCTCGTGTCAGAGGTGAAATAATCTGATAAAGAAAAAAATACGGCAAGATATTTGCTACAATACCTATGCACATCATAATTGCCGCGAGAGCAGTATACTTTTTGTACTCCCCCATATATGGGGCGACCTTTTTAAACATTGCCAGTTCCTCCTTTTTGATACCAAGTTAGCTCATGCTAACAAACTATCATTAGTGTAAAGAACTGTCAATATGGTCCTGGGGGACGGGGTTAGTGGATTATATATCTTCCGTCAACGTTGACTCCGCGTTTAGCTACACGTCTTCCGAATGCAAAAAAAGATGAAGACAATGTCTCCACCTTTTTAACATACTCATCCTAAAGCCACATCAAGAGCCATCATTAGTGTAAATCCTACAGCAAACATCAATACTCCGATATTTGAGTGCTCTCCCTCTGACATTTCAGGAATAAGCTCCTCTACAACCACGTACATCATAGCTCCTGCTGCAAATGAAAGCAGATATGGCAATACCGGAACAACCAATCCCGCTGCAAGAATTGTAAGAAGCGCTCCAAGAGGCTCAACAGCGCCTGACAACGCGCCTCCCATAAAAGCTTTGAACTTACTCTCTCCCCGCGCGTGAAGGGGCATTGAAATGATAGCTCCTTCGGGGAAATTCTGAATGGCAATACCAAGTGACAGTGCAAGTGCTCCACCAGCCGTAACTGCATCAGATCCTGAGCGGAGTCCGGCAAATACTGCTCCAACTGCCATTCCTTCAGGAATATTATGAAGAGTTACTGCCAAAACCATCATTGTTGTCTTTTTTAGCTTTGATTTTGGTCCCTCTGCCTTTTCCGCATTCATGTGAAGGTGAGGGATTACACTATCAAGAAACAAAAGGAACAAAATACCCAGCCAGAATCCTATTACCGCAGGAAGAAATGAAAGCTTTCCCATATGCTCCGACTGATCCAGCGCAGGAACAATAAGACTCCATATCGACGCTGCCACCATTACCCCACTGGCAAATCCGGTGAGTGCGCGCTGAACCTTGCCACTAAGTTCCTTTTTCATAAAGAAAACGCCAGCTGAACCAAGTGCAGTTCCAGCAAAAGGGATCAGTAATCCTAAAATCGTCTCCATGCCATTGCCCTCTTTTCTATGCTTCTCAGCATTAAATATCATTCCGTTGTTGTGTACTTTTATATTGTGCACAACTTTTATCTATATATTATCAAAAAAACGGAGGAATTCAATTTAGAAATTCCTCCGTATTCTATCATAATGAGACATTTTTATAAAATTCTCTCATTTTTTACTAAGACTCTTTTTATTCAACCTTCGGAAGTGTAGCGAAGCTCTTTTCAAGCTCCTCATCTGTAGGGATGAAATCAGTCATGTCGCCATCATTGAACTTCTGATATGCAACCATATCGAAGTATCCGGTTCCTGTAAGGCCAAAGAGAATTGTCTTCTCCTCTCCTGTCTCCTTACATTTAAGAGCCTCATCCATAGCGACCTTGATAGCATGTGAGCTCTCAGGTGCAGGAAGGATACCCTCTACTCTTGCGAATTTCTGAGCAGCATCGAATACTGCAGTCTGCTCTGCTGTAACTGCCTCCATGTATCCATCATGATAAAGCTGTGACAGAATCGGGCTCATGCCGTGATATCTAAGTCCTCCGGCATGGTTAGCTGAAGGAATGAAGTTGCTGCCGAGAGTGTACATCTTTGCAAGAGGACAAACCATTCCGGTATCGCAGAAGTCGTATGCAAACCTTCCTCTTGTGAAGCTGGGACAGCTTGCAGGCTCTACAGCTATGATCCTGTAATCCTTTTCACCGCGGAGCTTCTCCCCCATGAAAGGAGAAATAAGTCCGCCAAGGTTTGATCCACCACCTGCGCAGCCGATAATGATATCAGGTGTTACTCCATACTTATCAAGCGCTGCCTTTGCCTCAAGACCGATAACAGTCTGATGGAGAAGAACCTGGTTAAGCACGCTTCCAAGAACATATCTGTAGCCCTCTGTCTTTGTAGCTACCTCAACAGCCTCTGAAATTGCGCATCCGAGTGAACCTGTTGTTCCGGGATGCTCTGCATTTATCTTTTTTCCTATCTCGGTTTCCATGGAAGGAGAAGGAGTTACGCTTGCGCCGTATGTGCGCATAACCTCACGTCTGAAGGGCTTCTGCTCGTAAGAAACCTTAACCATATAGACCTTGCAGTCGATTCCAAGATATGCAGATGCCATAGAAAGAGCTGTTCCCCACTGACCTGCTCCGGTCTCGGTTGTAACACCCTTAAGGCCCTGCTTCTTTGCATAATATGCCTGAACAATAGCGGAATTGAGCTTATGGCTTCCGCTTGTATTGTTACCTTCAAACTTGTAATAGATCTTTGCAGGTGTTCCAAGAGCCTTTTCAAGACAATATGCTCTTACCAGCGGTGCAGGTCTGTACATTCTGTAAAAATCCTGAACCTCCTGCGGAATATCAATATATGGAGTTGTATCATCGAGTTCCTGTTTAATGAGCTCGTCACAAAAAACAGGTCTCAGATCCTCAAAGCCCATGGGCTCTAAGGTTGCGGGATTAAGCAGCGGAGCCGGTTTATTCTTCATATCAGCTCTTACGTTATACCACTGCTTGGGAATCTCGTCTTCGCTTAAATAAATTTTATACGGGATTTTTTTCTCTTCACTCATTGTCTCGATCCTTTTCCTCTTTATCAGTTTAAATCATTAAAGCATTTTTAGCATATAAAGTCAATCGAGAAGCAATGAAAAACTATACACAGATTTTATTGCTGTTACATGACATAAGCACATTATATATATGACGATCATCAGTAATATCAGGCTTAAACAGCTCCCCGTTGTCCTTGATTATGACCTCCGGATCTCCCAGGAACCTGAGTACACATTCACCAAGCACTTTCTTTTTACCGCTCTTTTCCTCTGTTATCTTAAACAATGAACTGGCTAATTCCTTAACTTCCGCTATCTTTGTTTCTTCTATTCCCTGCTCTTTAAGGTTATCGTTGATCCAGCCCAATATCCGTTCATATTCCGCAGGGGTATAATCAAAGGAATTCATTTTTACCTTTTCAAAATCCGGATCATCCAGTAAATAAGGTATGCTGTCACCGCCCTTAACAATAAAAACAAATCCATAGAAAATAGCTACAGCAACAACCTGGGAAAGCAACATTCCTTTGCCCATGAAAATGATTCCGCCATCAAGACTAAAGGTGACACAAAACAAAATCGGAAATAAGGCTGTTCGGAAAACCATCATTAAACAAGACCACATCGGATTTCCGATATTTCCGTAGTAATCGCTTAAGAAGCCTCCAACAGCCGCAGCGATAACTCCCACGGCAGAGAATCGGATACATTTGATAAGTTCAGCTCTAAGCGGAGATTCCTCCACTCCATAGAGTAGAAGCACTGTATTTGGTGCCACCAGTAAGAAAAGAGAAAGTACCATGCCACCTATCAGGGTGACCGTCAGCGCTTCTTTAAAAAGTGTCTTCAGACCATCACTATTTTTTTCACCCGCATATGTGGCAAAAAGATACTCTGCCGCCTCAGAAGGACCATTGATTATTTCGTATATCTCCAACATGGCACAAAGCACTGTATTTACAATGAGGTAGCTGCTTCCCCAGAATAATAAGATTGCTTTGGTAAATGATGCTGATGCCAAGGCCATACAAAGTCCTTTGACATTACTTTTAAGTGAACGCTCTGCAAATACAAAAAGATCGCGGAATGAAAAGTGGAAACAGAACTTGTAGGTATTGCTTTTCTTAAAGAAATGAACCGAAACCACAATGATATAAGCCACGTAGCTTAACACAGTAGCAATCGAAAGACCGGACATCCCAATTATATTTGATAAAGCAATAGACATTCCCACATTAACGGCAAAGGAGACAAGATATCCGGCATAGGAAAGCCCATCATCCCCGTCAGATGCAGCTATCTCGTCAAAAAATGTGGCCAGGCCCATTAATGGAGGAACAAAAATATAAAAGTGATAATACTCTCTGGCAAAAGCTTCAATCTCCGGCGAAGATGTAAAGTATGCAAAATACAGATTCTCAGTGAAAAAGTAGACAGGAATCTGAATAACTCCCAGAAAAATCGTTGTCATAAGACCGAGAGAAAAGAGCTTCCTTCCTCTTTCATAATCACCATCTCCCTTGGCTATAGCACAGAGGTTGGAACATCCGGAGGTGATGATATTGGAAATGAAGGTGCTTAAGGATATAAGGGGAACCATGATTGAAGTTGCGGCCAGCGCTTTTTCTCCCAAAACGTGTCCAGAAACCACTCCGTCCGTCATGGTAAGTGCAATCGCAAAAAATATACCAAATGTATATTCAAAGGCACGTGTTCTATATTCTTTATTGATAAAGGTAGATTTAAAGACGGACTTTACTACATCGGAAGCATTCCCATATTCCTTAAGTTTCTTCCTGAAGGAAATGCATATTGCCAGCAGAAACGTTCCGATAAGTGCTATGGAAATGATGGCAGAAAAAGTATTATCTCCCAGTATCCCCATCTCTTCCACAAGAAGTTCCTTTGACCAGTCCCCGATGATAAATCCGAAAACCATTATAACAGTAGGTGGTGTTGCAAGGTATAAGACAATAGTGTTTACCAGTACCTGGACGAAATTAAAAATTACAATCTCGCGAATTCCGAAATTATCCTCGTCCTTTACCAGAGCACGGTAAATTACACCGATCAGAGCCATAGATGCTCCTTCAAAAATACACATAAAGCTATATTCAAAGCTATGGTATTCTATAAAATCTGTTACCAGGACGCAAATAACTGTTGCGAAGCCTCCCACTGCCGGGCTACACATTATTGATCCGACAACTTCCACGGCTTCACCCAGCCAGATAGACTCATCATTTGACCATACTACGGCAAGATAATCTACCAGAACTGCCAATGCTGCTATGACCACGGTCTGTATGATACGTTTACCAATATGTCTTAGACGCTTCTCCATATTATTTTCCTCTTAAGACAACCCGACAAACACAGCTCCTACAATCAGCATTCCCAAAACCAGATACTGTATGCAGCTCAGCTTTTCCTTCATAAAGATACGTGCTCCCACAATATCAAGGACCGGAAATGCATTCCATAAAATAATTCCTAAAAGGGCATCTCTCGACAACGCGAAAACGTAGAAAAGATCGCTTGCAAGTAAGCAAAACTCTCCGAGGAAACGGTTTTTTTCCGATTTCCGGAAAGGATTATGCGGCTTTTTGTTTTTAATCCAAAGATATATCCATAAAAAGAAAGTAAAGATAACCTGTAACAGGGAAGCTACAGCGATATAATCAAGGGAATCTACTATTTCATCTCCAATAAGAACACTTGTTACCATAGATTCGGAACCATCAAAAAACGCTGCAATGACAGCTATAATGATGCCTAAAATAAGTATTCCCCTTGACTTTTCTTCTGATTCCGAATCCTTATTCCTGCCTTCTTCCACAGGTCCTTTTAAGTGGGGATAGATCATGCCTGCGCTGAAAACAAGTATAAGACCGATGATCGTTAATGGCTTGAACAATCTGGTAGCAAAATCGGCGTTTCCGGTTATCAGGTGATACATCACCAAAAGGATAACAAAAAAAATACCATCGATATTTACGAAAGAATTTCTGACGGAAACTCCCACATACTTGTAAGCTACCAGGGCAAAAAACAAACAAACGTAATTCAGTATCGGAGAAATTATTATAATAGGTTTTTTGAGAATAAGCTGATGCGGAAGCAGCGAGGTTTCATCCAGACCGAATAATAGCACTGCAACCAGCAAAAGTGCATTAAAGATTCCATACCAGACCAAGGTCTTTATTACTTCTTCTGTCTTGGAGGATACGGATTTCTTTTCAAAAAGATCGCAGGCACAGGTCATCAGCATCGACAATAGTGTAAATACGACAGCCATAAATTATTCTCCTTATACATTTCATCGGTATTATAATTTTACCACTTTTACGTTTATTTCTTTTGTTAAAAGTGTATAAACTTAATTGCTTCCATTGGCTTGGAATAGGTACTAATTTTAAAAAATGGCTATATCAAAATGGGGAATCCCTTGCAAATAATAAATTTTTTTAATAAAATCGCATTTGCTGCCACAAGAACTACTTATTTTACTGTATTCTATTATTGTGGCAATTATTCTCTAGTATGAAAGAAGGTCAATAACATGAAATCACCCGCTGAAATAGCAGCAACATACGAATCTGTAGGAAAGGGTAAGACAGAACTCCCTGCTCTCAAGACGTTCCTTTTGGGAATCCTTGCAGGCGCCTATATAGCTCTTGGCGGTCTCGGAAGTCAGATAGCAAGCTGCACGGCAACTGACCCATCTAGTGCACGCATGATCAGCAGTGTTGTTTTCCCAATAGGTCTTTTTATGGTTCTTGTTGGAGGCGCTGAGCTCTTTACAGGAAATTGCCTCATCTTTATTCCTGTTCTATCCGGAAAAGCTAAGCTTTCTGGAATGCTTAAGAACTGGGTGCTTGTCTATTTTGGAAATATGGTCGGCGGATTCCTTATCGCACTTATAGCTTCCACTTCCCATATTTACTCATTTGCCAATAATGCTCTTGCAGAGTCAGTTATTTCAACTGCTGTTACCAAGGCAAATATATCTTTCAGTGACGGTCTGCTTAGAGGTATTCTCTGTAACGTACTTGTTTGTCTGGCTGTATGGTGTTCTTTCTCAGCTGACGAAATTGCCGGAAAAGTCCTTGCTCTGTGGCTTCCTGTAATGCTATTCATCATTTGCGGCTTTGAGCACTGCATCGCCAACATGTACTTCATTCCTGCAGGAATGCTGACATCAGCTGTTTACGGACTTCCTGCGGATGGACTTAGTCTGTTTGGATTCTTTGTAACAAATCTTATTCCGGTAACAATCGGGAATATAATTGGTGGCGCTGTCTGTGTTGGTGCTATGTATTACACTATCTACTTAAAAAAATGAAATTGGAGCCTCGCCCAGATTCATTCTTGTGTTCTGGAAGTCCCCTGTTCCACACTTTTTATCTCATCCTTTGATACGCCCTTAAGTGCATAGGTATCAAATGCAGGTGTGTCCGGTATTCGAACCTCTACGCTTGTAATCCTGCATATAGACGCATTTCCTTGTTTTAGGGCGATATCAAATACATGTCCGCCATGTTTTTTATCGTCTGAAAGGAAATGCAAATGCCATCCTGCAGCATTTATTCCATCCATATAGTCAGGATAGTACACGCACACAAGCGAACCCTTGATATTCTCAAACCTAAAAGCTTTCTGCGTAACGCTCAGAGCATCCTTAAGTGTCACATGATGTGCCTTTGTCCCTGATTCCGACCTTGCGTCCACCATGGAAAACTCACCATCAATCCGAACGGCATACATGGAATTAAGCCCAAAATCTTCTTCTATCTTAAGGGTCAACCATGATTTGAGCTGTTCTATTGAGCTCATTTCCCCAAGAGTCTCAATTCTCTGCGCATGAAAACAACATACAGAAGCAAATGGAACACCCCGATCATCCTCTGCAAAAACCACATCTCCATTATTCTTAGCCCGGTAACACCTTCCGTCCAAGACAATCATTTCGCCATCCACATCTTCAAATGTTCCAAGCCCCATATCTCCATGCTGTAGTAGTTCTTCTACTGTAATAACAGACTTCGAAAATCCTAATGCCAGAGCCTGTAAAGTAGATACCTGGTAATACTTCCCATTATCTTGTCCCTTCATATCGCTCCTCATTTTCAATCGTGTATTAAACACCAACTATATTTTACATCTCCTATTTTCAAGAAGATGAACCAATGCTCATATTTAATAGACTTTTTAGATATTCAGATAATCGCTGTCATCAAAATGATTCACAGATTTTACACAGACCAGTCACTTTCTTTTACGATTTTGCCTGTATCCTTAAATCATTAAGAGAGAAACAGCTCTCTTGACTCCCTCATAAGAATAAAATCTTTTCTTCAAACACAAAAAATCCGGGTTCTACGTGACAAGAATCCGGATTCCCTCATTAATCTTTATATTATTCCATTTTTGTCTTTTTTATGTGGTAATAATACGGACCTTCAACAACAATGTACCTAATATCCCTATATTCGCAAAAAAAGCCCTGGATTCATTGTAAGAATCCAGAGCTTATAGTTTTAGTTTGAAATTACATATCAACTGTAATCAAATTTTCCGTCATTCTTTTCTTCTAAAGCCTTTATCATATGAAATGTGAATTCATTATACGGTGTAGAGATGCCATATTGCTTGCCCATTCGAATTAACGCACCGGAAAACATATCAATCTCTGTATGCCTTTTCGCATCAAGATCCTGAAGAGTTGAGTATCTTGCACGCTTAAAGACTTTGCTTCCTCTGGTCGATGATGGATCTGCCAGAGATATGTCTATCCCCTTTGCTTTTGCAATCTCATCAAGCTCTTTTACAAGGCCTTCTCTGATCGCAGCGATGTGTTCACTATCGCCATACGCACCTACGCCCACACTCAGCATTGCCTGCGGGAGGTTATTCCCCACATTTAATCTGAACTTGCTCCATATTTCCGATAATATAACATCTGTCTCTCTGTAATGGAGCCCGGTTCCTTCAAAAAGCTGCTCTAGCGCTAGTGTTCTTTCCGAGCTCTTTCCATCTTTTTCTCCATAGACCACTCCAATCGTGGATTCCGGATCAAAATATATCCTGTTCTGCTTTCTTTCTGAAGCAACTTTTATAAGTGCCGGAACTATATGTTCCTCACCAATTTCAGAAGCTATCACATCTTCGCTATCAACACCGTTCATAAGACTTATTACTATGGTATGCTCATCTACGATTTCCTTTATATCCAGGACAGCCACTGGCAGGGCATTATATTTTACTGCCACAATAACAAGATCTGCTCCGAAAGCTTCCTGCGGTGTCTTCACCACAGGCTTATAAAGCTTGTCGTTAATACATAAGCCTTCTGTCTCAATTCTTTCTTTTCGCTTTCCCGATGCGACAACAGAAAGATCTAACTCGTCCTTATGTGAAAGTCCCCACAATATATAGCTTCCGACCGCTCCTGCTCCGATTAATGCAATCTTTTTAAATTCCATTTTGACCCTTTCCGTTTAGTTTTTATATTTCCAACCATTTTTATTCAGCCTGCAAACCAGCCAGAGGATTGACGCTGTCGCCATTATCGTTGCAGTGATCGAGCCTTCATACCCGTAACTCTCATGGAAAAAGCCATTAGCGCGATTCAATGTACCATGATAAGCTCCTATCGTTGCAGGATTCCCGCTGGCTTCTATGCTGAATATGTACGACTGCAGATAATTCCAGCCTGTATGGATACCATTTGTGGTAATCTCCTGCCATATTATATCTATCCGGAATAGCAAAGGTTCCGGTAACAGAATCATAGTTCACATCGGCATTTGTCGTATAGATATCCATCATGTCCGGCTCAATATCAATACCCATTTCGAAAGTGTCTTTTTCAGCTATCCACTCCTCTGGTGATAACACCGCCACATACTGCTTCTTACCGTTATGACATTCTTCCTTGGAGCATTTTCTCAAAATGCTATCTATTATATAGTACATCTCTCTTAATCCTCATTGTTATTTAATCTCATTTTCTAATTATACAGAAAAAGGGCTCTGATTGCCTAGATTACAAAATAGACTTCTGCAAAAGCTGTAAGAAGCTTATATTAGTCCCTCAGATTCATTAAAGGATATGGTAAGATAAAAGTGTATAAAAAGGGGCTGTCACTAAGCGACAACCCCCACTAACTATTACAATTTACAATTCGTCTGCACTATGAACGAGCTTTGCATCCAAAGAAGCAACTCCTGCTAATGAAGGCTTAAGCTTCTCAGCAGTTTTTCCTATACCACTTCCTCCTGATGTAGCAAAAGCATGTACTGCCTTGCCAGACCAGTCATAGCCTTTACCAAATGTATGAATGACTCTTGGAGCCTGACCATACCATATAGGGAATCCGATATATACGGTGTCATATTTATCGAAATCCTCTATTTTCCCGTTTACCGGTACTTCTTTCCCTGCTATCTGCTCCCTGTTGCATCTTGCAACCGGATTTGTCCACTTAATGTCAGCTGATGTGTATGGTTCCTGAGGAACAATTTCAAAAACATCAGCACCTATTCTACTTGCAAACTCCTTTGCAACATTGGCAGTTTTGCCTCCTGCACTAAAAAATGTTACGAGTGTAGCCATTGTATTCCTCCATTCTCTGCATCAATTAAAGCAATGCCTTGATGCAAGCCTCAACGTCAGCCACATCAGCTGTAGGCTCGAATCTTGCAACAATATTTCCTTCTCTGTCGATCACAAACTTTGTAAAGTTCCACTTGATGTCAGGCTTTTTATCCCATTCAGGATCTGCTTCTGCAAACATCTTTTCAAGAACCTCTCTGTACTGATGATCCTGGAAGCCTTCAAATCCCTTCTGAGACTTAAGATATGTATAAAGCGGAAGCTCATTCTCTCCGTTAACGTCAGCCTTCTTCATCTGAGGGAATGTAGTATTGTAGTGCAAAGTGCAGAACTCATGGATCTCTTCATCTGTTCCGGGTGCCTGTCCGCCAAACTGGTTGCAGGGAATATCAAGTATCTCCAATCCCTTGTCATGATAGCTCTGATATAAATCTTCGATGGGCTTGTACTGAGGTGTGAAACCACATCCAGTAGCAGTATTAACAACAAGAATCACTTTTCCCTTGTAATCTGAAAGGCTAAGCTCTTCTCCGGTTCCGGTAGTTACCTTGTAATCATAGATCATTGGTGATTCCTCCTTGGTTATATATTTATCTCTATTTGATTGTGCGCAATTCATAATTGTATATTACACCTTTTCAGATTAAAAATCAATACTCCTCATATATGCTCTCACAAAAATTTAATAATATGTTCTATTGAAACATATGTTCTCCTGGTGTATTATAATCTCTACCCAAATGTATGTTCGGAACGTCAGTTCTAATCATTACTCTAGGAGCTGCCTTATGATTAACCAGTTTATGATAATCGATCTAAAGAGCTTCTATGCCAGTGTGGAATGCGTGGACAGAGGACTAGACCCCATGACAGCCCTTCTCGCTGTTGCTGACAAGGAACGCAGCAAAGGCACTATATGCCTTGCAATAACACCCGCTATGAAAGCCCTTGGAATCAAGAACCGCTGCAGAATATATGAGATACCCAAGCACCTTGATTACATAGTCGCTCCGCCCAGAATGAAGCGCTATGTAGACATATCTGCCGATATTTACGGTATATACCTAAGCTACGTCGCTAAGGAAGATATTCATGTTTATTCAATTGATGAGTCTTTTCTCGATGTAACGAACTATCTTGGTATGTACTCCTTATCAGCCCACGACCTTGCACTTAGGATCATGGGCGACATAAGAGATAAACTGGGACTGCGGGCTACCTGCGGCATTGGCACTAACCTTTATCTGGCGAAGGTAGCCCTTGATATCCTGGCTAAACACTCTCCCGACTTTATAGCTGAGCTTGATGAGGAATCTTTTAAGCAAAAACTGTGGACACACAAACCCCTGACAGATTTTTGGCGAATTGGTCCCGGCACCCAGAGAAGGCTCAACTCCCTTGGCATGTATACCCAGGGAGATATTGCGATTTTTCCTGAAAAACTGCTATATAAAAATTTCGGCGTCCTTGCCGAATACCTGATTGACCACGCCTGGGGACGGGAGCCCTGCACCATGCAGGAAATCAAGAACTACCGCTCACGCTCAAAATCCCTCTCCTGCGGACAGGTACTGATGCGTGATTACAATTTTGATGAAGCACTTATCATCGTGAAGGAAATGGCAGATGAGTTGTCCCTTGATATGGTCGCAGCCCATGTTGTTAGCAGCAATCTCTCACTTTATGTGGGTTACAGTGCAGAAACCTTCCCATCCACGGGCGCAAGTACGAATCTCCAGGTCACGACCAACTCCTACAGGATTCTTATGGATGCCTATACGAAGCTTTATTTAAGGAGCACCTTGCGAAATGTCCCTATCCGCAGGGTCGGTATTAGCGCCAATTCTGTTCTTGATGAATGTTTTGAGCAGTACAGCTTTTTTGTTGACCCGGAGATAATGGAAAAAGACCGCAAGATCACACAGTCAGTAAATGAGATTAAAGCCCGCTATGGTAAAAACGCCATTCTTAAGGGCATGGATCTTCTTGATGCAGGAAATGCAATAGAACGAAACGCACAAATCGGCGGCCATAAAGCAGGTTCAATAATATAGGAGGAATATATGCCAAGAGCAGACAGAGCAAGCCAGTTCATGCCCTTTGCAGCACTTAAGGGCTTTGAGTCCGCATTAAGGGAAAAGGAACGTATAGAAGTAGAAAAGATCATTTTGTCTGAAGAAGCCTTGGACTTCCTCGACTATCAGCTATCTCTTCTAAAGGTTGGTGACATGGTCACCATAACCTATTACGATTATGATGCTTACATAAAGAAGACCGGGCTGATCTCCAATATAAAGAAAGACGCCCGGTATCTTACTGTTGTCACAACAGACATTAGTTTTGATAATATACGAGAAATACAGGTGTAATTCTGTGATAACTTACAGTGCTTTTTTTCGTGCCAGAAGAATTCTTTCTGCAATGTCTCCTGCATTGACAAAGCCCATCTCCTTCAATTCTTCAGCGGATTCCTTCACCGCATTTTCAAATCGGTCGAGAACCTTATGATAATTACTCATAGCGATTTTCTCACCAATTCCAACTTTTGCAGCAAGTGACTTAAAGCTATCTTCATCAACGCTATCTAGATTTCTTATTCCACCGATGTTAAAAGACATATTTTTCGTCGCACTCTCATAAATCACCGTGCTTATCATATCGTACGCCGGAGCAAGTGATATTCCTTCCATATGTGGGTCATACAGAAGCGAATAGTTTTTAATATGTGCATCCGTATTGCCAAGCACAAAGTTAAACACTATTCTATCCCAAAGACGCAATTGATCTTCCAATGGCCTTCTTGCATAATTTCTGATTATTTCAAACATTTTCTCAGCGTAGTTCTGACCGTCTGTTTCATATTTTTCAAAGGCTGCCACTCCCATGGCCTGAGCAAAATCTTCCTGATGCCCCCTGAAAGGACGCTTCAAATTTCCAATCAACTGTGATGTTTCATCAATAATCCTGTCATATCTTTTTGTAGCAAAAAGAACCTGTGAATCAGTACCCTGGCCGACATTAATAATAAAGCTCTCCGGAATATCTATTCCGCATTTATGAGCTGTTAACATAGACAATTGCTCGTTTGTAACTATCCCATCAAGCCTAATATGACTTTGCTTAACTATATGTGTACTTGGTGCAAGTCCGCAGGGCAGATACCATCTTCCCTCTTTTTCATCATAATATAGTCCAACTTTTCCTGAAGCCCCTGTCAGCGATAAGTGAGTTTTTATTACTATCTCCGTGGATTTGGTTGTTCCTTCAGCTGCCAGCTCCTCTACTTGCATAGAAGTTATAGCTTCATACCCGGATTCCTGCTCCTCATCAGACTCATCTATTCTTATTGCGCCAAGGCATTCCTTCCCAAGGTTATAAAGAATCGACAGATAATCATTCTCATCAAAGTGCATATTAGTAGCTATGCTCTTTCTCATAAATCCTTCCGGCAGAAGTCCGTCAAAAAAGATTTTGGTACGTTCAGGAGAAAAAGGTTCCTCCTGTATTGGTAATGATACAGAAATAGCCCTTGAATCTGTCCTCGCTACATATTCTTTTGAATATGAAAAGCTGGCATCTTCAGAAGAATTACCTTCTATTACTCCTACTTTTACCTGACTCCCGTCTATTTCAAGATATACATTATAATGTCTCATTTATTTCCCCTCGCATTAGCAGCAATATCAAGTCCCAGCATATTGGCAAGATAGATAGCTTTTCCCAGTTCAGCCGTGCTCTTGCCATTTTCCAAATCCGAAATAAAACTGATACTGAATCCGGTAAATTCAGAAATATATCGCTGGGTATAGCCAAGTTCTTTTCTACGATTTTTCAATGCTTTACCAAAATCAGCCGCATTGTTTATTATCATATACGCCTCCGCCCAAAATAAGCCGTACGAACAAATATAAACATTCAAATACAAAAATACGCCGTTCGGCTCTATTTTTCTCATTTCATTCTATAATAAGCCGTACGGCGTAGTCAAGTTCTCCCTTCCTATAGGGTCTTTACCAACATTTTCGTATATATGCCGAAACGAGCTGGTCACCATGACCAGCTCGCTACACATTATTCATGTTATTATATTTTTCCTCTAATACTGTCTATAGCTTTATGCAAGTGCCATTCCCAGTGATCTGCATTCCTCAAGAGCTGAATCATCCGGAGCATTATTGGCCATTACACTGTCTGTGGCAAGAACTGCTCCGTCACCCTTACAGCGATCCTCCCAGTCTCTCATCCACTGGCCATCTCCCCATCCGAATGAACCAAACAATCCAATCTTCTTTCCTGCAAGTGAGCCCTCTACTGCTGAAAACATGGGATCAAACTCTGTTTCCTCCAAAACCTCAGCTCCCATTGCAGGACATCCAAAGGCAATGCTGTCAAAGCCTGAAACCTTGTCTGCACTGAACTCTGACGGGTTAAGAACTGTAACCTCAGCACCTGCTCCCTTTGCTCCATCAGCAACTGCGTTTGCCATGGTTGCTGTATTTCCTGTACCGCTCCAATATACAACTGCTACTTTACTCATACTGATTTTTCCTCCTTTGTTGTTGCAACTATGTTAGCTATTGCTAACTGTCCAAAGGTTATCATATCAGTATTTTCTTTTCAACAGGTTCTGACAAACTCTGGTGATAAGTTTTTTCAACTTAGACATTTGTGTAATAAAAAAAGCGTAGCAGCACCATCAAACTGCTACGCTTATCTTTATTTATGACATCTTGGATACATGTTCGAATTCATCAACAATTTCCTGTTCAGGTTCCTTTGTAAGAAGGCTTACAATAACGATCATTATTATTGCAACCAGGAACGCAGGCGCAAGTTCGTACAGATCCCAGACACCGCCCATAGGTCTTACAGTATATTTCCATAAGAATACCATAAGGCCGCCGGATATCATTCCTGCGATGGCTCCGAACTTATTAGTACGCTTCCAATACAGTGACATTATCATTGCAGGTCCGAAAACCGCACCAAATCCGGCCCAGGCAAAGGATACAATGCCGAATACCGAACTGTTGGGATTCCATGCGATAATGATACCAAATACGGCAACAATGATAAGTGTAAGTCTTGCTGTAAACATCGCATATCTCTCTGTCAGCTTGATCTTGAAGGTTTCCTGAATGATATTCTCAGAAACTGCAGAGGAAGCTGCGATAAGCTGTGAATCCGCTGTGGACATTGTTGATGCCAGAATTCCTGCAATAACAAGTCCTGCAATAAGTGCAAATACAAAATTATGCCTGCTTATCTGCTCAGCAATTACTACTATCAATGTCTCTGCCATAGATGAGCTTGTGAGGTCTGCAGGATCAATCAGTGAAGCAAGCGCATCTGCCTCTGTCATAGCTCTACCTACAACACCAAGGAAAACTGCAATAGCAAGTGAGAATACAACCCATACAGATGCTATTCTTCTTGAAAGCTTAATCTCAGACGCTTTTCTTGCTGCCATAAATCTAAGAAGAATATGGGGCATTCCGAAGTAGCCAAGTCCCCAGCAGAACATCGTCACCTTATTGAAAATGCCATAAGGAAGTCCCTCTCCTGTCACGTTACTGTGAGTAGCGTTGAAATCAAGGAATCCAGGCAAATTCCTGGTGTTTTCAATTACAGCTGACATTCCGCCTGCAGATACGATTCCATATCCCACAACGAAAAACAGTGCCATTGTCATTACGATTGACTGGATAAAGTCAGTTTTGGAAGCAGCAAGGAAACCACCTGTTGTTGTATAACCGATGATTATTACTGCAGAAGCGATCATTGCCAACTGATACTTAACTCCGAAAAGCGATGAAAACAGCTTGCCGCATGCTGAGAATCCTGAAGCTGTATAGGGCACAAAGAATATCAGAATGAATAATGCTCCAATACAAAGAATTACATTACTGTTATCACGGAATCTCTTTTTGAAATAATCCGGAATAGTGATGGCATCGAGCCTCTCCGTATAATTACGAAGTCTTCTGGCTGTGAAGAGCCAGTTAAGATAGGTTCCTACAATAAGACCTATTGCAGTCCATCCGGCATCTGCAACACCTGAAAAATATGCAAGTCCCGGAAGTCCCATCAGAAGATATGAACTCATATCCGATGCCTCTGCACTCATGGCAGTAACAAACGGACCAAGTTTTCTTCCCCCAAGATAAAAATCGCTTACATCGTTGGTATCCTTAGAGCTTACAAAGCCTACAAGAAGCATCATAGCCAGATATACCAGAATTGAAATGATTATACCGATATGCGCTGTACTCATTTTTCCTCCCTTTAAAAATATAAAATGAATAGACTTTATCATTTTACCACATTAAAGGGATAAAGAAACTACTTTTTTATCGTATATTAATATATGAAAAAACCGCCCTACTGATTTCTCAATAGGGCGGCCCTTGTACTACTTATTTACTGATTATTTCTCAGATTTATCAACTGTGACATTTACATTGTCACCGCTAAGGTTAATGTTCTTATTAACCTTGGCATCATATGTACCGGCTCTCATGATCTCTGTGAAATCAACGCCTGTAGCCTCTGACATGGTATCAAATACCTGTTTCATAACGATAGGCATGTTTCCTGAAATCTGGCTTGCACCATTTGATCCATCGCCTGTTCCATAAATGTTGATCTTGTCGATCTGTGAAAGAGGCTTAGCGATCTCAGCAGCCATCTGAGGCATGATCTTGATCATCATCTCAGCCATAGCAGCGCCGTTGTACTTCTTGTAGGCTTCTGCCTTCTTCTCCATTGCTTCAGCTTCCGCAATACCCTTTGCCTTGATAGCCTCAGCTTCTGCCTTACCTTTTGCAGCGATACCGGCAGCCTCAGCATCATATTTAGCCTTGATACCTGCAGCTTCCTGCTCTGCTGCGAACTTCTGAGCCTCAGCCTTTGCCTTCTGAGCATCAGCCTCACGCTCCTGCTCGAACTGTGCAGCCTCAGCCTTTTTCTGTCTCTGAAGGAGCTCAGCCTCAGCCTTCTTCTCAGCCTGATACTTCTCAGCATCTGCTCTCTTCTCAATCTCAGCAGCAAGTTCCTGCTGTTTTACGAGAACTTCCTTCTGCTTCAGTTCTGCTTCACGCTCAGCCTTAGCGATCTGAGCATTAACGGTTGCTGTCTGGATTGATTTCTGCTGTTCCTGTGTCTGAATCTCATAAGCTGCGTCTGCTACAGCGCTTGCAGTATCAGCTTCTCTCTTGAGTTCTGCCTGCTTGATTGCAAGAGCGTTGTTCTTCTCAGCAATCTCTGTCTGTGCAAGTACTCTTGCATCGTTAGCTGCCTTGTCAGCCTCAGCCTTAGCAATTGCCACGTCTCTGTCAGCCTGAGCCTTTGCGATAGCGGCATCCTTCTTGATCTTAGCGGTATTATCCATACCAAGGTCACTAATAAGGCCATTTTCATCAGTTACGTTTTGGATGTTACAGGACAGGATCTCGATACCGAGCTTGTTCATGTCCTTAGATGCCTTCTCCATAACCTGATCTGAGAAGCTGTCTCTGTCAGTGTTGATGGTCTTAAGAGCAAGTGTACCGATGATCTCACGCATGTTACCCTGTAAAGAATCCTGAAGATCAAGTGTGATCTGCTCGGGAGACTTGTTAAGGAAGTTCTTGGCAGCAAGCTGAATAGCTTCAGGTGTTGTGCCGATTCTTACCTTAGCAACAGCGTCAACATTTACGTTGATGAAGTCATTGGTAGGAACTGACTGCTCTGTTTTAATATCAACTGTCATCTGTCCAAGATAAAGTCTGTCGACTCTCTCAAGGAACGGGATCTTAACTCCTGCTCTACCAATGAGGATACGTGGAACTTTTCTCATACCGGATATAATATAAGCCTTATCCGGCGGAGCCTTCACATAGCCAGCGGCCATGATGATGATTGCCAGAATAATAATGGCTGCGATAAGAATTGCGAGTGTTGTGTTTGTCAACATGGTTTTCACCTTCCCTCTTTAATAATAATGTTGTTTGTTTACGGTTTAATATTATCAATCCGCACTGAATAAATATATCACTTTTTTGGCTATTTTTTGTACTTTATTTTCACATTTTGGAAAAAAGCTTGCTGTACGTAATCATACGTACAGCAAGCTTTTGTTGTTACTGTTCTTCATTACCTATTTTCTTAACAATCATCTTAAGAAGCTTTACATAATTCTCACTTGTTTTCTACCAACATAACATTCATGCTTCCTTTTGCGGATAAATCGGGAACTGTCCCAGTAGCTGTGGCACAAACTTTTCTATGATTGCGCAAAGAAGCAGGGCAGCTGCGAAGGAAATGCACGTTGCGATACAAGCCACCAGCAGCTGCGGTCCTTCCAGCCAGGTTCGAATCCATGGAATAATCAGATCAAGCTGTATGTTTTTATGAAGAAGGAATATGCCCAGCGTATGCTGTCCGACATATGTAATGGCTGCTGTGCTGAACGGTCTGGCACCTTCACGCGAAACGCGGAAGATCAGCATGGATATGCCCAATATCAGAACTGTACCTGAAATAGAATTATACATAAACCAAAAGACATTGCCGTAATCGCCGCCACACATAAGGCTCAGCTCCAGGGCATCACCTCGTAAGATGGTTCCGAACGCAAGCATTACTCCTGAAACCACGGTGATAATAAACAGTATCCATCCTGTTGACTGTGCCAGAATAAGTATCTGCTGACGGAGTGCAATGCCCAGCAGGATAAAGCCTGTTGCTACAAAGCTGACATTCAAACACCACGGATACCCAATCTCGATCTTCGGGAGCATAAAACCAATGGCAAACATCGGAATTGCTAGAATCCCAAGCCATAAATTCATGTTCTTACACTTTGCAATACTAAGAAGATTCATAAGTGCCTGACAGTAGATTCTGGCCACAAAGAAGCATGTCAGATACCACAATGATGTCAGGGTGCCGGTCTTGCCCAGCATCTGCCAGGAGCCGTACAGGAACTTTGGTACGTTTTCGAAACTGAAGGGTGCATAGATAAACGCAAAAATCAGGTAGGGAACAATGAGAGCAAGAAGATTCTTCTCAATAAAACTCATCCATTCCCTGAATGACTTAAGTTCTTTCGCTTTAATGGACATACCGGCAAGAAAGAAGAATAGCGGCATATGAAAAGCGTACAACAGGCGCCTATACATTGGCGTTTCCAGATTGCCCGTAGTATGCCCGAGTATTACCAGTATGATGGTAATAGCCTTTGCTATATCGATTAATTCTATTCTTACCTTCTTTTTATCACTCATAATGTTTACCCCCGGTTCTCTTATTAATTAACGATATACCATATAAATGTACTATTCCATTAAATAACTATTAAAAATCGTTCATACCTTCATACTCCAGATCGAGTAGGCTGACTCCTACTCGATTTCGCACACGAACATTCCGCACTTCGTGCTCCATGTTCTTACAACCGGCAAATGAATTTGTATGCAAGCATCCATTCGCTTGCCGGTCTTGTGCAACAAAAAAGCCTGCTGCACGACATCATTAGTGCAGCAGGCCTTTTACTATTATTCAGTTTCGTCGTTCTCTCCGTCCGGATCGTATTTTAAGATGTCTCCCGGATCGCACTCAAGGGCTTCACATATTCCTGCCAGGGTTGAGAATCTAATGGCATTTACCTTATTATTTTTTATCTTCGACATATTTACGTTGGCGATGCCTACCTTATCTGAAAGATCATTAAGAGACATGTGTCTTCTCGCCATCATTACATCCAGTTCAAGCATGATTTTTCCCATAGGGCACCTCCTTACAGCAATCCATCAACATCGCTCTGAAGCTCAGCACCGTAAGCAAAGTACTGTGACAGGCAAAGTGCTACAAGGCCAAATACCACTTCTGAAAGCTCAACTGAGAGCGCATAATCGCCGTTTTTCATCGCTATGAAGGAGATCAGTCCTGCTACAACCTTTACTATAGGTAATGCAATTGCGTAGATACCGATATTTCTGATTCTCTTAACATTCTCCATTGAGAAAGGTGATGCCACATTTGATGCCTTAAAAATCATGTACACATTTCTGAAAATAAGTGCAGTCAGCACACATAAAATAGCAAGCGGAATGAATATAAACGCAGCACCACCGCGGCCTACGACATCCATCGCCCACTCAGGTGAATTATTCATTGTTCCGATTAATGTTATGCTACCTGCTTTTAAAGTGCCACTCTGATAAGCTTCCATTATCTGTTTCTTGCCTACCATCAGAATTACTGTGGTAATGATCATAAGTGCAGCGCCAAACCACCCAACTACTTCAATAACCTTTGCTAAAAATGCTGTTACTTTTCTAAGCTTTGAATCTTTCATTTTCCCTTACCTCTCTTTTCATATGATCTATACGTTGTTACTGAATCTATTGTTATAACTGTGAAGCATGTACAATAATGTTCAATGTTCCATGGATCAACCATCCAGGAAGGATGGAACCATTTGCCTTCTTCTCATCAACAAAAGCAATTGAAACTGCGGGTATCATAGGATAAAACATAAGTACCATTCCCTGCGCGAAATTTATCTGCCCAAGAGCAGGTAATAAGTGAGCCAATCCAAAGATTATAGCCTGGATAACAACTGCTATCCTAAAACCGAATTTACTCTGCAGTCTCTTCTGGATAAATCCTCTGAATAAAATCTCCTCAGAAAAAGCTGTATGTACATATGAGAATAATATTATGCACGGGATTCCCTCAGCGCCCATTCCTGCATACTGTGATATATTCCACTCTTTCATGAACATATTATTTACAATGAATCCTGCAACCTCACAGATTGCAAAAGCTATTAAAGTATATTTAAGGCACTGCTTTTTATCTTCGCCAACTCCCTTAAGGCCTATCCAGCTGAAAAATGACTCCTTCTTCCTGGCTGTTATCAGCCATACGATGAAAGGAATAAGTGTGAATAATAATGTTTGCATTACAGAACTGATCGCTTCGTTTACTAATACCATACTCATAAGTCTTTTCCCTCGCTTGTAATTTGTTTTATATTTCTTGTAAAAGTGTTAACGTTTGTCGTTAAATATTATATATCACACGTAGTTAATGTGTGTCAACTATTTTTTAACGTTTTTCGTTAATTTTTTTATATTGTGCATGAAAATTGGGTCTTGAGGAGTATCCATAAGGAAACAAAAAAATAATTCGATATCAATAGGCGCCAGAATACAGGCTTTGATAATAGTCTATATTGAGCTACAATCAGTATATACTACGACAGCGATTTATCCTGTCTATCACAAAGGAGCGCCATGAATATTACAGATTATAATCTTGCAAAAGATTTTCCCAATGAAATTCCCAATTATGATCCTGATCCATCGAACAGGGCCATGTATTACATCCTTGATAATAGCGAAAATGTCATTATCATGGCAGAGCATGACAACAATTATCATTACTGGGTTTCACGGACATCGGTTTTTTATTTGGATACCAATGATGCGATACTTCGCCATATAACTGAATGTACAGATGGTAAAATGCTTGGTAAATGGGATGATTTTGGAAGACCGGAATTATCCTGGGGAGTTTTATACAGGAAATATAAGAGATTTTTCCGCTTAAACAATGAATTTAATCTTACTGCAGCAGATATAAAAGCTGATTATTGTGCCGTAAAGGATAAGTGCAGAGCATTAGAAGCAGACAGAGATTATTATGATTTATTGAAGGATTCGCTAAAAACCTTATCCTTAAGGACGAAAGATCCTGTTAACGATTATTACAATGCCAAAAAGCTTATTAAGGAAATGGAATCCTACGACTATCTTATCTGCGCTGACAATGATGAGTACAGAAATCTGTACTCCCAAATTCAGGAACAATGCGGTGATTTATATGGCAGCGCCATGAGCATTATGAGATAACAGATGTTTTTAAACAAGGCAGTAGACCAACCGATCTACTGCCTTTTCATTAGCTCTCGTATGTCAGAATTGCTTCACACGTTCCGCAAATCTCATAATTTCCGCTACCTGCGGGAAGGAAGAAGCTGTCGCCCTTCTTGAAGTGCATTCCACCGCAGCCGTTCTTGAGCTCTCCTACTCCATCGAGAATAAGTACGTGGAGGAAAGATGTCTGATCAACACTTCCGGTGAGCTTGTTTGTAATATGTCCTGAAAGGCTGATCTTATCAACTGTGAAGTACTTGCTCACTCCAATGTGAGGAGTAGGACTTGCAGGTCTCTTAACCGGTGCCAGAGTTGTAACATCAAGCGCCTTCTCAACATGAAGCTCTCTGAGATTGCCGTCCTTATCACGTCTTCCGTAGTCATATACTCTGTAGGTGACGTTGGAATTCTGCTGTATCTCAGCAAGGAGAATACCTGCACCTATAGCGTGAAGAGTGCCGGATTCAATGAAAATCACATCGCCCTTCTGTACAGGACAAGCATTAAGCACCTCTGTGAGGGTCTGATCCTCTATGCGCTTCTCGAACTCTTCCTTGGAAACCTCTCTGTTAAAGCCGTAGTACAAAAATGCATCCTTTTCAGCATCGATGATGTACCACATCTCGGTTTTACCAAACTGGTTCTCGTGCTCTCTCGCATATTCATCGGAAGGATGTACCTGAAGAGATAAGTCCTTTCTCGCATCAATAAACTTGATAAGCACCGGAAAATCCTGGAACTTTTCGCAGTTTGTGCCAAGTACGGACTTTCCCTTTGCCTCTATATATTCTGTAAGAGTTTTTCCTACAAATTCACCACTTTCAATGATTGATTCACTGCCGGGAAAGCAAGATAATTCCCAGCTTTCGGCAGTTACCTCGCCGGCAGATTTTTTACCATATTCCTCTACCAGACGGGTTCCGCCCCAAAGATAATCCTTAGTAGGGGCCTGTAACTTAAGTATTGCCATGTATTGTAATAATCCTTTCTATTGCTTTCCCAATTCCCCTCATCCGTCAGCTTCGCTGACACCTGTCTCCGTTCCACTTCGGTCCGGGATCCATGAATTGGTAGTGCTTGGGTGCGCAGAACAGCGTAGAACCTGAGGATACTACCTCTCCGCCTATCACAAGCTCATAGTACAGATGAACCTTAAGTCTGTCCTGATCGTTGAAATCAAGGTGAGGAAGCCATGTGCCACCAAAGGCAGGTGCAGTAAAGTCGAAGCTGCCTTCCTTCACAATGGAAGAATCAGGATTTCTAAGGGACCATCTTACAACTCCGCTTACAGGCTCTGCTGTCTCATTCGCTACGTGAAGATTAGCGCTGACATCTACGGGCTGAGGAAGCGTATTAACATAGGGCTTCTGGTCTATTTCGCCATGCTCCTCGCAGGACAACAGGACAGGTGCAAACATCTTCTTTTCAGCATAATGAAGCGCCTTCCAGTTGCCGTAGTAATCAAGGCTTGCCCAGGATGCAACAGGCCAGATGTCATTAAGCTGCCAAACCACAGTACCCATGCAGGTTCCGCGGAATCTTCTGAAGTGCTCAACTCCGTAGCGGATAGCATCTGCCTGAAGAAGCTGTGAGCAGTATAAAAGCTCATCAAAGCTCTTCGGATAGAGGTATGTCTGTGACATGTAGTTCATTATCTTACCGTTTGCAGCTGTATTCCTCTGGTGCATCTCCATGACGCGGGAATATACGTTGAAGTCACCCTCCTCTGCGAATCTCTTAACTGTCTGAAGTGCAGGGAATGACTGGAATCCGAACTCTGACAGGAAGCGATAATGGTGCTTTCTGTATGCTGTAAAAGGTTCATTGCCGTGCCAAACTCCCCAGTAGTGAACATCTCCCACGTTTTCAGCGTTACTGTTCTCATAATTACCGCCTGATGAAGGTGATGAAGGCCAGTAAAATGCCTTGGGATCCTCTTCCTTCACAAGCTTGGGAATAATGTATTCATAGAGATGGATATAGTCGTAGGTCTGCTTTTTGCTCTTCTGCCAAACAAGCGCCTCATACTGAGTCTCCAGCTCATTATTACCGCACCAGAGTCCGATTGACGGATGTGAGCGCAGTCTTCTGATATTCTGTCTTATCTCGACAGAAATATTCTCCTCAAAGGCATCTGAAAGCTCGTATGATGCACATGAGAACATAAGGTCATGCCAGATAAGAAGTCCCTTCTCATCACAAACATCATAGAAGAAATCGTCCAGATAGTAGCCACCGCCCCAGATACGGATGCAGTTGTGGTTAGCTTCCTTAGCGGATGAAAGAAGCATATCCGTACGCTCTCTGTTCTGTCTTGTGATAAGGTTATCCTCAGGGATGTAATCAGCACCCATTGCGAAGAACTGAAGTCCGTTAACTTCGAAGGCAAAATTTCTGCCCTCAACCCTTTTAGCCTCTTTATCAGTTACGAAAACCTTGCGGCCGCCGTCTGAAATAACCATATTGTTGCCATCATCAAGGTCAGGAACCTGATCCTTCATGTGCTCATCAAACTCTTCTCCCGGCATGGGATCTGTGTTGACGGTTGCTGTGCGAAGACCGATCTTCTTCTCCCAAACATCGAGAACAGACTCATCCTCCTTGGAGATAAGCTCAACCTTTACCTTGTAAAGAGGCTGATCGCCATAGCCGTTAGGCCACCACAGCTGCGGGTTTCCAATGGTAACATGTGTTTTTAAATGATTGGATCTCACAAGGCATTTAAGTCCTGTTAGATTGGATGAAGGCGCAGAGCCTGTAACCGGATCGATGCAGATACTCTCGCTTGTAACCTCTGTCTGGCCGTCAGGAGATACCACGCTAAGTCTGATATTTACGTTGCCTTCAGTAATTCCGGGCATCCACTCTATCTCTGCATCTGCAGAAACCTCTACGGATTCAACCACGTTGCCGCGAATGGTCTTTTCCTTAACCTTATGCTCCTGCTCGAGATATACATCTGTAAGTCTTGCACTGTTTACACTTATCAGCTTAACCTCGCGAAAAATTCCGGCATCAGGGAGTCTCGGGCCCCAATCCCATCCGAACATGCAGGCTGCCTTACGAATGTGAGGGAATCCCGGCATAGCGTCACTTGATGCTCCTACGGGGCATTTCTCATCCTCTTCTGCGATGAACTTTGTAGGAGAATGTAAAACCACCTTTAGTGTATATTCAGTATTTTCGGCATCTCCATCGATAACATGTGTAATGTCAAATTCCCATACACGGTTCATATTATCTGTAGAGCCAAGCTTCTGATCGTTAATATATACATCTGCCAAAGTATCGATTCCTTCAAATCTGACGATGACTCTGTCAGCATCTCTCTGCTCTTTATCTACAGTAAATGTAGTCTCATACTTAAAATCATTTTCCATGAGCTTAAGCGCATCTAGCTCATTATCTCTATAGAAAGGGTCAGGCATAAGGCCCTTCTCTAAAAGTGTCGAATAAACTGTGGAAGGAACAACAGTATCTATAGCCTCTTCGGGTATGTCATACACGTTTTTTCCAAGAACAGTAAGTTTCCAGTTGTCATTTAATAAAACTGTCTTCATTTATTTCTTCCTCCTCAGGAAAAGTACTAATGGACGTGGCCACGTATTTTATTATAAGGACTCCCTGTTCAAATAATATAAATAAGCTCTATAAAAATAGGACAAATCTCTCATATTGCAAAATTATCTCTATTTTCCTATACTTTATAGGCAGATATTTATATTAAAAACGGAGCATTTATGAATAATAGCTTATACGAATATATAGATCCGATCACATCTCCCTACGAAGCATTTGTAGTGGATACAAAGTTCGCTGAACTCCCTGTTCCCACCCACTGGCACTACTATGTGGAGCTCCTCTACATCCTTGAAGGAGAAGTTGATGTGGCCATTAATGGCAGGGTTCTCACCGCTGAAACCGGTTCTGTGGTGCTTTTCCCGCCAAAGAGCGTGCATGGCATAGATTTTGCCAACGGTTGCACTAAAACTAAATACGACGTCATAAAATTCGATCCTGCCAACCTTCCCACCAGCAAGCTGGATGAGACCGACATCAGGACTATTCTTCACGGCCTCGATAATACCGGAGCAAGCCTCCTTATTTCGCCCAAGGACCTGTCGCAGTGGAAGATGCGCTCCTTGTTTGAGAGTATCATTAAGGAAAATCAGTCCAGGGATTATGCCTACTCCCTGATGATCTCCTCAGACCTTCTGAAAATACTGGGATATTTTGTCCGAATATGGAAAAAAGAAGGGCTGACACCTTCCGGAAAAGGCGTCCACCCTTCTTATGAGCTTCATTTTGATATGATCTCCGAATATATTGATTCTCACTACTTCGAGCCTCTTACCGTGGAAAAGCTGGCAGCTATGTGCAATGTCTCACATGCTACTTTTTCCAGAAATTTCCAGAAGAGATTCGGCATGTCCTGCAAGGAGTATATTACCTCCACCAGGATCAACATCGCCGAGAATATGCTACACTTCTCCAACTACGATATAGCCTTCATCGCGCAGGAAGTAGGATTTACTGACAGTAGTTATTTTATAAGGTGTTATAAAAAGCTAAAAGGTATAACACCCAAGCAGGTTAGAAAGCTTTCCGAAGACAGAAAACAAATAGTGAGCTAGAATAACATTCCATATAAAAAGCATGGCAGTTATCATACCGCCATGCTTTTTCTTTTTTCATCATTCTGCAGTAATATCAGCACCGAAATACTTGTTAGATATCTCTGTGAGCTTACCCTCTTCTCTGAGCTCCTTGATAGCCTTATTTATAGCCTCTCTGAGGGAGTCGTTGTCCTCGCCCTTCTTAAGAGGAATAGCGTACTTTGTTACCTCTGCGTCAACTGCAGCAACCTTAAGGTCTGTTGCTCCTGTTGTCTTGAAGTAATCCTGAGCTGATGTGTTAGCATTGATAGTTGCATCAACTGTGCCATTCTGCACAAGGGTCATTGTCTCACCGATAGTGTCTACGTTTGATACTGTAGCACCATACTGAACTCCCATAGCCTCATAGGTTGAACCTGCTGAATTAGCTGTTGTAAGGCCCTTTAAGTCCTCAAATGAGCTGATGGTATCGTTAGAAGCAAGTGTAACAACTACTGCGTGATCGTAAGCGTAAGGATCTGTGAAATCATAGGTGTTTCCACGCTCCTCAGTAACATCTACGCCGTTAGCCATCATATCGAAAGCGCCGGTTGTAACTCCGGTAAGTCCGCCATCAAAGGCAACCTCCTGGAAATCAGCCTCAACTCCAAGCTTTTCAGCGATTGCAGCAGCAACCTCTACATCGAAGCCCACAAGCTCATCTGTAGTCTCGTCGTGATAGGTAAAGGGCGCCCATACGCCTTCTGTAGCAATTGTTATCTTTCCTGCACTCTTTATTCTTGCAAGGTGGTCATTGGAGCTACTCTTAGCGCCACAGCCAGCTATGGCCATTGCTGTTGTTGCGACAAGCATCATAGTTGCAATAAGTCTTCTTTTCATCAAATATCATCCTCCTGTAAAACATCTATAGTTACATTTATCAGAAATCGGTGAGTCGCAAAAACTCCCGGGTTCTTGCCTGCTTAGGATTTACGAAGATCTCCTGGGGAGTTCCCTCCTCCACGATAACTCCGTCTGCCATGAAAACAACCTTTGAAGATACTTCTTTGGCAAAGCCTATCTCATGGGTGACAACTATCATTGTCATTCCCTCGGATGCCAGCTCTCTCATTACGTCCAGAACCTCCGCAGTAAGCTGGGGATCCAACGCTGAAGTGGGTTCGTCAAAATATATGATGTCAGGATCTGTCGCGAGAGCCCTTGCTATAGCTACTCTCTGCTGCTGTCCGCCTGAAAGCTGACTGGGATATGAAGATGCCTTGTCCTTCATTCCAACCTTCTCAAGAACGCTCATAGCCTTCTTTTCAGCGTCATGCTTAGGGATGTGTCTTGCTGAAGTAAGTCCCAGTGTCACGTTCTGAAGAACTGTCTTATTTGCAAACAGATTATAATTCTGGAAAACAAAGCCTGTTCTTTTTCTTATGGCAGATATCTCTGCGCCGTTTATCCCTGTAAGGTTGTGGCTTTTTCCCTTAAAAAACATCTCTCCGTCATCGGGCTTTTCAAGGAAATTGATGCATCTAAGAAGCGTCGTCTTACCTGATCCCGAAGGACCAAGAATTGACACCACATCGCCTCTGTCCACCTGCAGATTTATCCCCTTAAGCACCATATTGCCGGAAAAAGCTTTATGTATATTCTTTATCTCAAGTAATGCCATAATAAACCTCTGTTACTTTCTCACGCCGTAGCTTCCGAGCACCAGCTCGCCCTTTTTCTGCATATAGGTCAAAACCGTACAGAAAAGCAGGTAAACTACTGCAACCTCAAGGTACAGCGGGAGGTAATTATATGATTGTCCGGCAATCTGTTTGGTTCTGGTAAACATCTCAACCACCGTGATGCTGGATGCAAGAGATGTATCCTTAACCATGCTTATAAGTGCGTTAAACAGCGACGGGAACGCGGTTCTGAAGGCCTGGGGCAATATGATATGCCACATGATCTGCATGTAGTTCATTCCCACGCAGTAACCGGCCTCAAGCTGTCCTGCAGGAACAGCCTCCATAGCTGCTCTCATGGTCTCAGCGCTGTATGCGCCCTCATTTATGGTAAATACGATTATTGCCATCAGGAAGGGATTGGAATGTATCCCTAAAAGCGGAAGCCCGTAAAATGCCACCATAAGCTGTACCAAAAGCGGCGTACCGCGGATTATCCATATATAAAATCTGCAAATCTGCCTTAAAACAGGGAGATTCGCGTACTGCACCATCGCTACAAACACTGACAAAACAGTGGATAAAACAAATGCAATGGCTGCGAGTGGCAGGGTAACTCTTATTCCATACTCCAGTATCTTGGGAAAAGAGCTTAATAATAGTTCTATTGTATTCTGATCAAACATATTTCTTCCATGTGAGTATAATTTCTATTTTGCACAACTCATTTGCATAAAACATTTTATACTCTTTTTCTCTTATTTAGTCAACTGTATTCAAATCAGCTCTTTCTATTATACATAAAAAGAAGGCCTTTCGCCTACTACTTTCCTCTGTAAAACATATAAAAAGCAGGCAAAATGTATTTCTACACTTTGCCCGCGACTTTTAAAATTTTAATCCGTTATCAGCGAACAACTACCGGTGTTCCAACATTTACTCTGTCAAAAAGAGCTACAGCTATGTCATGCGGAAGATTTACGCAGCCATGTGAGCCGTTTGACTTATAAATCTCGCCACCAAATGAGCTTCTCCAGGTTGCATCATGAAGACCGATGTGGCAGGGATTAGGAGTAAACTGCATCCATCTGTCAACCCATACATTCCAGGTAGGTCCGATAAGGCGCTTTCCTGCAATATGGGACTGGATGGTGTAGGTTCCTCTGGGTGTTCCGTTTCCACGATTGGGATTACCGGATACTATAGGTGACTGCAATGCTACCTGTCCATTTTCATAATAGGTCATGGTCTGAGCATCGATATCCACATCAATGTAGGTGTTGTACGGTAATCCGGCAACAGCCGCAGGAGCTGCCGCTGCCTGAGGTGCTGATTCGCCTGACAGCATAGCCTGGTATTTTGCGGTATCCTCAGCCTGATTCTGGGATCTGCCCTCTTTGGCTCCGTATGTAACGTAATGATTGTATAATGCTGCAGGGTCGTTACCAAAGACAGCTACTACATCCGGATACTTCTGCGCGTAGAAATTCGCATCAAATCCGTCTGCTTTAGCAGGCATTCGTAAAACCGTTAACAACAGAAATGCAAAAACTGCAACTGATAAAAATCTTTTTATTTCACGCATCTTAGCTTCCCCCTCATTAGAAACACGATATTATGTGAATACATGTATTCTATCATATTGCTAACGAGGAAATACCTATTTAATGCTTTTTTAATAGATTGCTGAGATACGCTTTATATTTTTACTATTCTCTTTATACACTGTTTTTTATCTGTACTCCTGAATGGCCTTAATGAGATCAGGATAAGGTGTTTCAAGTGTTCTTCTGTCGATAATTCCGAACTTTTCACCGCTGCCCTCGAAGATTCCGTTATCCCACCAGATGCAGGGAACGTTCATCTCTCTTGCCTTCCTTAAGTAGTAGCTTACCCACTCTACTCTCTCTGCCTCGTTATCCTTGTTCATGGCACCGAACTCGCCGATGATAACAGGAACATTCTTGAAGTGGAAGATTCTGTTTATATCCTTTAAAAGTCTGTCCAGATCGCCATGGTCGTTGTCATAGGTGCTGCGACCGGGCATCTCAAGCGCAAATGAATAAGGTGTGTAGGAGTGAACTGAAACCGCTACGCAGTCGTCATTCTCCGGAAGCTTTATAGCCATAAGGCAGTTGGTCTGGTTACTTGCTGCATATCCGGGGAACATGATAAGGCGCTCCTTGTTATAGCCCTCAGATGCTCTTATTGCCTCGTATCCGGCCATATTTACGGCATTTACTACGTCTCTGCCTTCCTTATCGCCACCGTTCCACTCAAGGTCTGTTCCGACCTTTCTGGGCTCATTCTGAAGCTCGAAAACAAGGTGTGTATCATAGTCCTTAAATCTCTCTGATACCTGTGTCCATATTGCTGCCAGACGCTCTGAAGCTGCGTCCTGATTGTCGTAATAAGGATAGTTCCAGTCCTCGTGATGTACGTTTATGATGACGTATGCTCCTCTTCCGTAAGCATAGTCCACAACCTCCTGAACGCGATCCATCCATGCTGAATCTATCTGGTTGTTCTCGTCGATGTGTGCCTTCCAGGTGATCGGGATTCTTATGGTATTAAAACCAAGATCCAGAACTGCATCGATCATTTCCTGGGTTGTCTCAGGATTTCCCCAGCAGGTCTCCTGTTTAGACGGAGCATCTGTAATTTTTATACTGGGTTCATGTGCATCAAGTGTATTTCCAAGATTCCAGCCAATTTTCATCTGGCTTACAATCTCCCATGCCGGTGTCTGTGTCACGTCCTCCTCCTCGCTGTCCTCTGACTCTGTTGTCTCCTCTGTGCCAGCCTCTTCGGTATCCTCGGACTTCTCTTCTGTTTCCTCAGCCTCTGAAGATTCTTCGGCAGCTTCTTCTTTCACTTCTTCAGTAGAAGCTTCTTCTGCACTATCCTCAGCAGCTTCTTCCTCTGTAGATGCCTCTTCAGAAGACTCTGCCCCTGTTGCTGTCTCTGTAGTTTCTGCATTATTTGCTGTGTCGGCTGCGTTATTTGCGCCTGCTCCTCCACAACCTACTGATGCTACAAGTGTAGCTGCCAGTAATAATGCCATTGCTTTCTTTTTCATAACGAACTCCCTTTCTAACTATAATTTCATCCTATCCAATATACCCTTCTTCAGATAAAAAAGGTACCATTTTCATGGCAAAAATGGCACCTTCATGATATTTCCGATAATTTATTTTAGATATTCACATCCTCAGCAACACATTTGTGTCCCGTAAGCTCCTCAGAACGGCTATCCGGCTGGGATACACCTGCGTAGAGACGGAATGCCTTTGAAAAGATCTTTCTGTTTCCGTCTTCATCAACTGATGTGAAGGCTCTTGCATTAACAGTTACTGTTATCTCCTTCTCCTCACCGGCCCCTAAGTGTACTCTCTTAAATCCGCAGAGGCAGGGATTCGGGATTGCATCCTGATATTCTGTATCCTTTACATAAAGCTGAACAACATCATCTGTTGCTACGCTGCCACTATTAGCAACGGTAACTTTAACGTTAACTCCGTTAAATTCACTTCCGTTGGGCTTAGTGAACTCGCTCTTAACATCTCCGTTATCAACGTTCTCTACAGCCATGCTCTTTACGCTGCAATCGCCGTATGTAAGACCATATCCGAAGGGATAGAGAACCTCGCCCATGAAGTATCTGTAGGTGCGGTTTTTCATGGAGTAATCCTTGAAATCCGGAAGGTCTGCAGATGACTTGTAAAAGGTTACAGGCAGTTTTCCTGAAGGTGAAAGCTCACCAAAGAGCACCTTTGCTACCTCTTCGCCGCCTCTTGCTCCGGGATACCAGGTCTGAAGAACAGCGCCTGCCTTATCCTGTGCTGCTGCAAGGTTAATAGCACTTCCTGACATGTTCACAACAACTGTGGGCTTTCCGCAGTCAAGAACAGCCTTAAGGAGCTGTCTCTGTGACAGAGGAAGGTTAAGGTCGATCTTATCTCCTGATGCAAACTGGTTACCTGTATCGCCCTCTTCGCCCTCAAGTGTCTCATCAAGTCCTACAACTACAACTACTACGTCTGAGTAATCAGCAACCGTAAGAGCTTCTGAAAGTCTGTCAGGCTTGTTGGGATCAGCAAGACCGCTCACGTTCTCCTTCCAGAGATCGCAACCCTCTGAATACATTACGCGCATATCATCGCCCACATAGTCCTGAATTCCCTCGAGAACAGTTACATATCTTGAGGATGTTCCGTGGTAGTTACCAACAAGTGCTGATCTGGAATTAGCGTTAGGTCCGATCACACCGATTGTTCCGATCTTATCCTTGTTAAGAGGTAAAAGACCGTTATTCTTAAGAAGAACCATACTCTCAGCAGCTGCTCTGTGAGCAACGTCAAGGTGCTCCTTGCACTCAACTACTGTGTAGGGAATCTTATCGTATTCTGTCTCGTCGAACATTCCAAGTAAGTATCTTGTAGTGAAAAGACGCTCACAGGAAGCTGTTATCACGCTCTCATCAAGCATTCCTGCTCTATAAGCGTTCATAACCTTCTGGTAGGTACATCCGCAGTTAAGGTCACAGCCTGTCTCAAGAGCAAGCTTTACTGACTCCTCAGGTGCACCTGTAACATGGTGATTTTCATGGAAATCACGGACAGCCCAGCAGTCTGATACATAATGGCCCTCAAAGCCCCATTTTTTACGGAGATATCCGTTCATGAGCTCCTCGTTTGCACAGCAGGGTTTGTCATTTGTTCTGTTATAGGCACCCATCACTGCCTCGACATCAGCCTCCTTTACGCAGGCTTCGAATGCAGGAAGGTAAGTCTCCTCCAGATCCTTCTTGGAAGCAATAGCGTTGAAGTGATGACGCTCACCCTCGGGACCTGAATGTACAGCAAAATGCTTAGCGCAGGCAGCTGCCTTTAAGTACTCGCCATCGCCCTGCATTCCCTTTACGAAGGGAACTGCAAGTCTGCTTGTAAGGAACGGATCCTCACCGTAGGTCTCATGACCTCTTCCCCATCTGGGATCACGGAATATATTTACGTTAGGAGCCCAGAATGTAAGGCCCTTATAAATGTCTCTGTCTCCGCGCTTTGACTGCTCGTTGTACTTAGCGCGACCCTCTATTGCGATGATCTCACCGATGCACTCCATGAGCTCCTCATCAAATGCAGCAGCAAGTCCTATAGCCTGCGGGAACATTGTTGCAGTGCCTGCACGGGCAACACCGTGAAGGGCCTCGTTCCACCAGTTATATGCAGGTATTCCTAATCTGTCTATTGCGGGAGCATCGAATTTGAGCTGTGAAGCCTTTTCCTCCACAGTCATCTTGCTAACGAGTTCCCTAGCCTTTTCTCTAGCCTGTTGTCTGTTCATAACACACCTTTCTACAAGATTACTTGTTTTTTACCCCATAATTAGTAAATTTCTCTTCCCTTTTCATCAGGTATTCCGCTCTTTCTGTAGAAATAGGAGTTTACCTGATCTCTCCATTCCTTGGCGTTTGCTATCTGCATTTCAAATCTGTGACAGACAGATGCAAAAACCTCGGGCTCAACATGAGCTTCAAGTCCTTTCCATGTCTCGAAAAGCTTCTCTGCCTCAGCCTCTCCCTCGAAATGGCTGTCATATATGTACTGAATAAGAGTTCTTCCGTCCTTAAGCTTTCTGTCGTAGGCTATGTGATGGAAAAACAGCAAAAGCTCTTCAGGACATTTATCGTGATCGTTGTAGTTCTCAGCATTTTCCGGATAATACTGCTGTGCATAGCCGGTGCCCTTGTCAGTTCTGTCCACACCGATTCCAAGGTGGTCAGCTCTGTGATAGGTACCCCATCTTGAGTACTCATAACCGTCAATGCTCGGTCCGTAGTGCTCGTGAGGTGTTACCATCCAGCCGATTCCCAGAGGGCTTGTGTACTTTTCATAGATCTCTCTGGAATTCATGAGCATGGAAACAAGCTTGTTCGTCTCCTCGCCTTCAAGGTTGAAGGACATCTCAGCCCATTCCTTGGCAATCTCCTCTGAAGAAAGCTCTGTATCATAGGCAAGTCTTCCAAATCCATAGAGATTAGCTGCAGCAAGGTAATTGCCTGTCCAGTTGGCGTTATCTCCTGTATTAATTACTGCAGCCATTCCGGCAAGCTTGTTGCCAAAGGATCTACCACTGACAATATCTGCGACTGTGTCGTTATCCTTTTGGCAGTAGGTTTTAAAGTTCAGAACCTCCTTGAACATAGGCATGAGGTAGCACAGATCGATCTGATGTCCTGTGTACTCCTGCGCTATCTGAACCTCCAGCATCTGGTTGGTCTTGGTGAGACCACCGATAAGAGGAGAAATGGGCTCTCTTATCTGGAAATCCATGGGTCCGTTCTTTATCTGCAAAATGACGTTATCAAGGAACTTGCCATCCAGCTCCTTGAAGTAGTCATATCCTGCTCTTGCACGGTCTGTTTTGCGGTCTCTCCAATCCTGAGTGCAGTTGTAAACAAAGCATCTCCAGATAATGATTCCACCATAGGGTGCGATAGCTTTTCCAAGCATATTTGCACCGTCTGCCTGATTTCTTCCATAGGTGAAGGGTCCGGGTCTTCCCTCGGAATCTGCCTTCACAAGGAAGCCTCCAAGAAGGGGCAGCTTTTTATATACTTCTGCGAACTTGTCATCCCACCACTTGATTACGTCCTTATCAAGAGGATCGCAGACAGGGAGATTACCAAGCTCGATAGGTGATGCGAAATTAAGTGAAAGATATAACTTAATACCGTAATCAGCAAAGATTTCTGTGAGCTCTCTTACCTTGTCAAAAAATCTGTCTGTGATGAGGTATGAAGCCGCATCCTTAACATTAACGTTGTTGATAACGATACCGTTTACTGCGACGCTTGCCATGAAACGCACATAGTCTCTGGTTCTGTCGTTGATTACGATGTCGTTGTTCTCATAGAAAAATGACTCTCCGGAATATCCACGCTCGATGCTTCCGTCCATGTTATCCCAGTGGTTCATCATTCTAAGGGGATTAGACGGTTTGCACTCAGCCTTGATAGCATCAATGGCTGTTCCGCGCATGAGTTCACGGATCACGTGGAAAACGCCATATAAGGCTCCATTTTCGTCTGAAGACTCTACCTTGATGGTTTTGCTGTCCGCTACAATTTTGTAGCTCTCAGCAGCCATAGAATCGTTTTTCGCAATGGTTATTATGTAGGCATTCTCATCAGTGCTCTTTGCATCATCTGCAAAGGTGATTTTCTTATCAAAAAGACCATCAAAAGCCTTTTCAAGCTCGCTCTTAAGGCTCTTTATAACTCGATTCTCTGCTGAGAAGCCGTCTAAAACAACTGCAATGCTCTCCTTGTCACAGCTTACGTGACCCTTCTTTTTTCCATAGTCGAGCCAGAGCTGGCTCCATGTGGTTTTATTCATCTGTATTCTCCAGTTTATTACCCTGCACTGCTCAATACATCATGTCATCATGATGTATTGATGTGTATTATGTCGCTTTTATTAAACTACTCCGAATCCCAGAATAGTGAACTTCTTTCTCTCATCGCCCTTAGCCATGCGAACCTCTACCTCGTGAAGTCCAACCTCTGCGCCGTTTAAGGCGATTAAAGGATTGCAGTGTGTCCAGCCATTAACGTGAGGATCAACATCCAGTACCTTTCTGCCATCAACGAACACCTCTGCTGTTCCAAAATCAGGCTCTCCTGAGTCTTTATTGATAATGAGCAGCTTCTGACAGCTGATTTTCATGCGGAAGGGCTCCGGATCATCTGAGCTTCCGTCGTAGTACCAGTTGTTGGGGAACTCAGCTACAGGCACAACCTCGCTGTCCATCTCAACCATCTGAAGTACCTTGTCTGTTCCTGCAAAAGCACCCTCTGATACCTCTGCGCTGCTGATATCCTTGCGGTCTACGAGATATACCTTCTCGAAATCTGCTCCGATTGCAGGCTCTCTTCCGAGGAGGTCTCCCTCAGCCTCGAACTCTGTGCACTTATCTGCTTCAGCAGTCATCTCCATCAGGCAGTCGCGCATAACCATGTGTCCATAGTTGCTGGGATGATAAATATCATAGAAAAACTGCTTCTTGGATATCACTCTGCCCTCGCCAGGCATAAGACCAAACTGAGGAGTTACTGCATCAAGTACGCTTACCATTGGAATGTCGTATTTTACTCCGACAGGACCAAGTCTGTCCTGAAGGTTCCAGTCGTATGAAAATACTGCAAACAGCAGAACTACTGCCGGCTTCCAGGGAAGTGCAAGACATTTTCTTACAAGACTCTCGTAGCATACGCCCTGTGTCTCATCACCCTCGTCATTTACCGCAAACTCGATAACGATAAGGTCGGGCTTCTCCTTGCCGTCGCGAAGTACATCTCTCTCAAAGCGGATCATTCCAAGCTCTGAAGGTGTTCCACCTACGCCGGCCTTTATGAGATTAACCTTGCCGCCATTGCCGTACTTCTCTTCAAAAGCATCAGCGTAAATGCGTGCATAGCACTTCTTGTGAATCGGAATAGCTCCTGCACCCTGTGTTATTGAACCTCCGATGAAGGAAAGAGTTACGTCCTCACCGTTTTTAGCCTTCTCAGTAACCTTGTGAAGTCTCTCGAGGTTGCCCTTCTGCATAAGAGATCTGTGAATCATCTCCTTGTATGCGTCTGACTCGAAGTCCACAGCGCTGTCTGTGATCTGCTCGGGAGCTTCGAAGCCGTCATTTAAGTAGAGGCACACATCAACCATGGACTGAATGCCTGATCTGTCATATTCAAATCTGATCTGTCCGGGAACCTTGTCGTTCTCGCACCAGTCAACCTCTGTAAGGTCTATTATCTGCTCTGATCCGTCTGCCACAAAGCTCTTGCTTACTATAGTTGCAGGATCGCCCTGATTATCGCCGTACATCTGTAAAACGAAGGTTACAGTCTCTTTTCTTGTTTCCTCAGTAACGTATACACCGATGCTGTGAACGAGCTTTCTGAAGCCCTCTGCTGTTCCGAGCATCTGAAGGATCTTTTCATCTGTCACATTGCCCTGAAGCTTTGCGGAATCCTGAAGTCTGCCCATATCCTCATATATGTACTGGATTCCCCTTCCGTCAGGCTGCGGAGCTGCAAAGATCTGCTTATCCTGCATTATGTAAAAAAACGGTCTTTTCTTTGTCGGGTCTTTGGGGGCTACAGGCCCCTTTCTCTCTTCGGTACTCATACTCTCCTCTTTCCCAGAGCCATTATATAAACTCTTTTTCGATAATTAATCTGCTATTTACCGTCCGTTCTGATTACGGCCATCTGCCCGGTCTTGGCTTATTTACAGTAATGATTCCTGAGCTTTCAAGGTTTCTAAGAAGCAGTAATCTTGCTTCTCCCACCTTTTCAGGCTTAAGCATATAAAAACTATAGGTCTCTATAAGTGAAAACAGGTTGCCTGTTCTTCCTTCGATCTTGAAATTATTTATACCCATTGGCACATATTTCTCCCAGATCATCTCGGGGGAAACAAATGTGGAGTACTCCTGAATTGTGTAAATGCAGTTTTTATCGCCGTATTCACAGGTCCAGGGCTTAATGGACTTCTGTTTATCCTTGGGAAGCTTTCTGTTCTCAAGGGTTGTTCTCTGATTTATTGCTATATTTCTATAGTGGTCTCCTCTGCGCTTGCAATCCGGTACGCAGCAGGCATTTATGAGCACCTCAAGCTTTTCCTTGTGCTCGATCTTCTCTAAAAGATCCCATTTGTTATTAAGGTTGTAATCGAGAACTACATACTTGTAGTCCTTTTTCATTTCTTCATTAAGTGATTCAACATCGCGAATCTCTTTGCAGGTTGTACTGTTAAAGTGATATGAAGGGTATTTTTCCCTAAGATATTTCTCTAAAACCTCTGAAAAGACAAGAACTTCATTCATTCCATTGTCTGCAACCTCCATACAGAAATTACAGAAGGGATCGTCTAAGTCTTCCTCTGTAAGAAGGGGGTTTGTGAATGTATATCTAATCGGAATTCCCTTGGAATTTATGCTTTTTACGACATTTTTAACAAATGCTGCATCGCACTGGTCATTTCCCAAGAAGCGTCCTCCGTTCCACAATGCCAGTGGGAAAGCTCCGAAAAATGATGCTATCTCCACTCCTTCTCTAAAATATTCAGGATGCTGCTCCATAAGACTGATCCAAAACATATTAAGCGGATAGTTGTAGCGCAATCCGGGAAGATGAAATTTTACCTTGTCCATATTTTTTACCTCTAGAAATAATAAGGGGCGACCTGTTAAAAGCCGCCCCTCAGATTCTCTACTTATCGAGTTAAGCAGAAATTATTTATTTGCTTCGTCAACGTATGACTTCCATGTATCAGCGATAGCTTCGATCTGCTCAGATACAACACAACCAGGTGTGATGTTCCAGATGAAGTCTGCTCCAACATCCATGTTAGGAATCATGCCGTGGTAAGCAACTGTGCCGTGCTCAGGCTGAGTCATCATTGTGATTGTCTCATCTACAGATCTTGAATCGAAGATACCGTTACGTGCAGTTGAGATGTTTCCGTTGTAATCCTCGTAGCCTTCAGGCTGGTTTGTCCAAAGATCCCAAGCGAATGCAAGCTTCCAAGCCTTGTCTGCATCGTAGCAAGCAGGAATAGCAACCGGGTTGTTTGACCAAACGTTGATGTAATCCTTACCCTTAGGTCCCTTCGGGAACATTACGAAACCAACTTCATCGCTCATATCCTCAAGGAAGTTACCAGGGCATCCTGCGTACTCATCCTCAGGCATGAATGCAGCCTGACCATTAAGGAACTGCTCTTTGTAGTAATCCCACTCAGCACCCTCAGGGTTAGCAACTTCTGCATCATACTTTGTAAACATATCTACAGTCCACTCAAGAGCTTCAACTGTCTCAGGATTCTCAAGGTCATATGTGTACTTGCCGCTTGCATCCTTACCAACAAGGTCTCCGCCGTTAGAGAAGATTGCCTGTGTTGTCATGTTACCTTCGTTAAGTGTCATACCGTAAACATCGATAACACCGTCGTTATCTGTATCTCTCTGTACCTTGGAAAGGAGATCAGCGAATGCATCCCATGTCCATGTACCATCTGCCTGCATGTCATAGATTGACTCAGGATCGATACCAGCTTCTGTAAGAAGTCTCTTATTGAAATATACACCTGTTCTGGGCTCTGAATAGCCAGCGTACATAGCGTAAACCTTGCCGTCCTTAGAGAACTGCTCGTGGAGAAGGTTTCTCTGGAACTTTTCTTTGCTGAAGTCAAGGCAGTCAAGTGATGAAAGATCATACATAAGACCATTTGCCATAGCTGATGTGATAGCCGGATCAGCACGGAGAATCCAGATGTAGTTCTCGTCGCCGCCTGTTGTAGCGTAGTCTACGAAATCTGCAGGTGTTGAACCCCAGTCAGAAATAGCCTGCTGCTTGATTGTGAAGTTGTATGTCTCCTGAGCCCAATCTCTATACTCCTGAAGAGCTTCCTCATAATCGTTAGCGGGTTCTGTCGGATCGCCTGACCACCAGTCACGGATAATGATTTCCATACCGCCGAGATCGATAGGGTTACCATCTGCATCTGTCTTTACTTCATAGAGATCACTGCTCTCGGAAGCATCTGCTTCCTCATCCCCAGCTTCTTCTGCATCAGCAGACTCAGCATCAGCGTCAGCTGACTCCTCTGTTGTCTCAGCAGCATCAGTTGTCTCTTCTGTAGTAGTTGTTTCTTCAGTTGTCTCTGTGGATGTTGCTGTTGAAGCGTCTGTACCATTTGTAGTAGCGCCACAACCAACAGCACTCATAGTCATTGCTGCAAGTGTGATAGCAGCTGTAACTTTTTTGGTTAATGCCCTTTTCATTTTTGTCCTCCTTTGATTGAGATTTTTCATCTCTGTTTTTTGTTATATAGAAGCCATCTGCCCCGGCGCATTCCCGGGTGCAACCAGGGCAAATGGGCATTCCCTGATAAGAAAAAAATATTTATTTACTTCTTCGCCTCCCTATTAGCGCAAGAAGATTTTTTACATCTTAATACCTGTATTAGCAATACTCTCAACAAATGCTCTCTGTGCGAAGAGATACAGGATGATCAAAGGCATGATGATCATAAGTGTACCTGTTGCAAGGATACAGTTTGAATAAGCAACTGAAACAGTTGTCTTAACACCGTTGATACGCTGGATATAAGCACCAAGACTATCAATAATTCTTGAAAGGCTTGTACTTACAAGCTTTGTATTTCCAAGGAACAATCTTGAGTAGAATCCGTCTGTCCACTGCCATACGAAAGCGAACAGGAAGCATGATGTGATCGGCGGCTTAGCCTGAGGAAGCATGATACTTACGAAGGTCTTAAGCATTCCGCATCCATCAACGTATGCTGCTTCTTCAAGGTCAACAGGAAGTCCTCTGAAGAACTGTCTGATGATGAAGATGTACAGTCCGTTCTTAAGTCCCATACAACCGGCACTCATAAGGTAATAAGGAATTGCTGAACCTCTGAGGTTCAATGTGCTGCCTGTTGTAAGCTTCACCAGACCTAAGATATCAAAGAATCTGAAGTGCAGATGAAGTGAACTTGCGATTGTCTGCGGCGGAATCAGAATTACAAGGATTACTGCTGCAAACCAGAACTTTTTCAGCGGGAAATCAAATCTTGCAAATCCATATCCAACAAGTGTGCAGACTGTAATCTGCAGTATAGCTATTGTAAGAGCTACAATTATTGAATTAACAAGTGCCTGGCTGTAGCTCATGAGCTCAGCAGCAAGCTTGTAGTTCGCAGTTGTGAAGTGCTCCGGTATTGCTATAACGATAGGATTGTACAAATCCTGCTCTGTCATGAAGCTGACGGATATTTTGTTTAAGATGGGCTGGAGAATCATGAAGCACATTCCAAAGAGAAGAATGAATCTTACGATGCTCACGCCAATATCCATTATACGCTTTTGTAAGAGATATCCACCTGAAAGTCTGTTTCTTTCCCAAAAATCTCTGTCTGCGTGGACGTTTGTATTCTTTTTGTTTTTCTTGGCACTCATTTTCTGTGCTAATGCCATATCAGTCATAGTAATAAACTCCCTTCGAGATAACAAGAGATGTGATTCCAACAAATGCAAGTACGACTAAGAAATAAATCCAGGACATTGCTGAAGCATTACCGTACTGCATCTGCTCAACCATAACCTTCTGAATCTTCTCGATAACGCCGTTATCAGAACGCATACAGAAATCAACTACTGTGTAAAGCCAGTTAACAAGGAACAGTGAACTGATCATGGGGAAAGTGATCTTCCAAAGGCTCTCCCACTTTGTACATCCCTCGATATCAGCTGCTTCGTACATACTAGATGATATGCTCTGAAGACCTGAAAGAAAGATGATGATCTGGATACCTGATGCTATTGCTACATCATAGATGTTATCAATAACCTCGAATACCTTTTCATAGGCTCTTACACCGACTCCGGCTGTACGGAGGATGCTCTCAAGAGCTGCTGTAACGCTGACTCCCTGTGTTGTCTGCTCAATTGTCTGTGCAAGGGATGCCATAAGCTGATTGTTTGACTCAAGTCCTACGATTACACCTGATGAAAGGATAACCGGAAGGAAGAATATTGCTCTTACCAGTGCACGTCCCTTGAACTTCTGGTTGAGAACCAGAGCTACAAAGAAACTAAATACGATGATTGCCAGTGAATATACAATCATTCTGGAGAGTTCTTCTACCAGCAGTCTTGTAAACTCGGGATCTACTCTGAAGGCATATACGAAATTGGTAATTCCAACCCATGTCTCCTTAAAGTCTCCGGCTCCAAGCTCAACGCTGCAAAAACTCATATGAAGTGACTGCCAAAGGGGCTTTATCATAAATACCAGAAAGCCGATGATAAAAGGTGATATGAATACATATCCGGCCTTCGCTTTTCTCTTTTGCAGTCCTACAATTTTCTTCTTTTGCTTCTGCTTTTCCATAAAACCATTTCCTCTCATCTGACAACCAGATAATCTCTGGCAGGAACTGTCTTTCCGTCGGGTGTCTGTGCATCACTGTAACCGTAATTTACATAGACATTTGTTCCATCCGCATACTGTGTGCGGGATAAATCTTCTGTGATATTCTCGTGGTCAACCATTTCCTGATTGAAGGTGTGGCCGAGCTCTTTGTTGTATCTGGTGTAGATATCAACCATCTTATCCTTCCATGCTGAGTAGGTTGCTCCGTAATAATCTGTGTAAAGTGTCTTCTGTGTTGCGAAGGAAGACTCATTCATGAATGTGAAGTACAATCCTGCGCCGTATTCAGCACTGTAGAGAACTTCGTTTTCCTGATTTCCACCGATGTTGATTGAATCACCTGTGTAATTAACTCTGCCGTGAACAGCTATCTGGTAGAAAGGAACACACTGATCAAGGATTGTATACTCACTTCCTCTTAAATCCATTCCTGTAACCATGCTTGCATAAGGAACTGCATAGTCATTACCCATGTTGATCATTATCGGAGTGCCTTCGCTCTGAACCTTCTTAAGCTCTTCTTCCTGAAGGCCCTTAACACTCTGTCTGCTCTGGATGTTCTTTCTGTAAAAATCTGATGAAAGATCTTTACCGATATCCTGGTAAGAAACGCCTGCTCCATAGGAAGCTGCTGTACCAGCGAACTTATCAGCGATGCTCATTGCCAGCTTTGTATGTAAGAGGTAATACAGATGATCTGAATTTTCTCTCTGTGCATAGGTTATGTGGCTGTACTCATAGAGCTTTGCCTGTTCCTTACTGATAAACTTAGCGGCATCTCTGTAGGAGAAGAATCCGTCAAGCAGATTAGAATCATTCGCATACTGTGTTATTCCATCGAGGTAAACCTTTGAACCTGTCTCCTCTCCGGTTTTTACAAGGTTCTTAAGATCCTTCTTGCTTCCAAGTGCTCCGATTGTCTTAGCGGATTTAAGTAACTTCTGATCAACACCGCCGTTACACCAACCGGTGAGCTTAACTGACATATTCTCTACGCCGCTATCGCTAAGCTCCTTAACAATGTTGCTTGCTTCGTTGTAGCTTGTAAGCTTTAAAGGTCTCTTTACAGGTAAGCCAAGAATCTGCTTTACCTTATCAATAGCTCCGACAATTTCAATTGCTACGGGAGCGCTTGTGTCTGAATTCATTGACAGAGAATCGCCGTATTTATCCTGTAAATATGTGCCATACTCTTTTGCCATGTCTACATAGCTACCTGAGTTGATGAATGTGTATCTTCTTGTAAGTGTCTCATCCGGAAGTGAAGGAACATACTCGTATACTTCACTGTTTGCGATATCACCTACATCATACTTTTCTCTCTGGCAAATGCTGTAGACTGCATTTACATAGTTGTAACTGTTGTTTTTACCACTTATGTCTGCCTGAATGGAAGCATAAGGGCTACCATCTTCAAGAACACAGATGAAGGAATCATTTCCCTCAGCTACACCGAATACTCCGTAATATGCTCTGGTGTTATGTACTACCGCATCTCTGCTAAGACACATATCCCATCCATATACATTTGTATAGTAGCTGCTCTGTGATACTTTGCCGTTGTTGAAGTTGATTGTTGCTCCGCCGCCTTCGGGTACGAGCATGTAACCTTCTTCATCCTGTCCGCCTGCTCCGAAATAAGGGAGAGGAGTAAGTGTATAGATCGGTGAATCTGATTTATACTGAAGGTCCTTCATGGGAACCTCAACAACAAGATCATTTCCTTCAAGCTTGTAAATAACGCTTACGTTGAATACCGGCTTGTCTGAATCCTTTACTGAAAGGTCATTTGCTTTATCAGCCTGGAAATCATCGTATGTATATCCGGCTTCTTCAAATGCCTTTTCCATCTTCTTTCTAACGTTTTCCTTTGTCTTATCACGAAGAACATAGATTACGTTGTCTGCAAGAAGAGGATAGTTTGCAAGGAGCTCATCCTTGTTGGCCTCATCCTTTTTACCAAGCTTGTTGATATCGTACTTTTTGTAGTACTGCTGGATAAAGTTAACTGCTTCCTTATCCATCTTATCAAGCCAGCCATCAAGGGCATCCTTTGTAATTACAGGTGGTATTACATATTCCTTGATTACATCACCGAGTGAGTAATCTACTCTGATGGAATCACCATCCTGTGTAATGTTGTAAATCTGATTTGAAGTACTGTATGCAAAGGTGTTATATGTTGTTTCAAGTCCTGTAACCACTGAATATGACATGATCAGAGGTGACTGAAGATTTGCTTTCTCCTCAGGAAGTGCAACCGCATCATTTGCTGCGTTGTCAGGATTTGACTTCCACACCTTTCCGGTCTCTTTAACAGTTAATGTAAACTGTGTTGTAACCGGATCCATCTCAAGCTTTAACTTGTCGTTCTCAAGGACTACTGTGTCCTCTCCGCCTTCATAAGAATACGGTACGACAGCTTCCTGTGTATCACTGGCATTTTTATGATTTATTATGAAAAGTACGGCAATCAGTATTAAAACGCATATGATAACAGGTGCTATTAAGCCTTTTAAAAACTGCCATATTTTCTCTTTCTTCATATCTTTCATGTCTGCTCCCATCCGTAATTCCTATAGTCGGAACAAAAATTCCTTACCCAGAGAGATAAAGTATGAAACTCCCTGAGATATCATACTGAAGAAGATCATCAGTATGAAGATCATAACAAGCATTGCAAAAAGTGTTGCAACCGTGAATAAAAGGTTCTTTCCAGCTGAGTACTCATGAATCTGTCCCATTGCTGCTATAACCAGGAGTGCTGCCCACACAAGTGATATCGCACTTACCATGGCGTAAAACTCAGCTTCATCTACGGTAACGAAGTTACTGAATAACATCAGCGGGAACTGGATCAGCGGATACGGCGTAAGCGCATAGCACGTTGCCATATAAACCTGTCCTAGTCGCCCCTTACCATCGAATAGAGTGGTAAGACCCCAGTTTCCTACAACCCAGAGGGCCAGCGGAAACAGTATACTTGCTACATATAGGAATATATTCAAGTCTTCCCAGTAAACTACCAGGAAAATGAAGCTCGTGTATCTAAGCTTGAGTATTCTTATAAGTATTGTTGCTAAAAGAATAGTGTTAGCTGCTGCGTAGGTTCCTCTTTTTTCATGTGTCAGATCCCAAAATCCGTCAAGCGGATGGGTGATACAGTATAAAGCGAACTTCAGCGAGTCAATATATCGATCATATTTATCTTTTGCGATAGCTGCCATTATTTTTCTCCGTCCTGTACATTCATGAAAATATCTGCAGTGTCAATCTCATGTTTTATCTTCTTGACTCTTCCGATTCCCAAAGGAATAAGGAACAGTGCCAGAATAACCACTACAATCAAAACAATATGATCTTCAACCCATATCTTTCGATACTGCTTATATGCCTTTGAGTAGTTCTCTCTGTCATACTTGAGCTCAAAGTACTCCATTGCCTCTTTATACTGCTTCTGGCGAAGAAGTGATCTTCCGATTCCTATATAAGCAAGATCGTAGTTACCATTCTGCTTCATTACGTTTTCCCAGGACTCACCTGACTCAGCGTACTGTCCCTGGTCAAACTGTTCTATTGCATCGTATACCAACTGTCCGAACTCTGTAGGTACGAAAACAGTGATTGAATTATCAAGTGCATCTACTACATAGAGGTCATGACCTATGTGGTCAATTGCTGTAGGTCTTCTGAAGTAACCGTTCATGTTACCGTTTCCGCCGTAGCAGAATACTATGTGACCCTGATCGTCATATCCGAAGCATCTTCCGCGGTTTCTGTCGAGACATACATAGATGTCATTGTCCATGACAGTTACGTCAGTGAAGATTGAAAGTCCTTCATAACCACCGCCGGATCCCCAGTAAAGATCTCCGAGTACGCCCCATTCTCCGTTGTTGACGAGAATGTCGTTACCAAGAAGATTAAGCTTTCTTACTGCACAATCTGTATCGGAAGCCTTATCCTTGTTAAGGGCCATTGTCGCATATATGAAGCCTTCATAATCCATGTAGATGTTCTCATACTCTGTAGGAACGAAGGATTCCATCTTTGCTCTCTGTTCCTGAGAAGCGAACTTCTTCCAGATATAATCTGTCCAATCGAATTTAACCTTGGTAGCTCCTACAAATCCTGAGAATGTTCCGTCAGCCTCATACTTGATGAGACCTTTGTTAATTCCTGTAGCTATGCAGTACACACGGCCTGCAGTATCGATTGCGAGCTTTTTAGGCTGGAATACAAGGCTGGGATCAAGAGTATTATCAACAGGCTTTGTAAACTCCATTACGTAGTTCAGATCCTTATCAAGCTTTAATACTCTGGCATTTCCCTGATCTGCTATATAGAAATCGCCTTCTTTCGAAACCGCTACGTCTGTAGGGTTTGAAAATGTCTTAACCTCTGTATCTCCCTCGAAGGAATCGATTATTCTTAAAACCTCAAGTTTTTCAGCTGAATCTCTCTTAAGCTCCAGAATTCTGTTATTTCCGCTATCACAAAGGTAGATCAGATCTCCGTATGTGAAGATTCCGTCAGGGTTATTCAGATTAGTATCAAGTCCCAGGTCTGCACCGGTAAATACCTTACAAACTCCGTAGAAATCAGGGCTTTCCTGAACATCTCCCCACCAGTCGTAATTATAGGTGTATCCATATTCACCTGCATATGCCGTTAAAGGAGTGGCAGTGATCACCATCAGTCCTGCAAATATTGCAGCTGCTCCCTTTACGATTTTTTTCATAGTCTGCATAACTAACACCTTTCCAAATGTGGTATGGTAATGTATTTCATCAATCCTTAAGACCTGAACTAGCCATTGTCTCGAGGATCTGGCTCTGTGAGAATACAAAGATGATAATCGGAACGATCATTACTACAACCAGTACGGCTGCACCCTGACCTGTTCTTGCGATACCACCACTCTGAATCTGCTGAAGGGCAAATACCAGAGTCTTCTTCTCCTCTGAGTAGATAAAGGTTGCTGCTCTGTCGTTCCAGAGTCTCTGCACCGAGAAGATGATAAGTGTCATCCATGCGGGCTTAACGTTCGGCATTACGATTCCTGCGAATACCTTCCACTCATTAGCACCATCGATCTTAGCAGCTTCAATAAGTGATGTCGGAAGACCTTCCATGAACTGCTTCATAAGGAAGAGTCCCATCGGTGCTGCGAAAGCAGGTACTATGATTGCCCAGTGGGTATCGATCCATCCCAGCTTGTTTAATATGATATAGTTCGGGATAGCTGTTACATATCCGGTGAACATCATTGCTACAGTAACGATTTTGAAGAATGTCTGATTTCCGGGGAACTCATACTTAGCAAGTACGAATGCCGCCATGGAGGAAATAATCAGATGTCCAAAAGTTCCTACAAATGTGATAAATACTGTATTGAACAGGTATCTTGAGAAAGTTACCCAGGATTTACCCATTGTTACAAACAGATCCGAGAAGTTATCAAGTGTCGGATGTTTAGGGAAAATCGTCGGAGGGAACTTAAACAGTTCATCCAAAGGCTTCAAGGCACTGCTCACCGCGTATACGATCGGGAATGCCATGATCACAGCTACCAGAATCAGGAACAAGTAGAGGAAAAAGTCACCCCAGATGGATCTGTTAGGCTTCCTCTTTTTGATCAGTTTCTTACGGTAAACCTGTTCCTTCTCCGCTTTTTCAATTTTCTTCTTGTTATTATCTTTACTCATGTCAGGTTCCCACTCTCCTCAAGAGACTTTGAATTGCTTTATTACATAAGATCATCATCAGGAACAGGATAGTTGCGATTGCACATGCATATCCCATTTCATATCTCTGTGAACCGTAGTCGATAAGATGCGCTACGATTGTTCTTGCTGCGTAATCCGTACTGGGGAATCCGCAGAGCTGCATTGTTACATCAGCTACGTTAAATGCCTGTGTGATTGACATAACCGCACCGAACATAAGCATAGGCTTCATGTTGGGAAGTGTTATGAACCAAAGCTCCTGCCAGCGGTTCTTTACGCCATCCATGTAACCGGCTTCGAACTGGGATCTGTCTACACCCTGAAGACCAGCTACGAATGAAAGGAATCCTGATCCCAAGCTCATCCAGAGGATAACCAGCATACAGATAGGAAGCATATACTGAGGATTTACGAGCCAGAGGATCGGTGTATCAATTATTCCCCATTTCATTAAAAGAGCATTTACATGTCCGTAAGCATCACCTCTGAACAGTACGGCGAAGATTACGAAACAGTTTCCCGCGATTGACGGTGCGTAAAACACCATGACCGCTATACTTCGTACCCATCTCGGCAATTCATTTATCAGCCAGGCAAAAAGGAAGGACATTATATAGCCAAGGGGTCCGGTAATCACAGCAATCAATAAAGTGTTCTTCACACCGATTAGGAAGATATCGTCCTGCAGAATCAGGCTGATGTAATTCTGCAGTCCAATAAATCGCGGTGCTTCCAATACGTTGTAATATGTAAAACTAAAGTATATGGATGCCAAAACCGGAAAAACATAAAACATTGTGAACAAAATCGCGTAGGGTGCCAGAAAGAGATAGCACATTTTTCGATTTTTAGCCTTTTTATATGCCACCTTTGCTTCGTGCTTTCGCAAGGTGATATATTTTTGAAGATACTCTTTCATTCTTTCTCTCCTAAATTTCTCGGGATATTGTGCTCATGCCATTTGTTATTCCAGTGGCATTCCAAACTCTTTCCTCTTCTTAATGATCTCTTCATCAATGAAGATCGAGTAGTCAATTATCGCTTCACGGGAATCAACTTTGTCGTTTATAACCTTTCGAATTGCGTTTGCAATGTGTCGTCCGGTGAAGTATCCGCCAGGAACCTCTCTGATTCCAACGGTCTGATCCCACTGCTTATCAAGTACTTCTATATCATTTGTGCTCCAGGAGAGATTTCTGAATGCATCTCTGTTCGCTGTAGCATATCTTGCAGATGAACCAAGGAGTGCCTCGATCTCTCTACCAAATCTTACCTGTGTATCAGGCTCTGCCCACCACTTCATGAATTCCCATGACTTATTGCGAAGCTCTTCATCCTCTTCTCTGATCATCATGGTTGCACTACCTGTGATGAAGTCTGAACAATCTATTGTTCCGTCTGCCTGCTCTGTTCCGGGAATCAGTGTGAAGTCCCAGAGACCTCTGATCTCAGGCGCTGATACCATAAGTGTGTTATAGGTTGAATAAGGAGCTACACCTATCGGCATCTCACCGGATCTGAATCTGCTGACGAAGTCATAAATTACAGGAAGACCATAGTCATTAAAGTATCTTACATACTCATCGAATGCCTTAACACCTGCCTCGGTATTAACCGTTGTCTTGGTGCCTGCCTCGTTGTACATATCTCCACCGTTCTGATAGAGAAGTGAGAAGTACATTGAAAGGTCAGGAGCGTTCGACATGATTGATGTTGAAGCTGTTGCTGTTGAACTGTTACCTGCTGCGGTAGGAATACCAACTGAGAGGTTGTGACCCTGAATTGTGGGCATCATCTCTATAAGCTCCTGCCATGTCTTAGGAGGCTCAAGTCCAAGCTCTTCAAGTACGTCCTTTCTATAGAACATAACGTTGAATGTCTGTGTCTCAGGAACACCGTAAATGTGTCCGTCGAGACGGTACTGCTCGTATGAACTCTCTGAATAGTGAGCCATTACATCCTGCCAGCCATCGAACTGAGTAATATCCTCAGCTGCACCACGGAGCGCGTAGTTTACAGGCTGATCTGCACCTACGGAAAGAACTACGTTCGGTCCTCTTCCTGCAAGTACTGCATTAAGAAGTGCATCAGGAGCAACGATTTCTACGTTAACCTTAACTCCGGTCTCAGGTGTGAATGAATCATCTACCATTGACTTAAGGATTGTACCCTGGTCACGACCTGTAAGGATCCAAACCTTTACTACCTTATCTGAACCATTTGCATCATATACGTCACCGACTGAGTTATAGTCCACGAAGAATGATGCAACGAAAGATGCAACCTCATGTCCGGCTTTACTAAAGAAGTTAGCCTTATCCTTCTTAGGTGTAACACCTGTTCCGCTTACTACCAGGTAGTCTACATCAAGCTTTGTATCACTCATGTTAAGTGATGCTGTACCAAGAGCTGTGATGTTATCCTTGAAGGATACGAACTCAGTTGTTATTTTCTGAGGCTTTTCAACAAATCTCTCAAGCTGCTGAGCTACTGTCTGTGCAGAAGCAATCTGATCTGCTTTCTGACCGGTAAACTCTGTCATTTCATCAACTATCCTGTAAAGACGTTTTGATTCAAGATCCATAGCTTCCATGATCTCAGGATAGGTTTTATCAATGTGATAATCTCTGTAGATATCCGGGTTAACACCTGTGTAAACCAGGATTCTTCTGTATATCTGATTAAGTCTGAAGGTTGAATCCTCAAGTTCCTGAAGGATATGACCAACACCACCAAGAGTAGCTTCAAGTCTTAATGTGTGTGTACCCTTTGTCAGATATATGTTGTAGGGTGTTCCGTTTTCATCTGCAAGTTCAAGGCAGTTCCAATCGTTTTCAAACGGGAAGGATACTTCATTAAGTTCATCAAAAGGAACCTCTCCGTCGATAAGAACCTTTCTACTTGATACAACGCCTCGTGAGTAGTTCTGGCGTCCCTTGATCATTATGTTATAAAGACCATCTTCGGGAACTTCCATATCCCACTCAATCCACTGCCCTGAACTTCTCCAGGTATCTCCTCCTACGTAGTTCAGAACTGTGTGTGTAACACTGTTAGGAACAGTTGTTGGTGAAGATCTGTCATATTTTGCATAAAGTGAAGATTCTGATCTTAATGTTGAATTTTCACCCTGGATTGTCTGAATGTAAGTCTTAGCTGCATCTGAGCCTTCTTTTCCGGCAACCTCTGCAGAATACTCTTCATAGGTCTTAGCCTTCTCAATTGCCTTTACCTGAAGCTCTGCGATAAGCATCGGCTCGTTCTCAGCTTCAAATGTAAGGATGTTCTCACCCTGTTCGAAGTAGAACTGGTAGGGATCTGTGATGAATCCCATGTCATCTCTGAAGTAAGCTGTCTGCCAGTCAAATACCTCTTTCTGTGTAGGTCTTATCTCATTACCCTGATTGTCGACCTTAACATCTCCGCCATCTGCCCAGATTCTTGTGAATGTGATGTTCTTTGCATCTTCAAAAGGAGCTTCACCATTTATGAAAACTGATCTCTCAGCTGCAACACCTCTTGACTCGGGGAGATAGTACTTCATATAGAGGTAATACATTCCTGCTTTAGGAACATTGACTTTCCAAGTCACCTTAGAACCTGTTCCTGTGTAAAGAGCTTTTTCTACATCTCCCTCAGGATTGCCCTCTTCGTGAACCTCTCCCTCGCTCTCGACATCTAAAACGTCTACGTCGATTGACTCGCTCGGTCTGTCTGTATCAGCATGTCCGTTCAGGTAATTGGTATAAGTACCTGTTCGCTCCATACCCTCGACATCTTTTGTAAGATCTGTACCTTCGTATTTATCATGGAAGGTTTCTATCCCTCTCATGGATAACAGCACGCATATCACTGCGATGGCTGCTACCACACCAACTACTATTAATAATGTTCTGGAAGTCTTTTTCATGTTATCCACCAAAATCTTTTATTCCGCATCTGTTTCTGCAAATACCCAGAAACACGGTTTGGGTTCATATTTACTGTCAAATAGAAGCGGGCACTGTGACTGTCCCGTTTTGTTACCGCCGCCCACATTGGATCGGAACTGAAGCCATGAATACTTATCTATCGTTCCCCAGAAGGTCATTCCGGTAACCTTGGCTGCGCCGGAGTTCTGTGCTGACTTAAGTGCATAATATAGAAGATTGTACTGTTTTCTCATCTTCTCATATTCAGCATCCACAGATTCAGGATCCGAGCTGTCATACTGATCACTTGCTGATAAATCCCACTCTGTAATCTGTATGTTCTGGGCGACCTCACCGTAGGCCTTGATCGCATTCTCGAACTCTGTGCTTGAAGGACCGCTTACACTGTAGTGTCCCTGCATTCCCATCGCTGTAAGTCTGGTTCCTTTTCCGGGAGCCCCCTCCTCAGCTTTTACTGCTTCGAGAAGCTTTATGATTCCGCCTCGCTTTTTAGTATCACACTCGTTATAGTCGTTGTAATAAAGCTCAAGGCTTTCAGGTGCATATTTATTTGCATATTTAAATGCATTTATAATGAAGCTTTCATCCTGATATACGTGCCACCAGCTTGAGTTGCCTCCGTGGGTGTCCTGTGAAAGGTCTTCATCAGGTCTCTCAGTATCTGTTCTGTAGGTTCCTGTTGAATCAGATATTGCTTCGTTTACAACATCCCATCCATAGAAGAGATCCTTGTACTTGCTATCCTCACCTACAAAATGCTCAAGTACTGACTTTATGTACCATTCCTGGCGCTTATCCATCACCTCAGCAGTTACATAAGGCTTTTCCTTATCGTAGTCTTCATGGAAGAACCACTCAGGTGTCTGTGAATGCCACAGAAGTACATGTCCTCTGACCTGTAATGACTGATCCGGATGAGTCTCATTCCATTTGAGGATTTTATCCAGGATCTTTTCCGGATTCTTAAAACTCAGAACCGGAACTGTTATTGTCTCGCCGTTAAGCTCTACTTCTTCAGTCCCCGGACACTTTGCATTGCTGTATCCGAAAAGTGAATCCGGTTTTAATTCATTTCCAAGCGTTACGCAATTGAAATGCTTTGTTACTATATTCCAGTTTTCAATGTCCCAGGGTTCCTGTCCGGTGATCGCACAACCAAATCTGCAACCCATTGTTTTTTCTACGCTGTCTTTTAGTGCAGGAATGGTGTCTTCCTCGCTTTCTGTATCAGTTTCCTCTGTATCGGCAGTGTCTGCCTCTTCAGTTTCTTCTTTATTATCTGTTTCTGCAGAGCCTTCTATATTATCTGCATCTTCTGTCGTGCCTTCTTCCATATTTGAGGCATTTTCAGCAAATTCTTCCAAAGATTCATCTTTTTTATCTGACTCTTCAGATGTTGCGGTATTTTCATCCGCTATATTTGTTTCAGTAGTACCACCTGTTGAAGATTGTCCGCATCCTGCGCCGATTATTGCTGCTGTTGCCAGCAATACCGCCGCGCCAATCTTCCGGCGCTTTATAAGATCATATTTCTTCATGAAATATTCCTTTCTACTTCTCAAAATTTGCTAAAAGTCTTTAAAGCTGTGCTGTTACTAAAGCATAGACGTTTACGGCATATTGTGCTTATCACATTTTGCTTTTCCATACGCGCTTATTGCTATATACTTTCCAAAAAATCCACTCTCCATTTGTGAATATTGTACAACGCAGTATTTCTGCTATCAAGTTTTGTTTATAATTACTTTATAGATGATACATAATTCATTCATAATCGCAAAATTTGAGAATCACCATTTCCTACATTAATCTTCCATTTTATTGCTAAATGCTTCTCAATTATTGCTCTTTGCGGTACGAAAATTTGAGCAATTTCTTGTATGCATTTCACAAAGTTGCTAAAATAGGGCGTTTTCTATTTACTATCCCCCGCAATATATGCTAAAGTACGAAAATATAAGATTGCGTTTCGCAATTATTGCATAGGTAATGCAAATATCTGTTTATCAGATTTTGAGATTTTAAGAGGATGTCATGAAGAACAAGAGAGAGAACCTTAATCTGAATTTTTATCAGCAGAATACTGACTTCCGTAACAGAGTTATGGTTGCAGAGAAGGAGAACAGTATCTTCCCTAAGGATGCTTCTGTCCGCATATGGTACAATGTGCAGACCAGCGATTATCTGCCCCATTGGCATGATGCTATGGAAGTAATTATTCCTATAGAGAATTATTATGATGTTGATATAGATAACGAGCCTCATCATGTGCTTCCCGGAGAGATCCTCATGATATCTCCCAGAAAGATGCATCACCTGCATGCTCCTGAGAATGGCGCTCGTTTTATCTGCCTTTTTAATGTAGACTTCTTTTCACAGGTAAAGGATTATACAGGTATGCTCTTTGTTAAAAATAGCTGCATTCACATCACTCCTGAGACCTATGCACCTGTTTACAGCGAGATTTACGACCTCTTTACACAGATTTGGAATGAATATTTCCAGAATACTGAGTTCTACGAGTTCTCAATATATGCCAACCTTCTGCAGGCGTTTACTCTGCTCACCAGATGTCAGCTCAACCAGATCCATCTATTTACAGAGAGCAGCCCTAACAAGCGCAGAGACTACTTCACAAGACTTAACGGCGTTCTTGAGTACATCGACGAGCACTATACTGAGGATCTTACACTTGATGAAGTTGCGGACTTCAGTGGTTTCTCCAAGTTCCACTTCACAAGACTGTTCAAGGAATATATGAACTGTACCTTCTATGATTATTTGATTGGCCGCCGTATCAAGGCTTCCGAGATCCTGCTCTCACAGCACGAACTGTCAATAACAGACGTAGCCCTGCAGGCAGGCTTTTCAAGTATTTCAACCTTCAACCGTACCTTCAAGACGAAGAAGGGCTGCACCCCGGGTGAATATCGAGCTCTGTTCAGACATGGCAAGGAAGGTTCCGCTGATGGAGCTGTATCAGAAGAGGATGCAGTAGCTACAAGAATCATTTAAAATATCACAAGCCCGGAAAACCTGGTGTTTTCCGGGCTTTTTCAATTCGATAACACGCGTTTCTCTTCCTATGACGTTTTTTAGTCATTAAAACGTAAAATGTATCGTTGCGGAAATAAAAAACACCGTCTCGGCGATTGCTAAAACGGTGTTAAAAATTCAGGTAAAAATTTTAATTCGATTTCTTACTTGTGTAGTTGCATACGAAGCTTTAATAAATTTCATATTTAAATTCAGAAAATGCTGCTTCGCCACCGGATTCCTTCGTACTAAACATAAACAATGCAAAACGGCAGCCAACAAAATGAGCCAGTGTAAATTTTAAACTCTTTGAAAACGGAACCGGATTGAACTCCTTTTCAGAAAGCTTCCTGTAGAATACTGTTGCATTTCCTACAGGCGCAAATGTATTCGCATCAAATCTTAACGCATATGCCTTCTCATTTCCAAGCGACTGTCTGAATTTCTCAACCTCTTTTCCCTCTTCATTGGAAATAAGAATAAGGTCATTCCCATCAACAGTCTTCTCAATAGCCAGATAACAGTACTCTTCAAATAAAATCCCAAGGCCTGCTCTATCACCAACCTTCAGATCTTCAACATTTACAATAACACTCGCTCTGCTTCTAGGCAGCGTCATACGCTGGGTTAGCGTGTTTATGACCTGATCGAACTTATCGCAAAGTCTGTCTGTTTTAATGAGCAATCTCTTCTTTTTAGTGTCCTGCTTAACAAGAGATACCTCCGGCTGATGATTGAACTGCCAGAAGCTCCTCATTCCGAAGCTGTCAAACTCGGCATTATCGGTTTTTCTGCCCTCAGCCACATCAGAAATCTTAGCTCCCTCACTGAAGTCATCACTTCCAGCAAGAGGAATATACTCATGATCCGGATTCGTATTGCAGATTTCAATCTCTGCAGGAAGCTTACCATTCTCATCTATATAAGGAATAGCTCCCTTCCATCTAAGAGGAAGTAAAAATGGTGTTCTTCCAACTCCGCCTCTATCCTGGAAGAGCATGGTAAACCAGTGCCCGTCGGGTGTATCCACGATACCGCCCTGAGCAACGCCCTGTCCGAAATATCCCATATCATCACAGAAAATCTCGCCGCCATGGAATTCACCTTCCAAAGAAGAAGCAACGAAATAGTTCTGTGTTCGCATCCATCTGTCCGGCAAAGAATGAATAAGGAACAGATAGTACTTATCATTTATCTTGTAAAAATGGCAACCCTCATAGCCAAGACGTTTATTGCCCACGTCCTTCACAAGCGTTCTCTGAAGTCCGCCCTCCTTAGGACCCTTCAGGTCGCTGTCCAGCTCCACAAGCTTAATCTCGGTATTGCCAAAGGCAACAAATACCCTGTCCTCATCGAACAGAATGCTGCCATCATGATAAAAGCCCTCAATATACTGTTTTTTCCAAGGTCCTGTAATTGAATCGGCTTTATATAAATACGTTTTTTGTGTGTCATTAGCCACAAACATCAAATAAAAGCAGTTGTTATGGTATCTAAGACACGGCGCCCACATACCTTTTCCGTAAATGCCTACCCCATCGGTAAGACATTGTCCCTCTGTGCTATCGAGTTTATCATACACATAGGCAGCATGCTCCCAATGGAGAAGATCGTAAGACCTTAAGATCTCACATCCCGGAAAAAAATGCATGGTTGTTGAAGCAAGATAGTACACATCCCCCACACGGATCACGTCTGGATCCGGATAATCCGATGGAATTATCGGATTAATTGTCCCCATAGAAACTTTTTCTTTAATCATTTTATAAATCTCCAAGAAATCATATCGTAATCTTTTCCTACAAAGGTGAAGAAAAGATCATGCACTCCGTCAGGATTCATCTCAAGTGAGACGAAGGTATTCTCAACCTCGCCATCTGTATCTTCAACCGGAACGTATGCAAGAACCGGTCCCTCAGGTGAATCAAGGCTGACTCTCACTGCTCCGGTACCTCTGCCCTTATATTCGAGGCTGACCTCGAAGGCTCCGCCGTTACCGAAATCTGCGCCTGTAACGCTAAGCCAGCTTCCATCCTCTATTCCGGTCACGATCATATCTCCGGATCCGCACTCCTCAGCTGTATCGCCATACTGAACAGTATCAATTCCTGAGCAGTTGGACATTGTTACAGCCTTAACCTCTTCATAGGGATTCAGGTATGATAGCTGCTTTACGCCTGCTTTTGTTCCCTTTGAAACAGAAGGCGCATTGTCCTCTATCTGCAGAACATCTATATTAGTGCTTCTATATCCCCCGAGCTTGCCCTTAGCTTCCTCAAGAATTCTGGAATGGTATGTAATGTACCACTGATTCTTGAACTCAAACATGCAGTGATGATTGTTACCGCCTAGACCAAAGAAGAACTCAGGATTCTTAAGTACAGGCTTATAGTGCTTAAAAGGTCCCATGGGCGAATCTGAAACAAGCGTTATTATTTCGCCCTGCTCAAATCCGCGCTCTTTCTCTGCTTCAGGAGTCATGCTGAAGTTTGAGCAATATGAATAGTAATACTTTCCGCCCATCTTATTGATGCCTGAATCCTCAAACAGATAAGCAACATTCTCTATAGGCTGCGGATCGCCATCAAGGCTTATCATGTCCGCTCCAAGCTTTACAACTCTGGCTGTGCCGGGATTTGAAGCCTTTTCCGGGCAGGGAACGCCGCCACCAACATACAGATATGCACTTCCATCATCATCCATAAGAACTGCCGGATCGAAAAGCCATGTAACCTCAGCGCAGTTAGGAGTCTCTCTTGAAATAAGAGGTCCGTTAATAGGATCTGTGAAAGGCCCTACCGGGCTGTCAGCTGTCAAAACAGCTATTCCGTTACCATTATTGGCAAAATAGAGGAAAAACTTGTCCTTTCCATCAATATTCTTATAAGCTGCAGCTGGAGCCCATGAATTAGCTCCCCACTTTGCAGCGCCTGTTTCTGATGCAGCGTAGATTGTTCCGTGATCTGTCCAGTTAACGAGATCTGCTGAGGATACTACGTTGATCTTATTGATATTTCCGTAGGTATTCTCCTTAAGCTCACCATTCTCGTCATACATCGGATCATCACCGGTCATATAAAGATAAACCCTGCCATCATATACAAGAACATATGGGTCTGCACCATATCTCTGTGTCATTACAGGATTGTGATCTGAATACTTTTTATAAGCAGGGCTGAGCTTTACGCCCTTAAACATTTCTTCCATTGTACTTACTTCTAAAACTTGCATTATTACCTCCCGAATCTTGCGAATGACGCAAAGCCCTATGTTTATCCCAATTTAATGTAATTTTATTGTTATAGGGAACATCTTTCCACAAAGTAATTGCTGATTTTTTTGCATTAATTGCGTAGTACATAGCAATCTTTAGAAGCTAAATAGCAAGATTCGCATAGACCTTCAAAAACCTATGTAGCTAAAATCAGAGTAGAGATTAGGTATATTAAGAAACTTTTTCTATATGGAGGATACAAGGTATGTTAAGACAGACAAAAGTAGAGAACGGCGAGGTCAGAGGCCTTCCCGGCTCAGACCCTAGAATTACCGTATATAAAGGTATTCCCTTTGCAGCTCCGCCTGTAGGCAAAAACAGATGGCGTGCACCCCAGCCCTGTGAAAACTGGGACGGCGTGTTAGAAGCCTATGAATTTGGACCTATTTCCGTGCAGGATACTCCCGGTCTCGGAACCGATATTTACTGCAAGGAATGGCACGTAGATCCTGAGATTCCCATGGATGAGGACTGCCTCTACCTCAATGTATGGACACCTGCAAAGAAAACCGACGAGAAGCTTCCCGTACTTGTATGGTACTTTGGTGGCGGATTCCAGTGGGGGTACACAGCAGAGATGGAATTTGACGGTGAAAAGCTCGCAAGACGCGGAATCGTCGTTGTAAGCGTAAATTACCGCTTAAATCACCTGGGCTTCTTAGCTCATCCAGAAATTACCAAGGAAGCACCCCAGGCACCCGGAAACTTCGGTCTCCTTGACCAGAAGGCCGGTCTTGAATGGGTTTACAGAAATATAGCAGCATTTGGCGGAAATCCCGACCAGATCACTATTTCAGGACAGTCCGCAGGTGGCGGCAGCACAATGCATCAGCTTGCATGCGATGATAACTTTGATAAGATCAAGGGTGCTGTTGTTATAAGCGGTATGATCCACAATCCAAAAATGACAGAAGATATTTTTAGACCCCTGAATTTAACTGAGGCTGAGAAGCTTGGCGAGGAATTCTTTGAATTTATCGGTGTAAAATCTCTTGAAGAAGCAAGAAGCATTGATGTATTTACACTTAGAGAGAAATATGGTGAATTTGCCCAGAATCATCGCAGAATGTTCCCCTTCCAGGATGGTGTATTCTGCAAGGAGGATCCTGCAGTCAAATTCCTTGAAGGACGAAATGCACCTGTTCCTGTTATCTCGGGAAATACTTCCGATGAATTCCAGATTGATGGTGAAAGCAGCGTTGAATCCTCAGTTAAGACTGTTTTTCTTGACGCTGAAAAGAACGGCAGAAATCAGAACCACTACTATTATAGATTCGATCCCGATATCCCGGGCGAGGATACACCCGGAACCTTCCATTCAGTTGACCTCTGGTTCTTCTTTGAGACACTTGGTAAGTGCTGGAGACCTATGGAAGGCCGCCATTTCAAGCTTGCAAGGCAGATGTGCGATATGTTCGCCAACTTCATTAAAACAGGCGATCCTAACGGAAAAGGCTGGGACGGCGAAGATCTTCCCGTTTGGGAACCCTATACAGACAAAAACCGCGCCGAGATGGTATTTGACGGTAGAGGCGCTGTTCCTCAGAAGGAAGGCGGCATAAGACTTGGAATCACAGGTAAAAAGCAGGCTCTTAACCCCTATCTCCCTTCCTGGGAATACATTCCGGACGGAGAGCCCTATGTATTCGGTGACAGAGTTTATGTATACGGTTCACACGACCTTTACAACGGCGAAACCTTCTGCCTTGGCGACTATGTATGCTGGTCCGCTCCTTTAAACAGTCTTGGAGACTGGCATTATGAGGGCGTTATTTATCCCAAGACAGCAGATCCGCTTAACAAGGACGGTCATATGTGCCTCTATGCACCTGACGTCACAGTAGGTCCGGATGGCAGATATTATCTTTATTATGTACTCGATAAAATATCAATCGTTTCCGTTGCAGTATGCGATACTCCTGCAGGAAGATACGAGTTCCTTGGATACGTTCACTATCCGGACGGAACAAAGCTTGGTGAAAAAGAGGGTGATGAGCCTCAGTTTGATCCCGGTGTTCTCACAGAGGGCGATAAGACTTATCTGTTCACGGGTTTCTGCGGACAGGGCGATACCTCAAGACACGGCACTATGCTGACTGTGCTTGGTCCCGATATGCTCACAGTTGAAAAAGCTCCTGTGATTGTTGCTCCCGGCAGCTGCTACAGCAAGGGCACAGAATATGAAGGACATGCCTTCTTTGAAGCTCCTTCCATCCGCAAAAAGGACGGAAGATACTTCTTTATCTACTCCTCAGAGGTTATGCACGAGCTCTGCTATGCTACCTCCGACAGCCCGGAAGGTCCCTTCTCCTATGGCGGAGTTATCGTAAGTAACTGTGACCTTCACATTGATTCCTATAAGGATGCTTCAATGTCCATGGCCTGCGGCGCAAATAACCACGGAAGTATGGTTCAGATAGGCGATTCCTGGTATATCTTCTATCACAGACATACAAATAACACCTGGTATAGCAGACAGGGCTGTGCAGAGAAGCTTGAATTCAGACCTGACGGAAGCATAATACAGGCTGAAATCACCTCTTGTGGCCTAAATAACGGTCCTTTAACAGATATAGGTGAATATCCTTCATACATCGCTTGTAACCTGTTTACAGAGGCACATGAGATATATGTAGGTAAGGAAGGCCCCAGAGTTGTTCAGGATGGCGGTGATGGTGATCGTGAGATCGGATATATCAGACAGCTTGGAAATAACTCAACAGCAGGCTATAAATACTTCGATATGAAGGCTGTCAGTGGTCTTAAGATCAAGACCAGAGGATATTTCAACGGTAAGGTTCAGGTTAAGACTAAGTGGGACGGCGAGGTTCTCGGAGAAATTGATGTTAATTCTCAGAACATCTGGACAGAGGGTACCTGCAGCTTTGCCCCGATAACAGGCGTAAATGCCCTTTATCTCACCTTCGTAGGAAGCGGAAGCTGCTCCCTTAAGAGCTTTGAGTTTATACACTAATATAAATTCCGGCCCGCATTTAGTGGGTCGGAATCTTATTTTAAATAAAAAACCCGCGGCATTGGGGAATGCCGCGGGTATTCTCTTACTAACGCTTATTTAAAAAGAGTAAGTATAACCTATACTATATCAACCCTTTACACCACCAAGTGTAACACCACCAACGATGTATCTTGAAAGGAGAAGATATACAACAATTACAGGGAAGATTGAGAATGCGATCATTACATAAACCTGTCCCATATCGAACTTCAACCAGTCTGCTGCACGAAGCTGTGCGATCAGAATAGGAAGTGTCTTCTTTGTATCTGTGTGAAGTACAAGTGCAGGTGTGAAGTAGTTATTCCAGCTGCTTACAAATGTGAAGATAGCCTGAACAGCGATAGCGGGTTTCATAAGCGGTACTACAATGCTGTTAAAGGTTCTGAACTCACCTGATCCATCAATTCTTGCTGCCTCGATAAGTGAAAGAGGAAGTGTTGAATCCATGTACTGCTTCATATAGAAGAATACAGAAGGTGCTGCAATTGCAGGAATTGTAAGCGGGATAAATGAATCATCAAGTCCCATCTTGCCGATCAACTGAAGGAAACCAAGCGCAGTAACCTGTGCAGGAATCATCATGACCATAAGAATGAAGGTGAACATAAATTTCTTAAACTTGAAGTCGTATGCATGGATTGCATAAGCTGTCATAGTTGAGAAATATGTTGAAAGTACTGCAGTAACAACTGCAATCAAAAGTGAGTTAAAAATACCATTAAATATAGGTAATGTACCATTTTTAAGGTTAGTCCAGTTTTCAATAAGATGAGTACTGGGTATCGCTGTAAATCCTCCACTAAGCTCCTGATGAGATCTGGTTGCATTGATAAAAAGAACATAAAACCAGAACAGGCAGAGGAAAGTTACAAGGCCCAGCACGATATATGCAATTATTCTTCTGACACGGACAGAAGCACCATTTTCCTTCTGTCCTGCCATTAAGCTTGTATTCGCCATTACTGCTGTTGTAGATGCTGACATATTATAATCCTTTCTTATACTAACGATAACAGATGTTGTTAATCTGTATCAGTCTTATTTCTTTTCAGGTGAAGCTGTAAACTTAAATACTATAAGGCTGAGTATACCTGTTATGATGAACATGAATACTGAAAGCGCGCCACCAAGACCATAGTTCTTGCTGAACAGATGCTTATTCAGATACATAATCAGTGTCATTGATGAACGCATCGGATCTCCGGTTCCGTTTGTAAGAATCTGAGGAACATCGAACATCTGAAGTCCACCGATAAGTGATGTAATCATAACAAAGATAAGAATAGGCTTGAGCAGCGGTAATGTAATTTTATAGAAAATCTGAGTAGCTGTAGCTCCGTCAACCTGAGCTGCCTCGAAGAGTGAAGGGTCGATACCCATCATTCCTGCCATCAGAAGAATCGTCGTATTTCCAAACCACATAACACAGTTCATGAATGCTACAAGTGAACGAACTGACCATACGTGTGACATGAACTGATATGCTTCTTTAATTACTCCAAGCTGTAAAAGAAGTGAGTTGATCGGGCCAGTGTTTGCAAACAGTGTGAAGAACAGCATTGAGAATGCTGATGCCATGATAAGGTTAGGCATATAAATAACTGTTTTGAAAAATCCCTGTGCCTTAAGTCTCAGTGAAGGATCTGTGAACCATGCACCAAGAAGAAGTGAAAGAATGATCTGAGGTACAAAGCCCATAACCCACATAATGAGTGTATTGACTGTGTAAGTCGGCAGATCGCCGTTTGTGATAATTGTTAAATAGTTCTGTAATCCTACGAAGTTAGGTCCAACCTGTGTAAGACCTGAACGGTAATTTTCAAAAAATGAATTATAGATTGTTGATACAAGCGGTATCATCTGGAAAACAAGGTAAACAACAACAAAAGGTATAAGAAAAATGTATCCCCACTTATTGTAGCTTACTACTTTACTCTTTTTTTTCATAAGCATCCTCTTTCTATCTTTTCCAAAAAATTGGGTGTTTAGTCTTTAAATAGTTAAAATTCTTCATTATACAGGGCGCAGTGGATAATTCCATGCGCCCTGCTTAAATTCCCCTAATAATCTAACCTACAGGCTTTAGCCTATATTTTTTAGTTATTAAATCAGTCAGCTGTAACCTCAGGATACTTCTCAACTACAGCCTTCTTGAACATATCAAGCGCCTCGTCAAGAGTAGCATTGCCTTCGAAGTAGTTCTTTGCAGCCTTCTGGAACTCTTCGTTACATCCCTGATCGTATGCGGAAAGGTTTGAAAGATCAACCTTCTCAGCACCTTCTGCAAGCTGCTTGTAAGGGTTCTGTCCACCAAGAAGTGCAAGGTTACCTGAATCATCAGAAGCGAGCTCTGCAAGAACTGACTTGCTGTTTACACAGTCAGCATCCTTCTGTGCGATCTCTTTAAGAACGTCCTTGTCAGTTGTCATTGTAAGGATGATATCCTTAACAAGACCAGCGTTGTCTGTACCTGTTGCTGCGCAGATCCATGTGCCGCCCCAGTAGTATGACTGCGGTCCTACACAGTATCCCCAACCACCGTTGTTAGCGATTGTGCCGTCCTGATCAGCGTCAAGGCAGAAGTTGAAGAACCAAGCGGGTCCAAAGTAGCAGAAGATCTTTCCATCGGGAGTCTTACCCTTTGCCCAGTCATCGCCCCAAAGGTCATATGTGTTCTCAGCCTTAGCGTCTACAAGTTCCTTAGAATCGTTGATCCAGTTCATAAGGTTATCATCGATAGTAAGCTTGCCATCCTGTACCCACTTACCGGATACGTTGTTTGAATATGTACGATATGTGTCGTTTACAGAACACATTGTGTAGCCTTTTTCCTCAGCAGCCTTAGCTGTCTCTACATACTTATCCCAATCTGCTACAGCAGCCTGTACTTCATCAGGATCGTCTGTTCCAAGAACATCCTTAGCAGCATCACGGTTGTAGATAAGACCTGCTGAGCAAGCCTGCCATGATGAGCCCTTAAGCTTACCGTTGCTATCTGTAACAATTGCCTGTGTGTAAGAATACTGATCAGCAAGGTCAGCATCTGTGATACCAAGATCAGCCATAGGCATTGTGTAATCTGTATCTACATATTTAAGAGCGTAGTCAGCCTCAACAAGGAAAAGATCGATCTTGTCATCTGCAGCTGCGCTATCCTGCTTAAGAAGTGTCTCATCAAGGTTGTTCTGATAAGCATTGTTCTCACTGGGAGTGATGTTCCAAACTACATCAACATCACCGATCTTACCGTGAGTAGCGTCAACCTCTTCATATCCCTTATAGTGGTCTGTAAGTCTTGACTTGAACTCTTCGTTCCAAGCATAGATGTTAAGAACCTTACCCTCGTCAGCTGCAACCTCTGCTGTAGCTTCCTCAGTTGACTCAGCAGCATCCTCTGTTGCCTCTTCTGTTGACTCAGCAGCATCCTCTGTTGCCTCTTCTGTTGTCTCAGCAGCATCCTCTGTTGTCTCAGCAGGAGCCTCAGCAGCATCTTCTGTTGATGCTTCCTCAGCGGGTGCTTCTGTTGCAGGTGCAGCATTGTTTCCGCCACAACCAGCGATCACGCCAGCTACCATTGTTGTTGAAAGTAATACACCAAGTAACTTTCTTTTCATGAAATTGTACCTCCCGTTTCATTTAATAATGAAAATGATTAGTTGTATATTTAAAACAGCTTCTGCTGTCTTAAACCGTTATGAAATAAGTCTTTTGACTGTTTCGCCCTCATTGAGGTGACCAGGAACAATAACCTGTTCACTGAGAGTCGTTCGTGGATTCTCTATGGAATCAATAAGCTTCTCAGCTGCTTTCCTACCAATAAGATCTGTATCCTGAACAATTGTTGTAAATTGTGGACTGTACTTCATTGCTATATCAATTCCGTCATATCCGGCAATTGAAATATCATCTGGTATTCTTAATCCCTTCTGTTTAATAGCATTTATGCCTCCAAAGGTGGCAAAATCATCGGGATATAATATGCAAGTTGGTCTGTCACTTAATTCCAAAAGTTTCTCTGTTGCCCTCTGAGCACCTACAGTGTCGCGATATTCAACCTCAAGTACATACTCATCCGGAATCTCCAGGCCAAAGTCCATCGCGGTTTTGTAAAAGCTCTTTATACGGCTCTGAGTAACTGCTGAATCCGAACCATGGATATAGGCGATTTTCCTATGTCCCATTCCATAGATATATGTAAGCAGATCCTTAATGCCCATGACGTTATCCGATATAATAGCGGATCTGTCATTGAACACATGGTCAATGGTAACAACCGGTATGTTTCCTCTTACAAGCTCCTCAACTTCAGGCTTGTAGAAGTCAACGCAGGCTATTGCCACGCCGTCGAAGTTTCTGTATCTCGCATGTGCAAGATATGACATATACCCCTGAGAACTTCTGTTATTACTTATAAAGGTAAGGTCGTAACCTTTCTCCTCAATCTTCTTTTTGAAGCTTTCGATCACTCTGGCGAAATAGTTATGTGTCAATCCGCTCTGTGAGTCATCCATGAACAAAAGTCCTATATTATATGTACGATTAGTTTTTAACGCTTTAGCTGCAAAATTGGGAAAATATCCCATTGCCTCTGCTGTTTCGCGAACAAGATCTTTTGTTTCCTGGCCGATGTCGGCTTGGTCATTTAATGCTTTTGAAACTGTTGCGACAGATACCTTGCACGCGGCTGCAATATCTTTCAATGAAACTCTTTTACGTGCTGACATCTGTCCCCCTTAATTTTCCTAAAACGTTTTCGTAACTTGAATATACATCACATTTTCCATGAAATCAATATATTATTTTGATTTTGTTGTGCATATTGTATCTTTTTGTGATTAATTTACAAATTTAAACTTAAATAATTTTATATTTTTCATAAATTTTGGGTTAACACCGCTTATTTCCTTAAACGCAGCGAAAATTTTCCCGTTTTTAAGCTTCCTTGCTACATTTAAAAATGTCTTGAAATGTAGGAGTTTACACTATATAATCACTTTAGCAAACAATTCTTAATCGTTTAAGATTTTTTTAGGAGGAATATCGATGAAATACGGATTTTTCGATGACAAGAATCGTGAATATGTCATCACTACACCAAAGACTCCCCTGCCCTGGATTAACTACCTTGGCAATAAGGATTTCTTTTCGCTTATTTCTAATACATGTGGTGGCTATTCTTTTTATAAGGATGCAAAGCTTCTTCGTCTTACAAGATATCGTTATAACAACGTACCTTATGATAACAATGGTAAATACTTCTATATTAAGGATGGCGAGACAGTTTGGAATCCCGGCTGGCAGCCTGTTAAGACTGAGCTTGATTCCTACGAGTGCCGTCATGGTTTAGGATATAGTAAGTTTACATCTGAGAAGAACAGTGTTAAGGCTTCTGTTCTTTCCTTCGTTCCCATGAATGATACCTGCGAAGTATCTCATGTAGAGCTTACAAATAACGGCTCTTCAGAGAAGAAGATTCAGCTTTTCTCTTATGTTGAGTGGTGTCTGTGGAACGCAGATGACGATATGAAGAACTTCCAGCGTAACTTAAGTACCGGTGAAGTTGAGATAGTAGATTCTACTATTTTCCATAAGACAGAGTATCGTGAGAGAAGAAACCACTACGCTGTATATTCAGTAAATACTAAGGTTGATGCCATCGACACAAGCCGTGATGCATTCCTCGGTTTATATAATGGTCCTGATCATCCGGACGCTGTATTTGCAGGAAAGCTTACAAACTCTGTAGCAAGCGGCTGGTCACCCATCGCAGCTCACCAGATCGATGTAACACTTGCTCCCGGTGAGACCAAGACCTTCAACTTCGTTCTCGGCTATGTTGAGAATCCTGAAGATCAGAAGTGGGAATCACACGGAATTATCAATAAGAAGCCTGCTAATGAGCTCCTTGCAAAGTATCAGTCAGATGCTGATGTTGAGAAGGCTCTTGCTGAGCTCAACAGCTATTGGGATAACCTCCTTTCCATCTACCACATCAAGTCAGGTAATGAAAAGGTTGACCGTATGGTTAATATCTGGAACCAGTATCAGTGCATGGTTACCTTCAACATGTCACGTTCTGCTTCCTACTATGAGTCCGGAATCGGCCGTGGAATGGGCTTTAGAGATTCTTGTCAGGATCTTCTTGGTTTCGTTCATCTCATTCCCGACAGAGCAAGAGAGCGTATCATCGATATCGCTTCTACTCAGTTCCAGGATGGTAGCGCATACCACCAGTACCAGCCCCTTACAAAGAAGGGTAACTCAGACATCGGTTCAGGATTTAATGATGATCCGCTGTGGCTGATCGCAGGTACCAGCGCATATATTAGAGAAACAGGTGATATGTCAATCCTTGATGAGTCTGTACCTTTTGATAACGATATGACCGTTGCTACACCTCTTATGAACCACTTAAAGAGAAGCTTCGATTACATCGTTAACCACAAGGGTCCTCATGATCTGCCTCTTATCGGACGTGCAGACTGGAATGACTGCCTGAACCTCAACTGCTTCTCAGCTCATCCCGGTGAATCCTTCCAGACCTTTGGTCCCAGCGAAGGCCCTGTTGCTGAGTCAGTATTTATCGCAGGTATGTTCGTTAAATATGGTGAAGAATACGCTCAGTTATGCGAGCTTAAGGGCGACAACGCTGAAGCTGAGAGAGCTCGTGCTGAAGTTAAGAAGATGTATGACGCTGTTTGCACAGCTGGTTGGGACGGCGAATGGTTCGTTCGTGCTTATGATGCACACTCCAACAAGGTTGGTTCACACGAGTGTAAGGAAGGTCAGATCTACATCGAGCCCCAGGGCTTCTGCGTACTTGCAGGTATCGGTGTTAAGGAAGGTCTCGCAGAGAAGGCTCTTAAGAGCGTAAAAGAGCGCCTTGATACAAAGTATGGTGTAATGATCCTTCAGCCCGCTTATACAGAGTATCACCTCGAGCTTGGTGAGGTTAGCTCATATCCTCCGGGATACAAAGAAAATGCTGGTATCTTCTGCCACAATAACCCTTGGGTTTCCATCGCAGAGACAGTTCTCGGACATGGCAACAGAGCATTTGAGATCTATCAGAAGACATGCCCTGCTTATGTAGAGGAGATCAGTGATATCCACTGCACAGAGCCTTATGTATATTCACAGATGGTTGCAGGAAGAGATGCTAAGTTCCACGGTCAGGGTAAGAACAGCTGGCTCACAGGTACAGCAGCTTGGACATTTGTTAATATTTCACAGTATATCCTCGGAATCTATCCTACACACAAGGGCTTATCAGTAGATCCTTGCGTTCCTGCTGATTTCGGTGATTTCGAGCTCACAAGAAAGTACAGAGGCGCAACATACAATATCTCTGTAAAGACAAACGGAACAGAAAAAGGTATTAAAAAGCTCATAGTAAACGGTAAGGAAATCGAAGGAACCGTTATACCTCACGATCCTTCAGTTTCTGAATACAACGTTGAAGCAATCATGGGCTAATATACTTTCTATTTTTCAAACCTCCAAAAAAACCCACAGGCCAGACGGTCTGTGGGTTTTCATTTGTAACACATGTTATTCTTTTAATATAAATGCCTTTATTGTCTCTATTGCACTTCTAAGCTGATATTTGATCAGGAAAACCGCATCATTGTATTCCGGATTATCATATTTCATCTTTTCCAGAAGCGGATATACATAGTCCTGAGTCTCCTCAACATATTCTATGATTTTTTCTTTGGAAAAAGCCAGTGACATCAGACATACATTGTTGCATCTGTCGAGAGCTTTTACTATCGATGCTGTGCTGTTGGTAGCAATACCGTCAAAATATCGCTTCCTTGCTTCCTCAGTATCAGAAAAATCGTCCGGCTTGGTCAATAATGCCACTGCACGCTTTACCGGCACTGAAAACGGCAATTTTTCCGGTTTTACACCACAATCCTCGCATACATCATGCAGTAAAATCGTAGCCAGAACCTGATCATCCTTTATTCCCATAGCATGCGCATGACACGCCATCATCAAAGGATGTGTTATGTATGGAATATCATCCTGCGTGATCGGATTCTTCTTTCTCTCCTGTCCTTCATGCTTATCCCTGGCATAATACAATGCCTGATATGTCTCTGAAAGATTCTCCTCTAACGCATATCCCATTAGACGTGTAAACATGTGATCCTCTGAAAAAATCTTTTCATTAAGGATCCATGATGGTTTTTCTGAATCCATAGCTCTCTCCATTTAAGGGTTGCCAACAAAAGACTTTATCGTTGCGGTATAAAAAAAGGATACCACATCAATGAATCTTTGTGAGGTATCCTTTTATTAAATCTTTATTATTTTATTGTCTGTTAACTATATTACGAACCCAGACGCCCTTTTTCACCAGTATAAATCCTATTGTACTCTTTATAAGCTCAAGTGAGCAAACGCAGAAATAAACCATCACAACAGGCATTATCACATATCCTGCAAGTATTCTTGAAACAGGAACGCTCACAGCCCATGTAAAGCAGCTGTCAAACAGGAAGGTCACAAGGGTCTTTCCGCCGGATCTTAGCGTGAAATATGCTACATTTGCGAAGGCATTTACCGGCATTACCACTGCTACTACTCTGATAAATTCCATAGCAAGATTCCTGATTTCAGGCTCTGTATTGTATATTTGAGGGATAACAGGCGATACTGAATACAGAAGCGCACCCATCACAAAGCAGCTTGTTATGCTAAGTGCAGCCATTCTCCATGCATATACTCTTGCCTGCACAAAATGCTCTGCACCAAGCTCCTGTCCTACAACTATCGACGTAGAGTTACCAAGAGATATAAACACTTCGTTGAATATCTGCGCTATGGTATTAGCAATATTCATTGCTGCTATTACTTCTATTCCACGTATGGAGTAGCTCTGCAGAAGTACTGCCTGGCCAAGACTCCATAAAAACTCATTGGCAAGAAGCGGTAAGCTCTTGGACATTATTGGCCATATCATATTAGTCGGTACATGGAAGTTCTTATAAACTCCAACCAGGAACGGATATTCATCTGAACATAAATGGCCTCGTATTATTACTATTCCCACTTCTACGAATCTTGAAATAACAGTTGCAATTGCTGCTCCGGCCACACCCATCTTGGAAAATCCGAAATGACCGAAAATAAGGATGAAATTAAATACAAAGTTAATTACCATCGCGGTCATACTTGCAACCATAGGCAGCGTAGTTTTTCCTGATTCTCGTATTGTTCCGGAATAAACCTGAGTCAATCCAAAGGGAACCAGCGAAATCAGCATAATATCAAGATAATTCTTAGCAAGTCTCAGCGTCTCCTCTGCTTCCTTAGCAGGTGTATCCGCAGCTATATATAGTTCAATGAGGCTTTTTCCTGCAATACTGAAAATAATTACTGCAGAAACAGAAATCACCAGCGCAACTATCAGTTTAAAACGCATGGTGATCCTCACTCCATCATAATCTCTTTTTCCAAAAAATTGTGTTCCGAATATCCCGGCACCCGCAAGCGCGCCCCAGACACATAACATAAAAACGAACATCAGCTGATTGACAATTGCGACAGCTGACATAGCCAGTGTTCCTACCTGACCTACCATAATGTTATCAAGCAGACCCACCACGTTAGATAATGTATTCTGTATGATCATTGGCAATACTACCATTGCCACTTTTCTGTAAAAATGCGGTTCGCCGATAAGACATTCCTTCAGGGGAAGCTTAATCTTTAAAGCTTCCTCGACTGTCATATCGCTTTTTTTCATAATTTAATTTGAAACTCCATCCAATTTATCTGCAGCTTCGTTTGAGTACTTCTCCAGAATATCAGTAAGCTCGGAATAATCTTCCTCTGTAAGCTTATCCTTAGCATAGTCCTTAAGTCCGTCAACATCCTTATTGCTGATGTATTCCTGAACATCTGACATGTCCTCAATTGACATATTATCTACAATAATATCAGTAACCTTATCCTTATCTTCCTCAGATACAGAATCAAGCATCTCCTTAACCTCTGAACTGGACTCGCCTGCATACTGCTCTACAGCCTTATCAACAACTGTCTTGGCTACACTCTTGATTACTTCCTTTTTTGCATCTTCTATAGCACCCGTTATTCCACCGCTCTTGGAATCATCAGTGTTTTCAGCAGCTGCTTCCTCTGTACTGTCTGCATTTTCACTTTTAAAAAGTGAATCCTTGCTATAAAGATAAATAGCACCGATTGCCAATACTACTACAAGTGTAACTACAAAAGATTTAACAATTTTTTTCATAATACTTCCTCTTTTACATTGAAAAACCCCGGAATACCGTAGTACTCCGGGGTCTAAGTTCATGATCTAAATTACTTCTTGTTTACAAGATCCTTCAGGGCTTTACCAGCCTTGAACTTCGGAGCGATAGAAGCAGGAATCTTGATGGTATCACCAGTCTGAGGGTTCTTACCAGTTCTAGCTGCTCTCTTTGTGGTCTCGAAAGTACCAAAGCCAACGAGCTGAACCTTATCCTTCTTCTTAAGTGTTTTGGAAACTACATCGATGAAAGCCTTTACAGCCTTCTCTGAATCCTTCTTGGAAAGACCTGTTTCCTTTGCAATAGCTTCTACAAGTTCTGTTTTATTCATTTTTATTCCCCCTTTTAGGTTTTTTGAAACTAAAGCAATTCTAACACTAACTATCATCTAAATCAACGCTTTTATACGGTTTTTCGCATTTAGATGAATTTATGTCCTATTTCACAGATTAGTGTTATTATTATTTATATAGCAAATAATCTGAATTGGAGGGGGATTATGGGCGCTGAAAATCAAAAAGATGCTGAATTACAGGATATTCCTAGCAAGCCTGAGGAGGGTGAAAAAGCGAAAAAGCTTAAGGCCGCTCCCGATGAAGTATTGGCTAAGGCCATCCATGAGATGCTTATGAAAGACTCCGGGGCCGAATAAGCTATATCCGTTTTGACATCATAGTATCATGATGTTTTGTTGTCGTGGCCCTTCATAGCGCATTCTCTGTACACATTCCTGACTGCATTTCTGTATTCAGCTATATTTTTTGCGGTCCTTATCTTATGAATCAGCGGTTCTGATTCAGCTCCATCCTTTGTTACCAAAAGATTCCCTACATAAAACCATATCTCCTTCATTTTATGCATTATGGATTCGTCTGCAGGAATCTCTATCTTAAAATTTTTCTCAAGATCCGTCATAAATCCCTTTAATTCGTCCAGAGACATCTCTTTACCGCCAATTATCTCCCGTGCAAGAGCAGGATTTGCAACAAGACCTCTTCCCATCATAATCTCATATAGATCAGGGTAATTATTTATGATATTGTCATAGTCCTGTGGCACGAAAATATTCCCATTGTAGCCCACGGGATTAGTACTGTTATCGTATGCCCATTTAAACATCTCCATATCCGGAGTTCCTTTATACATCTGTGTCCGTACCCTTGGGTGAATGATAACCGCTGCAAAAGGGAACTTATTAAGGACCGGAAGTATGTTTTCAAACTCGTGAGGATCTGTTAATCCAAGGCGTGTTTTAGCCGTAAATTTGATTTCGTTTGTTATTTTATCTTCAAAAACTCTGCTAAATATCTCATAGAGCCTGTCCGGATCCGACAGCATGCCCGATCCCTTATTTTTACTAACTACCGTTCCGACAGGACATCCCATATTTAAATTTATTTCGTCATATCCACGCTCATGAAGGTAATTTAAGGCCCATATGATTTCATCGGAATCATTGGCCATAATCTGCGGGATTATTCGTAACCCGTTATCTGCATTGTTTTCCGGAAGTATTTCACGCATATCGCGCTTTTTAATGGAATGATGCTTATAAACTGATAAAAAGGGCGTGTAATAATAATCCAGCCCCTCGCCAAAGTATTTATGATGGGTATTCCTATAACAATAAATTGTTATGCCTTCCATCGGTGCAAAAGTGTTTCTCATAGTTCTAATATCTCCACAAATTCTTGGACATAAGGATTTCATCGTGATAGGTTCCATCCATCATCTTAAATGCCTGCGGAACCTGTCCACACTCTATGAATCCCTTTTTCTTATATAATCGCAGTGCCCGTGCATTATCGGCAAATACGCTAAGCTCCAGACGCTCATATCCACAGATTCCGGCGAGCTCTATGGCCTGATCAAGCAAATGAGCCCCTAAACCAAGATTCCAGTACTCTTTCCTCACTACAAGCTCTGCAGAGGCCCTGTGTCTCATTTTGAAGGTAATTCCTACAGGACTGACTGATGTTATTCCTATTATCCTGTTCTTATCAAAAATGGCTATCATGCCCAAATGCTCTGCTCTATTATAATTCCCGAGGATTTCTGCCTCTTTTTCTACTGAATTCTCTATTTCATATGGATATCTGGTCAGATAAATCGTCTCACCGGCCACATCACGCCTGAAGGCCAGGACTTTCTCAGCATCGTCCCTTGTAGGTGTTCTAAGCTGGAATTCTTCTCCCCTTTTTGTTGTTACTTTTCTCTCTTCTATCTTCATTTTGATCCCCAAAAACTACTAAATATAAATACATATCATTTGCTATATTTAAGTAAATTAATGACTCACTCAGTCATTAATTTGAATATTTTTCATACATCTATTATGCAATAAAAAATCCACAAAGTCGATAACTTCGTGGATTTTCTTGAAATTAAATATTACCATAATTATTCCTAAACGCTTTATGCGAGATATGCACAAACATAATCATCTGCTTCATGTCTCTCAGCTGTAAGATCAATTTTTGATAAAATGTCAGCCATTTTTTCTGCAAATAATGCGTGTCCCTCAGCAGACATATGTACCCCATCAAATGACATCTCAAGATCCCATTCACTGGCATCAGCAAAGAAAATGCCTACTTCCTGGGCGATAATATCAAGCTCTGCGGAAAATCTCTTCCTCTGAGCCTCGGCTTCTTCAAGATTTTCATCCATATGAGGAAGTATTCTTGGCGGAGAAATGAGAAGAAAACCGGTCTTATTATCTATAAATTCCTGACGCTCCAGCTGACGCTCAACAAAATCTCTCATTTTAGAAGCAACTGTCTCTGCATCAGGAACTGACATATTTATAAGATCATTTGTACCCAGCATTACCGCAAATAGATCAAGGGGACTATTCTCAAGTACGGTCTTATCAAGAGAAAGAAGCGAGTATGCATTATCAGGAATTACTCTTCCGTTCATTCCGTCAGCAAAAACACGCCATTCACCGTACATTTTTTTTGCCAGAATATCGGTCCATCTCTCAGATTCCGGAAGCCGACCACCCATCATTCCTCTGGGATCAAATCCGTAAACATTGGAATCACCGTAAAAAAGAAGCTTTTTCATTTGCGTCACCCAGCCCTTTCAACATTTTTCTACGTTTACAAAAACAATATACCACACAGATTATGAATAATCTGTGTTTTTATAGATTTTTTATGAAATTCAGCCTTTTTTTCTGAATTTGTCGCAATTAACACACATATTGATGCAATATTGAACTAACAATGTCGATATTTTGTACTCATATAGTTATCATATCTACATGTAGGTATTGCATTTTAAATGACTTTGTGATATCTTTGTGTCTGTATTTTTTTATACAAAATAATTTATAGGGGGATGCGTAGAAGATACGCGAATAAGATCATGACAAAGGATGTAACTATTAGTCTTGAAAACGAGAAACAGATTATGAAGTTTGTGCAGATGAACTCTAAGTCATCTTGCCAGGTTGATGTAAGAAGCGGCCACAGCTATATCGACGGTAAGTCAATTATTGGTCTTCTCTCACTCAATCTTTTCAAACCTTTATATGTATCTGTAATTGGAGATTCTAATAAAATCTCAGATCTTATCAGTGGCTATCAGGAATGTCATTTAGTGACTGGCTGAAATGTATGAAAAAAGAGCTCATCTGAGCTCTTTTATTTTTGCTAAAAAGCTCAAATTCCGAGGATTTATCGGAATTTGAGCTTTTCTTAATGAATTAATACTGATAATTAGAAGTTATCCAGTAATTCAGATTCCATATCATCATATGAAAAGGACCCCTGAACATACTCTCCAACTATGGGTTTAGCTGAATAACCGGCTGTAGTATAGTTATTTCTTATCGCTGATATCATCCAACCAACAAAATTCTCAACCTGATTGCTCTGTCTGCTGTATAAATCATAAGCCTGTTTTATCTTATCTATATTATAATCAGCAGCCTTCAATATTGATCTTATCTCAGAGGGCTTAACTCTCTCATCGATAATATCCTGAACCTGATCCATATACTCAAGCTCTTCAGCAGGATTTACCTTTCTATCCTTGAGATTTAAATCATTATAGGTGTTATTTTTATTCTTTATCTTAGGGTTAACATCTATCTTAAACCTGATGCTTACTACCTTCCCACCTCTTCCGGCTTTAACCGGTTCATAATCAAACCAGATGCTTGTGGTCTCATTTAATTCTTTCTGAGCTTTATCCAATGCGAACTTCTTAAAGTTACCAAAGGTCTTAAGTTTACCGGCTCCGTCTGACTTATCGGCCTGTCTCTCAATAGCATCATAATCAGGATTACCCTTCTTAAGTGCACTTATAATAGCAGGATCTGCCTGTGAGTCAATGATTCCCAGGCGGAGCTTTAAGTCTGTAAGGTGATATTGTATGTAATATGGGCCTTCCTTCTTGGTTATAGCCCTCTGTTTATCCATCTCAGCCTTCAAAATCTCATAAAGTCTGAAGGAATAAACACTATTAAGCTGAACTGCTTCCGCAAGGCTCAATACCGTGTAATTGTTCTGCAAATTAGCCAGGTACGGAGTAATCTTACTATTATACCTTACATTGAGGACTCCATTCTTAAAAGAAGCGTCTGTAATAACATTTATAGCCTCAATTTCCTTGGTATCATCATTAGAATAGATAATTCTCCAATCCAATATGGATGGCTTGGATTTAGCCGGTTCTATGGCTGATTTGATATGCTCATAAAAGGAGCCACCCTTTACACCAAAGATTTTCTTAAGATCTGTTCCATATATATTAGCTTCTAATGTGTTATCGCCCGGATTAAGCTCTGCCTTTGCAATACTTACTGCGAAGAGCTTCTGGACTAGAAGTGTAGATCTACCTTTAGAATTTATAAGTGTATTTGCTTTTTTGTAATGTTGATTAGATAAAAAGCTTTCGATAGCAGTTGTTTCTTCTTCTATCTGTTTTTTGGATTTTCTCCCCAAAACAACCTCCTTTACCCCATAAGGTCTATTTTCATACCTTTTTAGTACTAATTTATTATAGTGCTATTATAGCACACTGTAAACAAAAATCCCTCATTTTATTAAAGTTATACCTAATTACATCTATTATATACCCCTTAACTAATAACTTACGTGATATTGTTTGTTATTAAAACTATTTGGCGATAATTAAGTTGACTGATACGGTCAGCGGCTAAATTGACCAAACAAGTATTTTTTTTTTACGTACCTTTTTACTACTAAATTATATATTTATATACCTAATTACTACTAAGAAACACTCAAATTATACCTTAAAACTACTAATAAAGTTTATTTATGTACCCATTTGCTACTAAGTACGCCATTATTAATCTTTTTCCGGTCAATAAGAATTCGTATTTTTTCCCTAATATCGTCTTTTCTAATGTATTTTACGTATTATTATCCCTAAAAACTACTATGTTATTCAAAAACATCCCCAATAACTACTAATAAAGCTATATATAACCCCTTTAACTACTAATAAAGGATGGATATTACCCTTTTTTCTACCTGAAATATACCATCTACTGCTCAATGGCTCTGTATCTGGTACTGTCCGTATTATATCTACCCAAAAACTACGATAAAAAACCCTATTTCTTATTTACCATCCCAAAAACTACTAATAAAATTGCTCGATTTTCCCTAAAAACTACTAACTTATACTTTATACCTAAAAAAATATCGCAAAATACGCCCCTTATATCTATCATCTTTATCCATATTTCTAACAAACATGGACCCTTTTTCTATCATTCTTCTCCCATTAAACTATATAAAAAACTCCCAGGAAGCGCTTATTTACTGCTTCTCTGAGAGTCCTAATTAATAAGAAATTTGTTGTTAATTAATATATTGTTACAACAAAGTGTTGTTACATATTTAACTGTTCCATGAAAGACTTATATTTAAGATATAAATCTTTATTTTTCTCATAATCCTGTTCAATAAGATTACTGATATATTGCTGATAAGATATCTTACCTGACTGAGTCATAAAATCAACGTAGGATCTAAGTTCACCTAAACGGATATGTAATACTCCACTACTCTTTTCTTCTGGAACAAGAGGAATAGATTTCTTTGATGAAACCTTTGAAAATGTCTGAGGTTCATCAAAAACAGGTGATATATTTGTCTGAACTGTAGGATTAACTACAGGAGTTTCAACATAAGTAGGAGCTACAGGCTGAACAGGTGTCTGAACATATATAGGAACAGGCTGCTGTACTGGCATAGGCTGAGGCTGAACTGGTGCAACAGGCTCAGGAATCTGCTGAACAACGGGCTGTTGAACTGGCTGTACTACAGGCTGAGGAATAGGCTGTTGAACAGGCTGCTGAGGAACCTCTACTGTTGCTTGAACCTGTACCGGAGGAACCGGTTCAGGAACTACTTCAACGGGTTCATTCATAACAGGCGTAACCTCTTTAACCTTCTCAGGCTCTGGTGTTGCAGCTTTCTTCTCTTCTTTTTTTGCTGTCACTGTTTCGGATTTTTTACTAGGTGTGTCCTGCGTAGGCTGCTCATTAACCATTTTCTGGAAATTTTTTGCCATTGCGGTTTTCAGATCCTTCTTCATTTGGACTCTCCTTTCAAAAATTCCTTTACAAATGCTTCATAATCCTTAGTTGCACGTGCATTTGGAGCATAATCAAATAATGACTGGTTTAAGGTCTGCGACTCTTCTACAGCTACATTCTGATGTATTTTTGTGTCATAAACCTTAATTTCATACTCTTTTGCGAGCATTTCAATACCTTCAAGCCAAATGTTAGCATTATTGGTATTTCTGCAATTTGTGACCAGAATACCTGCTACATCAAGATCAGGGTTATTTAAACGCTCTGACATAACTGAAATCCATGAAAACAGCATATTTGCACCGTTTGTAGCAAAAGCTTCAGGTGTCATAGGAACAACTATCTTATCTGTGATTGCAAGTACATTTTGTGTAATTAAAGCTAATGTAGGGCTGCAATCAATTATGCAAAAATCATAGCTTTTTTTCAGCTTTTTGAGTGCTCTTTTCAGCATAAATTCTCTGGATGTAACGCCAGAATAATCAAGATCTGCTGATGTAAACTCAATTCCACCGATAATAAGGTCAATATGGTCACTAATAGGTATTATTGCTTCATTTATATCAGCTCCAGGCTCACCTTTTTCTGTCTTAAATACATCTGATAAGGTTGCTGCCGGTATATTGTATAAATCGATTCCTGCGGCCTGGCTAAGGTTTTCCTGTGGATCTGAGTCAATCATAAGCACAGAATACTTCTTTTTTGCTAAACCGGACGCTAATGCATAAGTTGATGTTGTTTTTGCAACGCCACCCTTTTGGTTGCAAAATGCGATTGTCTTCATTTTTTCCTCCCATTTTTTCCGTGTTATTTCTTATTTATATTATCATTGATGTTTCGATGTGTAAAGATTTTTATACATTGATATAAGAGTTTCATGATATATGAATATATATGTATAGTGATAATACTATATTAATGTAATCTAATATCAATATATTATTGTATAGATATAATAATATAATCAGATACATATATATTAGAATAACATAATATAAATGTATCTAAATAATAAAATATAAAGTAATAATGATATATAGATAATAAAATACAAAGAGATAATGTAATCAAAATATAAATAATAAACGATATATATACATCATTAATGTATTGATACTAATACAGCATGATATATTATATCATAACAGCATGATGTATTTATGTTGATGTATATATAATGAAACATCAATACATCACGATGATATAAATACATCAATATATAAATATATTAATAAAACATGAATATAATATAAAAATATATAAATATAATAATCTCATAAATTATACTGAAGATATGATAGAAAAATCTATAAAATTTCCTATCATAAATTACGCCAGTTGGAACAAGGATATTAATATAATTTCAACTATCAACTAATATATAATGATGTCATGACATCATTATATATGCTATATATTGTGGTTAATAAATTTAAAAGCCTATATATAGAGTGTGAATTAAGTAGATGTGAATATATAATTGTATTATGATGTTATCTGATCTGGCATAAAGAATCAATAATTATGATATATAATGATATGTGGACATAAGTGTATTTAGAGGTGCTGATGTTTGTGTACAAATGTAAAATGATGTCATTGTATAAAGTAACATCGAATTGATAAAGTATCATAGTAGCACGATATTTTGAAGATGTGATATTTAAATGTATAAGTATAAATATAACATGAAGACATGATGTATATAATAAAGATGAAAATACATAAGAATATCATGATGTCATGATGTATTGATATTCTTATGTATAACATCATAGTATAAATATAACATGATGATATAAATAGATGATGTAATTATAAGGTGATAAATAGATATATTATAATAATGATGATATAATACAAAAATAGAAAAATAATAATATATCGAAATATATAAATATAAAAGGAATATGATATAAATATATATAAATATAATTAGGTAATGATAAAATAGAATAAAAATATTTATATAAAATGAGGGTAAAATATATAAATATATTTATGTATAGTGAGCAAAATATATAAATATATTTATGTATAGTGAGCAAAATATATTGATAAAAGTTGAAAAAGATGATAATATAAATGTGTACTTTTACATATTGATACTCATGATTGAGTAAGGGTTGAAAGAGGACTGGATCCAGGATAAAATCCGAAAAAAAATCCTGAAAAAAATCCGTGATTTTTGCCTGAATTTGCATAGAAAAGCAAAACTAAAATTATTTCATTTAAATATACATTTCAATATATAATGCTCATATATAGAATATTCATAATAGTCTGTATATATATGGGGTATATTCAAATAAACAGATATTTAACGTAATGCACATACAATTAATTTATTTCAGGCGTTATGAATGTGATATTCGGCATAATTATCATAATCTAACAAAAAATAAATATATAAAATTATAAAATAAAATAATATAGACTAAAATAGTCAATATAAATAAATAGCACATGCTATCTATCCAAGAAATCCATAGATTTAAATAAATATAGAACAACACGCATTATGTTTAAATACAACAACTTAATGTTAAGTATATAATTGACTATAAAGGTCAATTTTCAATTGTTTATATTATATGTACAATATGAGGAGAATACACAATTTTGCATGAATTGAGTTATATTATAGATATTGTTAATACAGTAGTGCATGAAATGGAAACACAAAAAATAGATCGTGTAAACAAGATAATAGTGGATGTTGGCGAAATGAGCGGAGTAGTACCATATTATCTGCACAAATACTATCCAGAAGCGGTGAAAGATACAAAGTTAAAGGATACCTTACTGGAAACGAATGAAGTTGAAGTAGAAATTGAATGTGAAGCCTGTAAAACAATTTATCACCCGGATAAAAATAATAAATACAGATGTCCAAAATGTAGTGAAAGGAAAGGGAAGCTTTTAAAAGGAAAAGGAATCCAGATCAGAAGCATAGAAATCGAAGAATAATCTGAAAAATAATTACAAAAAAACCGATAAATTATATACAAAAAGTACAATCCTAGTTGTCGATACAACAATATGAATATGTATAATGATGTGATGATGTCATTATACATAGGAAATTTAGAAATAATTTCGAAACGGAACGAAATTTTATCATTTTTTAATTGTTTGAGCGACGATTTAGGGTTTTTTTTGATAAATTTATGATAAAATAGAAATTGAATTTGAGAGATACACCGGAGCGCAAATATAAGTCCGGAATTAAAAATATGGAGGTTCATAATGGCTAAGAGAGTACTTATTACAGATGATGCCGCTTTTATGCGCATGATGTTGAAAGACATTCTGACAAAGGGTGGTTATGAGATTGCCGGTGAGGCCGAAAATGGAAAGATCGCAATCGACAAGTATAACGAACTTAAGCCTGATCTTGTAACTCTAGATATTACCATGCCGGAGCTTGATGGTATTGGTGCTCTTAAGGGTATTAAGGCTGCAGATCCTAACGCTTGTTGTATTATGTGCTCTGCCATGGGTCAGCAGGCAATGGTTATTGAATCAATTCAGGCTGGTGCAAAAGACTTTATCGTTAAGCCGTTCCAGGCAGATCGTGTTCTGGAAGCTGTTAAGAAGGCGATTGGATAAATAATAAAATAAATCAACCGATTTGCACTAATATTTTTTAACAGATGCACCGATATATTTATTAGCAACGGAAAGCAACCTGTTTCCATGGAAGGGAAACGACATGGAAACAGGTTTTTTATGCCTTTTTTTAGGCCCGTTGCGGTGATCAAAGGATGGATCGCAAGCTTGATAACCATATAGAAAGCTGCCAGGCTGCCCCCTGGCAGCTTTCACGTGTTATAATACATAAAAACGAAAAAGGAGGACGAAGAAGTGGGGAGCATAAAAGAGCTTTACAATCGCGGTAAAACTGTACTTTCATGCGAGATTTATCCGCCTAAAAAGGAAGATGAGTTTGCAAACATATATGCAAAGCTGGAGCGTTTATCAGAGATAAAACCGGATTTTGTAAGTGTAACCTACGGAGCAGGCGGATCCAATGCAGGAAAAGCCGTAGAAATAGCAGATTATGCTAAAAATAAAGCAGGATTAGAAGTTGTTTCACACATAACAAGTGTCGGATTCAGCAAAGAAAAACTAATCGAAGGGCTGGATAAATTTAAGGAAATAGGAATAGATAACATTCTGGTGCTTAGAGGCGACAGACCAAAGGCTATGACAGACGAACAGTTTAATTCCAGAGATTTCCTTCATGCCAGCGATATGGCGGCCTTTATCAGGGAAAAAGGCATGGATTTCACCCTGCTTGGTGCGTGTTATCCTCATAAGCATCCGGAGGCTGTTACAGAGGAAGAAGATGTTCTTAATACAAAGATAAAGGTTGAGAGTGGTTGTGATGTGCTTATTTCGCAATTATTCTTCGAAAATGAGTACTTTTATCGTCTTAAGGATAAATTATATGGTTTAGGGGGAAAAGTGCCTATTTCGGCCGGAATAATGCCTGTTACGAGTGCAAAACAATTAGGTACAACAGTTACGTTATCCGGAACGACGGTTCCTGAGGAATTATCCTCTATAATATCAAAACACGGAGATAATCCGGAGGAAATGCGTAAATATGGCATAGATTATGCTATAAGACAGGCAATGGATCTAAAAGAAAAAGGAGCTGAGGGTATTCATTTTTATATAATGAATAAGCCTGAATTGGCAAAAGAACTGATAGATGCAGTAAAATAAAACCGTAAAAATATAAAAACAAATAACCCGTCGCTTTCGCGACGGGTTATTTTGATAAGAATATATATAATTATATTTTAATAATCAAAGAGAAGTGAATCTTTCAGTGGTTTCACTGAGTTGTTCGGTAACATCTGTATTCTTATCAATAGCAATTGATATCTTTTTAATACCACCTACAATCTCGGTAGAACTCTCAGCAGACATTGAAATTGCTGTAGAACTCTCCTGGATTGATGTAGTGATCATCTGAATGGATTCAACCATTTCCTGCATGATATCGTTTAGGTGATCAGCCTTCTCGGTGAAGGAATTAAGCATATCGTCCATTAAATCGGCTGTATGCTCGTATTTTTCGCCTGTATCAACGAATTCATCATAATCACCAAGAACTGTACCATTGATGAAATCAAGGGCATCCTGAGCGTTTTTGGCAAGTGCATTAACGGCCTCAGTAACCTCATTACTGATCTCCTGAATCGTACCAGCTGTTTTTCTACTGTTGTCAGCAAGGGCGCTGATCTCAGTAGCAACGACTGCGAAGCCTTTTCCTGCTTCACCTGCTCTTGCAGCCTCGATTGATGCATTAAGAGCAAGAAGATTGGTCTGTGATGCGATATCAAGAATAACATTGGTAAGCTCGTTGATCTGTCCAACCTTTTCGGAATCCTTAACAGATTTGGTAAGTGTATCGGACAATGTAGCCATCTGATTACCGGCATCGGCCTTTTTGTGGGTTACACGATCCTTTAAGGTATTTGCTTCTTCCTTGATTGAAAGGGCGGTAGTAGTACCGTTAGAGGCTTCATCAGTAATGGCCTGAGCTGCAGATTTAACATCATCAACTTTTCCGTTAATAGAGGATACTGTGTCAGCCAGTGTCTCCATATTTGCAGAGAGCTCCTGAAGAGCTGCAGAAGTGTTTGTTACGTTGTCATCTGCCAACCGTAGCTGTGATACAACTTCTTCGGATGAGGATGTAAGAATAATAGAACCATTCTTGACATCACGCATAATTCCCTGCAATGTCTCAATGAAATGATTGATACCAGATGTTATGAATAGGAGCTCAGATTTAGTCTTTGTCTTGATTCTTGCAGTAAGATCTCCCTGTCCCTTTTCAATATTGGAAATGATCTCATTAACCTCATCACTGATACTTCTGATCTTCTTAACGATGTTGTTATAGCTTATCAGGAAGTTAATGATGATAAGTACGAGGATAGCTACCATACCAAGGATAACAATGACACGTCCTGATTTGAGAAGCTCATTCATCATATTGGTTGTGTCGCTTGCAGCGTTTGTAATTGCGTTATCCAGAGCCTTTGATGAATGGAAGATAGCGATCTTCTGGATTTCTGCCTTATCAAAAAGAGTAGTATAGGCGCCGGCCTGATCACCTGAATCACAGCGTGAGATTGCATTATCAATAAGTGCGGAAAGTCTGGAATATTGGTCTGATATTTCCTTAAGCTGAGCCGTAGCTTCTTCGTCATTAAAGGATGCAAAATCCTGATTTAACTGATTGATATCAGCCTGTATAGTTGACTTTGCTACTTCAATCTGGGGAAGCAGAGCTTCCTTGGTCTCTATAGCGTCAGCTGCGATATATCCGGTGGTCTGGTCATACAGTGACATTACATCGGATTTTAGGTTCGCTTCATGCTGAGTCAGGCTCATCATGGAGTCAAACATCTGTATACTGGTATTTGTCGTTTTCTGCATCGAGGACATAACCAGCATCATAACGAGTACGAAGGCAATGAGCATAAAAAGGTTAAGTGTCATAATCTGAAAAAGTATGGAATTAACCTTTTTTACGGTAATACCAGCACTGCCTGGATTTTCATAACTTGTGTTATTAGCCAATTTAGTCACCTCCTTAAAGTTTTGAATACCAATCGGAAGCGATTGATTTTAATTCGTTAATAAATCCGGCTTTGTCGATTTCACCGCTTGCGAATTTGTAGAATCCGAAGGAAAGACCCTTTTGTCCTAAGCCTTCAGGCATGCTCTGCCAGTGCCAGTTTGAGGTTTTTCCGGAAGATACATAACTGGAAATAACCTTAGCAAAGGGATCTGTAGCTACATATTTGCAATCAGTAAATGGACTGATAAATCCAGCATCTTCTACAAGGATTTTCTGTGCTGTATCCTCTGAACACCACTGCAGGAATGCCTTTGCGGCTTCGACGTTACCTTCCTTGGGAATTGCCCACCAGGAAGGAGCACTTGTAAGGATTGTATCCTGACCATCCATGAAGCAATAAGGAAGCATACCTACGTCAAAATTGCCGGCTGCAGCATAAGCGTCTGCTTCAGCGCCTGTCATTGTTGCACCGATCCAGGAACCCTGTGTAACAAAAGCATATTTGCCTGATGCAAAGCCTGCTACCTGAGCGTCATAAGCGCTTTCTGTAAGCACAGCAGGATCTGAATACTGATTGAATAGCTCGATCATGTCAGCAAAGGCTGATAGTCTTTCGTCATCGAATTTTCCACCATCATTCAACATATCGATGTATTTGGTATCTGAGCGATCAAGACCAGAATCGAGATACGTTCCAAAGACATGGTTTCCGCTAGACCAGCCTACATCATTGGGCTCTGCGCAGTATCCTATAACAGCTGTCAGTCCGAGTTCGTCTTTTTTAGCATCAATGGTTTCGAAAGCGCTCTGTAATGCGGAAGGACTTGTTATAGAGGCAGGATCTATGCCACATTTGGCGAGGATATCTCCATTATATGCAAGGCCGATAGCCTCAGTAGTATAAGGGAAGCCTAAGGTGCCATATGTGGGATCGATATACTCAGCATCTGTTCTGGTAGCCCAGTTTTGATCGCTGAGATCTACAAGAAGTCCATCCCAGCTACCAAATCCGGATGCCTCGCAGGCAATAATGTCCGGCATCTGATCGGAAAGATAATAACCTTTTATGGTTGCCTGTACGTCAACACCAGCAGGAACGGTTACTACAGTTACAGGGACACCGGTTTCCTGCGTATATTGCTTGGCGAGAGCTTCAATCTGGCTTGTAACCTCACCCTTGATGTTTAGCAGGGTAATTGAACCAGTGGTACCGGCATCAGTTTCTTCGACACTTTCTGTTGTTGCTTTATTACAACCAAAAGTAAGAAGCATCAGCGCAAGTACCGTTATTAAAGAAATAAAGCGCCTTTTTTGCATACCTTTAAAAACCTTCCTTTCCACAATAGTTTTGATATTTATCCATTTATAATTATATGTGGAAGTACGTAGGAATATGATTAAATAAGTATAAAATAATGATAAATAATAGACTAAAAAAGAAAAATTGTGCAAAATACAAGGCGACACATCAATATATCATGTCATCATGATGTATAAAAAATATATTGTTAAACCATATTTCAGAGAATATAATTGGAAGGCAGATTGTTTGAGAAAGGACGGGAAAAATCGATGAAATTTTCTGAAATGCCATATAAGCATATAGATATGGATGAAGTAAAAAGCTTCTTTGAAAAGCTGATAGAGGATTCAAAAAATGCAAAAAGTGGAGAGGAGCAGTTTGAGCTTCATAAAAAATTCTATGAATTTAACAATGACCTCTATACTAACATGAGAATTGCCTCATTCCGCCATGATGTGGATACAAAAGAGGAATTCTACGCAAAAGAGCAGGAGTATTTGGATGAGATCAGTCCTGTAATAGAACAGTACAAGAATGATTATCAGAAGGTACTGTACGCTTCTCCTTATAAGTCATATCTTGAGGAGAAAATCGGCAAGGTGGCTTTCAAAAACATGGAGCTTAACTTTGCATCAATTAATGAGAAGATACTGCCTCTTATGCAGGAGGAAAACGCGCTTATCAATAAATATGACAATATCATAGCTTCAGCAAGAATTCCTTTTGACGGAGAGGAGTACAATATCTCACTTCTTCGTAAATTCCTTACAGGTAACGACAGAGATACAAGAAAACGTGCCTGGAAGGCTCTTTCAGACTATTTTATGTCTGTAACCGATGAAATTGACGATATCTATGACAAGCTGGTCAAAAACAGGACACAGCAGGCAAAGGAGCTGGGATTTGACAATTATATCGAGCTTGGCTACAACCGTATGACTAGAAATTCATACAGAAGGCCTGAGGTTGAGAGCTTCAGAAAGCAGGTAAAGGAGTCATTTGTTCCTTTTGTAACAAGGATTCAGGAAAAGCGTCGCCAGGAAATAGGTGTTGATGAACTGAAATATTATGATAACGAGGTTTATTTTAAGAACGGAAATCCCGCACCGATAGGCACTCCTGAGGAAATCATGAAGGCCGGACAGACAATGTATAGAGAGCTGTCTCCCGAAACTGCTGAGTTTATCGATGTTATGATGGAAAATGAGCTCTTTGATGTTCTTGGAAGAAAGAACAAAAAGCAGGGAGGATATATGGATTTCCTGCCAAAGTATAAAGTGCCTTTCATTTTTGCGAATTTCAACGGTACAAGCGGAGATGTCGACGTTGTAACCCATGAGTGCGGACATGCTTTCCAGGGGTATGTAACTAAAGATGATGAAATAATCGAGCACAATGACATAACAATGGAAACAGCCGAGATTCATTCAATGTCCATGGAATTCTTCACATACGGATGGATGGACAAATTCTTCGGTGACAGAGCAGATGATTATTTTAAGATGCATCTTGAGGATTCAGTAACATTTATTCCTTATGGATGTATGGTCGATGAATTCCAGCATATTGTATATGAGAAGCCTGAGATGACACCGACTGAAAGAAAGCAGGTATGGAAGGAGCTTGAGAAGACCTACAGACCCTGGCTTGATTTTGATGGAGATCCGTTCTTTGACGAGGGTGGTTTCTGGCAGAAGCAGGGACACATTTTCTGGAGTCCTTTCTATTACATTGATTATGTTCTTGCCAGCGTTATTGCAATGCAGTTCAAGGTATGGATGGATAAGGACTACAAAGATGCATGGAAACATTATTTACAGCTTTGCAAAATATCTGCAAGCGAGTTCTATGAGGACATGCTGGCAGAGGTTGGCCTTAAGAGTCCCTTCAAAGATGGCACTATTGAAAGCCTTGCAAAGGACATGGCCGAAAAAGTTAATATTTGACCGAAATAAGGGCAATAATAATGGGATGCACATTTTATATGTGCATCCCTGTTTTCTTGCGAAATACGCGAAAATATTGATGATTATTTTTGCATAAGTGATTCAAGCTTTTCTTTGTTGATCTGACCGTTGGCAACTGTATTAGCCATCCAGATCTTAAGGGATTCTACAGTCTGGTCTATCATAGCAAGCTGCTTCTGAATATTAACAAAATCAGGAAGCTCATCATCAGAGATAACTCCATCAGCAGTGATGTCGATCAGTCTGTTGCGCTGCTCGTCAAGAGAGTTAAGTGAAGACAGCATGGCAAGTACGATTTCAGATAAAGTAGATTCCTTTGCAACAGGTACGGAATCCTGACCGATTCTGCATTCATGTGTGCAATAAAAATTGCATAATTCAGGCTTTTTGTATGCCTCTGCCATAGCAACTACGTCCTCTGGCTGAATAGCTGTCTTTTCGGATTCGATTTTCTCAAGACGGCTTTCGCTTATGAATCCTATACGTTCACTGGCCTGAGCTCTTGTTAATCCTGCCTCCTCTCGGCTTTCAAAATAAATATTCTTGTTCTCTTTGATGGATTTCTTCCCCATTTGTGTTCCTCCGTTACTTTAAAGCATACCATAAGACTATGATGCGAATAATTCTAATACAATATCATGTGATATGCCTACTGTTTATTGGAATTTTTTTATGCAGTAACGGAATTTTTTGCTAAATTCAGCCATTCCTTGATATCGGAAACGCCGGGATGTGCTTCGAAACTGTCATTATTGGCAACTACCAATGTAGGAGCCTGCATTATTCCGAATTTTTCAGCCAGATCTGCATTTTCATTAGCATCTATCAGTTCATAGCTTATTCCTGCTTTATCCAAAAGTGCTCCTGCGATCTGACAATTAGGACAGGTTGCTGTCTTGAATAAAAGAATAGACTTTTCTGAATGATCGGTTGCTTTTATTAAATTATTTTCAAGCTCGGCTGCGGTTTTAACAACTGTTTCCATGGTAGGAGACTGAACCGGCTCGCCTGTAGGGTTACCAATGCCGCGCTTGTGGTTTAAGGTTGAATGAGCGATGTCATAAACCTTTCTATCCTTGTATTCCTGAGCTTTTCCGTCGTTCCAGTTAGCTACAGGACGATAATAGCCTGTTATACGGCTATAAACCTCGGTTTTCTTGCCGCAGTGAGGACAAACAGCCTGCTCACCTGCAAGATATCCATGTTCCTTACAAACTGAATAGGTAGGAGACATGGTGTAATAAGGAAGTTTGTAGTTCTGCGCGATCTTGCGAACAAGATTAGCTGCAGCCTTCCAATCAGGAAGCTTCTCTCCAAGGAATGCATGGAATACAGTTCCGGATGTATATAATGTCTGAAGCTCATCCTGGATATCAAGAGCTGAGAAAATGTCCTCAGTATAACCAACAGGAAGGTGTGAAGAGTTAGTATAATAGGGCGTTCCATCCATATTGGCTGTTATTATATCGGGATAAAGCTCTTTGTCATGCTTAGCAAAACGATATGTTGTTGATTCAGCAGGTGTAGCCTCAAGGTTATAGAGATCACCGTACTGCTCCTGATAATCAGAGAGACGGTCTCTCATGTGTGTAAGCACTTCCTTGGTAAACTCCTGAACCTTTATATCTGTCATATCAGCACGGAGCCAGTTTGCGTTAAGACCAACCTCGTTCATGCCGATAAGACCGATTGTTGAAAAGTGGTTGCTAAAGGATCCGAGGTATCTCTTTGTATAAGGATACAGACCCTGATCAAGGAGCTTGCTGATAACCTGTCTCTTGGTATTAAGGCTTCGTGCAGCAATATCCATAAGGTGATCAAGACGGTTGTAGAAATCCTGCAGATCCTTCGCCTGGTATGCAATTCTGGGCATATTAATAGTTACTACGCCGATAGAACCTGTTGACTCACCTGAACCGAAGAATCCACCGGATTTTTTGCGGAGTTCTCTAAGATCAAGACGAAGTCTGCAGCACATGGAGCGAACATCGCTGGGTTCCATGTCAGAATTGATATAGTTTGAGAAGTAAGGAGTGCCGTACTTTGCGGTCATCTCAAAGAGAAGCTTGTTGTTCTCTGTCTCGCTCCAATCAAAATCACTAGTTATTGAATATGTGGGTATAGGATACTGGAAACCTCTGCCGTTAGCATCACCTTCGATCATAATCTCGATGAAGGCCTTGTTTACCATATCCATCTCATGCTGACAATCACCGTATGTGAAATCAACCTCTTTGCCGCCTACGATGGCATTGAGATTCTTAAGGTCATTGGGAACTGTCCAATCAAGAGTAATATTAGAGAAGGGAGCCTGAGTTCCCCATCTGCTGGGCGTGTTAACGCCGTATACAAAGGACTGTATGCACTGCTTCACTTCATCCTGTGACAGATTGTCTATCTTAACAAAAGGAGCAAGATAGGTATCAAAGGAAGAAAAGGCCTGTGCGCCTGCCCACTCATTCTGCATGATGCCAAGGAAATTGACCATCTGATTGCAAAGAGTAGAGAGGTGATTAGCCGGAGCAGATGTTATTTTACCCGGAATACCGCCGAGACCTTCCTGGATCAGCTGCTTAAGACTCCATCCTGCACAATAGCCTGAAAGCATGGCAAGATCGTGGATATGCAGAGCTGCGCTTCTGTGAGCCTTGGCGATCTCATCGTCATAAACCTCTGAAAGCCAGTAATTGGCAGTTATAGCGCCGGAATTGGAGAGAATAAGACCACCGATAGAATATGTAACGGTAGAGTTCTCCTTTACACGCCAGTCGTTTATTTTCAGGTAATCATTGACAAGATCCTTATAGTTAAGAAGTGCAGAATTAACGTTACGAACCTTCTCTCGCTGTTTTCTATACAAGATATAGGTTTTTGCAACATCAGAGTAGCCAGACTCTGAAAGCACCTTCTCCACGCTATCCTGAATCTGCTCGACTGTTATTTTGTCGTCAGAGATCTTACTCTCAAAGTCAGATGCAACACGCAGAGCAACTAAATCTATCACACTTGTGTGATAGGGCTTCTCTAATGCCACAAAAGCTTTGATTATAGCTGAAGAAATTTTGGAAATGTCGAACTTGGCGATACTGCCATCACGTTTTACAACTTCATACATAAGAATACCCCCATAAAACTTATACACCCATATCTATAAGTTATCACAGAACATATTGGTGGTCAATATATAGATAGGGGTATCATATAAAATACTAGATATAGTATTTTGCTCCTATATATCGGGAATTGAAAATTGCCTATTTAATAGATACTTGTTTTGATATATTATTAAAATGTTGTAAAAATATGCTAATGAGGGAATATTATTGAAACAGTTTAATTTTGAATTAACAGCAGTAACAGATGTGCAAAAGGCTCTGACAGATATTTATGCTTATACTCAGAGACAGCCATACAGCGCAATTCTTTTCCATCTGTATACTATGAAGTTTAATGATGAGGATATCAAAGCCGTTCAGAGCGAGATCCTGGAGATGTATCCCAAGGCAGCAATAGCAGGAACCAGCTCAAATGGTGATATTTGCGATGGTCATCTGGCAGAAGACGGCCTTGTAATGGCAGTTTCCGTTTTTGATACTTCCGATGTAAAGGCGTATCTGTTTGAGTGCAAGCCGGGGGAAGAGAGCGAGATTGGAGCCCGGATAAGGCGCACAATTGATACTACGGATAAGGTCTGTGCTGCGGAGATATTGCTTACTTTAAAATCCATTAATTCTACTGCTATATTGGATGAAGTTGAAAAGCTCGAGAAAAAAATCAAAATCTTTGGAGCCGGAAGTGCAGGCTGTGAAATAGAAAATACAGAAACAAAAGTTATTGATAGAGATAAAATATGTAGCTCCGGAGTAGTACTTATTACTTATGCGGGAGACGATCTGCATGTAGATGTACATCACGCTACCGGCTGGAAGCCTCTTGGTAAAGACCTTGAGGTTACAAAAATTGTAGGAAAGAAGCTGTATGAGCTTGATGGTGTTCCTGCAGGCAAAATTTACAGTAAATATCTTGATATTCAGGCAGATGAGAATTTCTTTGCAAACATGCTTGAATTCCCGCTGTTGTCAAAGCAGCACGGTTATGATGTTTTGAGACTGCCGTTTTCCTGTGATACAAAGGATGATTCCATCAATCTTGCGGCAAATATCAGACAGGGTACAACCGTGAACCTCTCATACGGTGATCCTGATGTGATAAAGTCAGACGTGGAGGATCTGGTCTGGAATGTCAGAAGCTTCGCGCCTCAGGCGGTGTTTCTTTATTCCTGCGGAGTCAGAAGACTGTATTGGAAATATCTTATAAATAAAGAAACTGGGCCTTTTAGCTTTATCGCGCCGGTGAGCGGTTTCTACTCAAGCGGTGAGATCATGAATATGGGCGACTATATAATAGAGCATCATGTGACTCTTATTGCCATTGGTATGAGAGAGGGCGGACAGGCGCTTTCTCAGCCCACCGGAATAGGAGATAAGGCGATAGAGGTTCCCGAGGAGCAGAAGATTCATGGACAGATATCCATGGTCAGAAGACTTGCGAACTTCATAAACGTTACGGCTGCTGAACTAAGAGAAGCCAACAGCGATCGTTAATGCTGTTAATTTAGATAGGAGAAGTACAAAGTTATGAATAATAAGAAAAGTTTTGTTGTTTCAGGCATTTTTGCCATACTTACAGTGTTGTTGATCATCCTGGTCAAAACCTATGATGTTGCACAGATAGGACCCATGGATACATCCATTGGTTTTTCGCATATAAACGGCGGCGTTCACGACTTTTTTGGAGTAAATATCATCTGGTATACAATAACTGAGGTGTTCGGAATACTTGCATTACTTGTTTGTGCAATATTTGCACTGGTAGGTCTTATCCAGCTTGTGCAGAGAAAAAGTGTTTTTAAGGTTGATGCTACAATAATCAAATTGGGCTGCTTATATGCAGTAGTGCTTGGGCTCTATGCTTTGTTCGAGAAGGTAATAATAAATTACAGACCGATGATAATGTATGATTCTTTAGAGCCTGAGGCTTCCTTCCCATCATCACACACAATGCTTATCTGTGTTGTTATGGGTAGCACAATAATGGTGTTAAACCAGTACATAAAAAACAAACGACTTGCATCTATCCTACAAGTCGCTTGTGCAATAATTATGGTTATTACTGTATTGGGAAGACTGATCTGCGGAGTTCACTGGTTCACCGACATTATGGGTGGAATATTCATCAGTATTGCTCTGCTTTCCGCGTTCTCAGGTATCCTTAAAAAATAATAGAAATTTTAATGACTAACCCAGTTGGCAATTATATCTGCTGTCTGGGTTATTTGTTCAAAGTTGGTTATCTGGGGCTTTCCGTCCTTATCCTGGATTCCATAGCTTCCAAAAAATGAATGTATTCCGCCCTGGATTACATATTCTTCAGAATTCTCAGGCCAGAGCTTTTTGCAGGCTTCATACTGTTTCATGTCCAAAACCCCGTCATTTGATCCGTAAATCGAAAGAAGACGAATATCTGCGTCGGAAAAATCTACAGACGGATATGAGGCACAGAGAATGATTCCCTTATATTCAGACGGGATTGTTGAATTTTCGCCGCTTTTTGCTGAAGATAAGGTCTTTTCAAGGTGTACGCTGGCGGCCACGCCGCCAAGGGAATGACCTGCAAGATACCAGTCCAGATGCTCAGCTTCTTTAGTGAACTCAGGATATTTTGATGTCAGCTTGTCCACGGCATTTATGTTAAGAACAGCAAGATTTTCCGGCATTCTGGTCAAAAGACATACATATCCCCTTGCAGCAAGCTCGTACATAAGCCCGTTGTAAGAAGTATATTCAACCTTTCCCCCGGGATAAAAAACGATTACAGCCTTTCGTTCCTGCTTAGCAGGGATAAAAACTGTACAGTTTTTGTCTGAAAAGGACATAACTTCACCCGATAGGAGCTTTTCAATATTATCGATAATACCGATATCTGCTCTGTAGTAACTGCCGGTGTATATTTTAAAGCCCACCACGGAGATTACTACAATAGCAACTATAAGTATTATCAGCCATTTTAAAAACTTCTTAAATTTCTTCAAAATCCGGTGCCTTCTTCATTGTTTTTTGTCAGTATAGCACACTTTTAGATGCTGAGCCTGAATACCACAGGAAGATCATCTGAATCTGAGCTGTTACATTTAATGCGGAGTGCATCACCATCGTGAGTAAATTCTAAGGGTGAATTATCCCCAAGACGCACTATTTCTGCGATGGGGCTATTAAATAACCCCTGTTTTTTTGCGAAGGATTTAACAGCATAATTACCGTTCTTGGAGGGACGCATTGCTATTACGTATATATGGCCGTTTCCTGCAAGAAAACGGAAATCCTCGGATGAAAATGCCTTTACATTACCATCCTGGAAGGCTCCTTCAACGATGGATACATTACCCTCACCGTAGGTGCGATAGGGTGCTGCGTCAAAAACAGCCTCATGATTGGTCTTAAGCCAGGATCCGATCTCCTTAAGGATAGCGGTTTCTTCATCAGAGAAGGTACCATCTGCCTTGGGACCTATGTTCAAAAGCATTGTACCATTCTTGGATATGATATCTATAAGATCACAGAGGATATCTTTTGCTTCCTTGTACTTATTCTGCTCGGTGTAGCACCAGGAGTTAAAGCACATAGCGGTATCACTCTGCCAGCGGTAAGGCTTCTGAGCCGCAAGCTGACCACGTTCAATATCCGGTACAGCAATGCCAAAAGGTATTGCATCGTGCTTGTAATTGACTACAACCTCCTTGCCCCAGGATGCAGCACGGTTGTAGAAATATGCAAGAAGTTTTCTCAAATAGGGCTTAAGCTCCACGCGCTGGATCCACCAGTCAAAGTAAAGAATATTAGGCTGATATTTATCTATGATCTCACAGGTTCTGACGAGCCAATCCTGCATGAATTCCTCTGTGGGAACACATTCACCATCAATTGCATCAAAGTCCCTGGGACCCTTTATGGAAGGCCAATAGAGGTCTCCTCTGTGGAATTCACCTGTTATATCGCTCTCAAATTCCCTTCCGCCGCTCTGGAAGAAGAAATGCTCAATTCTGTGGGAAGATGTACCGAAAATAAGGCCTTCATCCTCGCAGCTTTTCTTCAGGCTGCCGAGTATATCCCTGTGAGGACCCATATCCTTGGCATTAAATGAGGATAAATCGGAATCATACATCTGAAAACCGTCGTGATGCTCTGCGACCGGCACAACATATTGTGCACCTGCATCCTTGAAGCTGTGCACCCACTTGTCCGGGTCAAAATTCTCGGCTTTAAACATAGGAATGAAATCCTTATAGCCAAAATCTGTGTGCTTTCCATAGGTTTCGATGTGGTGCTTGTAGGCTACAGAGTCCTTTTCATACATGTTGCGTGAATACCACTCGTTATCATAAGCGGGAACCGCAAATACACCGTAGTGAATGAAGATTCCAAAGCGCATACCGTTGTACCACTTCGGAACATTGTAGGCTGACAGGGACTCCCATGTGTCAGCGTAAGGACCATTGCTAATAACTTTATCAATAGCTGCAAGTTTTTCTGTCATGTCATAGTTTTTCATACCGATTCTCCCCAAAAAGTCAATTTTACTGTGCGTTATTTATATTCATAAGAGTCTGGAAGATGTCTATATCATTCTGAGTGATTTTTATATTGCACTGCTTCTCAACACCATCTGTAGTTGTGACCTTCATATCGATGATAGTGCCTATATCCATAGCGCTATCCTTAACTGCGCCTAAAAAGGGAAGAACACGGGGGTGCTCCTGCTTAAAGGTGCCTAATTTCTGCTGAAGTGCCATAATGGCCATAGGATTAATGTTCATAGTATATTTATCTCCTTTAAAAATGCTATCGCTTTATTTTACCCTATATTCCTTCATTTACAAGGGTAATAACTATACTTGTACAGTAAAAATCCGGCGGATTTTGTACATTAACAACTATTATACAATCTGATTTTATGTGGTATACTATGTCTCTGAAACATAAATACGTGGAATACCTGAGAAATATCAGGGATAGGAGAGTATACACAATGATTTACAAGACAAAGGGCACCTGCTCAACACAGATAGATATTGAGGTTGAGGATGGAATTATAAAGAGCGTGGCGTTTACAAATGGCTGTAACGGTAATCTTCAGGGGGTTTCAAGACTTGTTGAAGGAATGAAGGCTGAGGACGCTATCAGTAAGCTTAGAGGAATAAAATGCGGCTTTAAGAACACATCATGTCCCGATCAGTTATCATATGCGATCGAGCAGGCTATGCAAAATGCTTGATATTTTATAAACGCTGATAAAAAGTGAGGTCCGATACTGTTAACAGTATCGGACCTTTTTTAATGGCTATAATGAAGCTTGAATTAAGCTGCATCTTCTTTGGTAGCTTTTTTCTTGTTTTCCTTGTACTGATTAACAAGAACCTTAGCTGCAATAGCTGATAAAACAAGTGATAATACTACAAGCAGAATAGCAATACCAGCCTGGATAAGTGCCCATACATCGGCAGCACCTGATGTGTAAGCGTTAAGCTTAGCTGTGATTGTCTGGAACAGTGAGCAGATGGTTACTACAAGCATGAATACCATGGGAATATAGAACATCTTGTTGTTCTTACCAACTGCGCCAAGCCATGTGCAAACAGCGATGAGACCTACAGCAGCGAGGAGCTGGTTTGCAGCACCGAAGAGAGGCCAGATCTTGGTGTAACCTGTCATACCAAGGCTTACACCGAGAACAACTGTGATTGCTGTTGCTACGTAAGGATTAGCGAGAACCTTCTTGTAACCTGTTGCATCCTTTGCTGTCTGACCCTGCTCAAGGAAAAACTCCTGGAACATGTATCTTGCAAGACGTGTAGCTGTATCAAGTGATGTAAGGCAGAATACTGAAACAGCAAGGATAAGCATTTGATACATTGTGTTCTGTACAGAGGGAGCGAAGCTTCCGATCATAGCTGAAAGGCCGCCTGCAAATACCTGTGTAGGACTTGCATAAGTTCCGTCTGAAGCTGCTGACCATACAAAACCGATTGCACAAAGTGAGATAACAGCAACAATACACTCGATAAGCATTGAACCGTAAGCAACAGGACGGGCATTTTTCTCGTTATCAAGCTGCTTAGCTGTTGTTCCTGATGAAACAAGTGAGTGGAAGCCTGAAATAGCACCACAAGCTATTGTGACAAACAATGCAGGGAAGGCTGTGCCTGTTGTAAATACGCCTGTTCCCTTAAGTGAAGCATCTCCCATTGCTGGTACAGCGAACTGTCCATTACCTGTTACAACTGCACCGATTACTGCAATAACACCTGCAGCGATCATGAAATAAAGCAGGAATGAGCTGAGATAATCTCTGGGCTGCAGAAGAATCCATACAGGAGTAACTGAAGCCACAAGGATATATGCACCAAGTACCCACATCCATGTGTTGTAAGAAAGAGCAACGGGATGGAAGTTAAGACCGATTGCTACGATAGCAGCAATGCCTGCACAACCAAGTACAGATGCCAGTGCAATATTTGCATTCTTTCTATAAACAAAATAACCAAAAATAATAGCAAGCGCTATGAAAAGAAGTGAAATCATAGCTGTAGACTCGTTTGCAGCCAGTGTAGCACCTTCTACAGCAACACCTGCAGCAGTAGTTGTACCAAATGTACTTGCAACAATTGAACTAAAAGCAGCTACTACCAGAAGCAGTGTAAGATAACCGAAGGTAAGGAAAAGCTTCTTAGCTGTTCTTCCCATGGAATCGTCTATGATTTCGCCGATTGACTGTCCCTTGTGACGAAGGGAAGCAAAAAGTGCGCCAAAATCATGCACGCCTCCAAAGAAAATACCTCCAATAAGAACCCAAAGAAGTACCGGTACCCAACCGAATACTGCGGCCTGGATAGGTCCGTTAATAGGGCCAGCACCAGCGATAGATGAAAAATGGTGACCCATAAGGACAGGTGTCTTTGCAGGAACATAGTCCATACCGTCCTCTAATTCGTGAGCGGGAGTCTTTCTGCTGGGATCGATTCCCCACTGCTTTGCAAGCCAGCCGCCATAGAAAACATATCCGGCAGCAAGGATTGCAATACTTACAATAAGTAATAATGCTGCATTCATACTTTTCTCCTCCTTTTTTCCCCATAGGGTATATATCAACTGACAAATTCGTAGGAATCGTCAGTCGCAGCCTCTGTCTGAGTTTTTACAATATCAACTGTTTTGATATATGCGTCCTCCAGAATGGATTTCATATCCTTTCCGGAACGATTGGTTATTACCTGACCGCTCTCCATGGATACTGCCGCAAGCCTTGCCTCGCAGTGTCCTCTGAAATTAAACAGATATCCCTTATCATAGTTGAATTTTTTTATAGCCTTAGCGGTTTGGGCATCAGTATCTCTGGATGTAAGTACAACAAAGGTGATGTAGGAACACATGTGATCTTTTTCAGGATATTTGTCGTTTTTCCTTACAAGCTCAGGCTCTGCGTAATCCGTAATGACATCCATCAGATCTAAGAGCTTTTCCTGTGTAAGCTGGTCCTCTTCTATAAAAAGAACGTGTTCATAAGCTCTTATAGCCCAGAGCTTTGCTTCCTTCTTAAGGACATATTTTTCACTAAGCGAGTAAAACCACGCGTATGCGGGATAGAGTTTATCGCCTAATTTGAAGTTTTCTGTTATATCGAAGTTCGCCTGGTAACGACGAAGAAGCTCTTTCAAATATGAATCAGTAAAACTCATGGACTTCTCCTTAAAAATAATCAAATAATACTATGCAAAATCAACTTACCGAACACTTTATCACTTTGACGCGTTATTGCAAGATGACAAATTTAATCATTTTTTTAGAATTGAGATTAATTTTGTAATGTATTTTCATGTTTTGACTCTTTTATTGGAATAAAAGTTCAATATCAGGGATTTTTTGAGAAAAATGTGTTATCGGACCTAAGAATTCACCGAAATATATAACAGAAAGAAGAACATACAGGGAACGCGACAAGCCTCCGGTTTCTGTATGGGCACCTCCCGAGAAAGCCCGAGCTTTCAGAGGATGTATTAAGAATAGTAAGTTAAAAAAGTTTTTTCTCCTTTTTTTAGTCCTCCTATAATATGTGATGATAACCTGATCCCGCCAAGGTCAGGTTATTATTATTTTATACAAATTTACTAAGTTATTATAATTATTTGACTAAGTATAATGATAAAATTATGTATATAACTATGCTTTTTTACGATTCTGGGACGAACAGGAGAAAAGCGTGAAAACTATTGAGAAACCCTTAAAACGAAGCATCTTAATATTTACAATTACATTCATAGCTTTGTTATGCGTGACACTTAGTATTCTGGCATATTCTACATTTTCCAGTTCCCTTTATCGTGCTTATGACAAGAGGACTTCAGACATCATTGAGTATGTAGAAGGCCATATCGATATCGAGGATCTTACCAAGTGTATAGAAACAGGTGTTGAAACAGAAAAATTCAAAGAAATGGGGCTCCTTATGGACTCCATTATGGAAGATTTTGACATCCATTATTTATATATAGTAAAACCTGTTTTGGGCGATGCTGAGCATGGGATGATGAATATTTTTTCAGCAGATACTGCTGAGGGCAGAGCAACAGATCCGGATGGCTATTATCTGAATTATATGATGTATGATGTATACACAGAAGAGGATTTACAGACCTATCAGGCCGCTCTGGAGAGGAATACTATATCTCATTTCAAAAATTTTTCAACCTGGGGATATGATTATACGGCAGCACAGCCACTTATCAATGATGCCGGAGAGCATATTGCACTTTTGTGCGTTGATATCAATGTCGAAGATATTCAGTTCGCAATAACAGCCCATACAGCCATTACAGTCGTACTTATTATGGTTATGGGTATGGTTTTCATTACAGTATTTACCATGTGGATGAGCAGTAATGTCACCGAACCTATAGGGCAGCTTGAAAAAAGTGTTGGTGTGTTTGCAAAGGTTAGTCATTCAAAGGAAGAAAAGGATCCGAACCTGTTAAATTACAAGGCGCCGGATATTCACACCAAAAACGAAGTGGAATCCTTATCGAAAGCCATAACGCAGATGGCGATGGATATGCGCATGTATGTAAATAATATCCTTGAAGCCGAAGGCATGGTCGAGGATATGAAGAGCAAGGTCAATCGTATGGATATGATTGCATATCAGGATGCTCTCACAAACGTTAAGAACAAGGCCTGGTATGACAAGACGCAGGAGCGTATTAACGAAAATATCGCAAATAATACTGCCAGCTTTGCCATTTTGATGGCTGATGTAAACAATCTGAAGAAGATAAATGACCATTATGGTCATGAGCATGGAAATGATTTTCTTCTGGGAGCCTGTCGCACTATTTGTACGGTTTTCAACCATTCTCCCGTATTCCGAATAGGCGGTGATGAATTTGTTGTACTGCTTGAAAATTTCGACTATCGCAACAGAGATAAGCTGGTTGCCAAGCTAAAAGAGGAATTCGATAAGAGTGCCCTGGATGAGAGTAAAGAGCCATGGGAGCGATATTCAGCAGCCCTTGGACTTGCGGTATACGATCAGTATATAGACACCTCAATGAATGATGTATTTAAACGTGCCGATGATCTCATGTATAAAAACAAGCTTGAGAGCAAGATGGCAAGAGAAGATTAGAATATAGCTGGTTTTCTTCGGAGAATCAGCTTTTTTTTGCATTTTTTTATCAGAATCAACGCTGAATTCTGATAATTTTTTTGCTAAAATAGAGAAATAGAATATCAGGTTTTGCTCTATATGATATGTAACAGACAGACTAGACACATTATAGTAATAGCATAAACAAAACAATTGTTGTTGGCATTGCCAGTCTTATTGCAAAACGCATAAGAACAGAAAGGAGAGACAATGAATATAACACTTGAAGCTATTGAAAAAGTAATGGAACTTACAGGGGTAGAGTATAAGACAGCTAAAGAAGCACTTGAAAAGACTAACGGAGATGTTGATGAGGCAGTAAAGCTTATACAGCCCGCTACAAAGGACATCGGTGATGACATTAAGAACCTCATTGACAAGCTTAAAAAGATTGTTGAAGAGGGAAATGTTGATCGTATCCAGATTAAAAAGGATGATGAGATTGTCCTTAGCGTACCTGTTAATGTAGGTATCATCGGCGGTATCGTTGGACTTGCAGCAGCTCCCTGGGCACTCATCGCCGGATCAGTTGCAGCATTCGGTCTTGGATGCAAGCTCATCGTAGTTAAAAAGGATGGCACTTCTGACGAGGTAAATTAAAACTGAATAATTAAAGATAATCCCCGGTTCAGGTATCTGAATCGGGGATTTTTCATGCTGTATTTATCAATGATCAACGCCTGTATATCATAAAAACTTCATAAGCTCATCGATGTCTTCTTTAGTGGTCGCCCAGTCCGTGGCAAGCCTTATTACGGTGTGGGTATCGTCATATTTCTCCCAGAAGCCGTATCTTACATGCTCTGATAATTCCTTTAATTTCTCATCATCCATCAAAATGAATTGTTGATTGGTGGGAGAATCGATGAATAACTGATAGCCCTTTTTAACGAGCTCTGCGCGAAGCTCCTCTGCCATATCAATGGCATTGCGGCTGATGTTCATGTAAAGATCATCAGTAAAAAGAGTATCAAACATAAGCCCAAGGAGCCATCCCTTTGCAAGAAGGGCACCATGCTGCTTGATGATGGGAACAGGGTGCTTTGTGGGCACTTTTTTCGGAAATACAACAGCCTCTCCAAACAGTGCACCAACCTTGGTTCCGCCGATATAAAATGCATCAACGAGCCTTGCGATATCCTGAAGAGTCACATCTGTTCTGCGGCTCATGAGACCATAGCCAAGTCTCGCACCATCAAGGAAAAGCGGTATCTCATATTCCTTACAGATGGCTGAGAGCTCTTCAAGCTCTGACCTGGAATAAAGAGTGCCATACTCTGTCGGATGTGAAATGTACACTGCTCCTGGGAATACCATGTGCTCATGGTTATCATCTGCGTAAAAATCAGAGAGGAGCTTTTTGAGGTCACAGGCTCTGATCTTACCGATCTGATCGGAATAAACCGGTTTTTTTGAAGCACCTTCGCCAGATAACTCTTTGGGCTCTACAAATCCGGGGATAGTAAGCACCTTATGGCCGGAAAACTCGATGGCACCTGCTTCGTGAGCTGCCACATGTCCTGTCTGAGCAGCCACAACGCCCTCATAGGGCTCAAGAAGCATATCGATAATGATCTGATTGGTCTGGGTTCCGCCCACCAGAAAGAACACATCTGCGTCCTTTGCATCGCAGGCTTCTCGTATCTTATCAGCTGCGCTTTTGCAGTATTCGTCGGTGCCGTAGCCATCTAACTGTTCAAAATTGGTTTCCTGGAGGCGCTTCAATATGTTAGGATGAGCGCCTTTTGTGTAATCACTTGAAAAGGATATTTTTTTACTCATTTTGTTTTCACTTTCTAAAAAAAGATATGCAATATAATTGCGTCGAGTTTACAGTCAATACTATGATAATAGCTATGTTTCAGGGGAGTAGCAAGCCTCTTTTTTGAAGGACTTTGCAAGATAAAACGATTTGATGATACAACATCATGATGTTATGATGTCATGATGTATAAGGCGAAATGAATATGATAAAGTCTACCCAAAACAGCCAGAAATGGTATAATAATCCACATTAGCGGCGTTTTTACCGCTACAGATTTTTTCGATAAAAAGACTAATTTAGCATTAAAAAACAACTTGGGAGGACAGATATGACAGATACAATTACACTTACAATTGGAAAACAGAAAAATATTGCACTTATCGCTCATGATGGTAAGAAAGCAGAGCTTATAAAGTGGTGTAAGGATAATGCGGAGACACTTAAGAATCATTTCCTGTGCGGAACAGGGACAACAGCCCGCATGATTACAGATGCCACAGGACTTCCTGTAAGAGGCTACAACTCCGGCCCGCTTGGAGGCGACCAGCAGATTGGTGCCAAGATAGTAGAGGGAAAGGTTGATTTCGTAATTTTCTTTTCTGATCCGCTTACAGCAGCACCTCATGATCCTGATGTAAAGGCGCTTATGAGAATTGCACAGGTTTATGATATTCCATTCGCCAATAATAAAGCTACAGCTGATTTCCTTCTTCATTCAACTTATATGGACGAGGAATATAACCATGACATCATCAATTTCAAGCAGAATATCGCTAATAGAGCAGAAACCCTGCCATCAGAGATGTAAGGAAAGCTTTAGGCAATTTTGCGAGGATATTATCTGCTTTAAATTTTTACCGTTTATACTTTATATTCGTGCTTTACATCGAATTTTTTCTCGAGCGCATTCATCATGATATTCATGGCGAGATTGGCTTTTCTCTCGATATCGTGGTGGATGTTTTTGGCTTTAAAATAGCTATTTGGGGCATCGCTGCTGGAAATGATGGCTATTTCCTTACAGTTTGCATACTGCATGAGGATCATGCCAAGGTGTGAGCCGAAAACCAGGGCTTTTTTGCCTTTTAATTTAGAAAAGCCCTCTCTTTCCAGATCGGAGAAATATATAGTTTTCTCATCCGGGACTACAGAGGAGATGTAATTTCTGTAGCCTTCATTATTGTACTTATCAGTAACGAGGTAGAAATCATCACCAAGGTGCTCCTTTGCCTGAGATACCAGGATCTCCATGTCAGTATGGATCTGATAGAAAAGGAAATCGTTGATGATCATGTCGAGGCAGAGGATGGGGATGAAGTAATGACCGGACATCTGCTTGAAAATGCTGCTTTCGAGGTCGATCGCGATTATTCCATCAAGTCCCTGTACCGGTTTATTGTATTCAGTCTCAGATTCGATAGGAATAAGCTGGCAGTTAAAGCCTATCCTTATAAATCTCTCTGCCAGAAGATTAATAAGAGTCATAATCTCCATATTTCTGGAGGGAGTATCTGCCTTGAGCTGATACATAACGCCGATGGTGTAGGTACTCTTTCTTGCGTCTATATTCTTATATTTTTCAGGAATACTGTAGTTTAACAAATTTGCAACCTGAAGAACCTTCTTCCTGGTTGCGTCACTTATTTTTGTATCCTTTTTATCGTTAAGTACATAGGAGACAGTAGCAACTGAAACGCCTGCCTTTGCGGCTATATCGCGGACAGTTGCCTTCTTTTCATTAGCCATTTTGCTCCGTCCTTTACATTTTATATATGGGTTAACAAGTTAACCTAATGATAGCAAAGCATCTCGGTGTTGACAAGAGAAATTTAAAGTGCTATTACTAGTTTAACTGTTAAGTTAACAAGTTTAACAAAACAAAACGCGGAGGATTAAAATTATGGGAAAGAGATCATTTTTCACAAAAATGCTGGCTGGATCAATGACAACAATGCTGGTTATAGGAAGTCTGTCAGGCTGTGGCAGCTCCAAGGCTGCAGGTAAGCCGGCAGAAGAGATCACAGTTACCTTCATGAACCAGGATGAAACTCTTGGTACTGTGACAGGAACGGCTGGTGAAGCTCTTGATAAGGCCACATACGAAGCTTATGAGCAGGCAGATGGCGCAGAGTTTAACGGATGGTTCGAAACACCTTCATTTGTTGAAGCCAGTAAGAAGGATCCTTCAACAGATACTTTTGATAAGGACACAACCCTGTACGGAGATTTCAGAGCTGAAGCAGCGGCAGAGGACACAAGACACTGGTATATAGCAGGAACTTCAACAAAGGGTTCTCTCCAGGTTAACAACTGGGCAGCTGATCTTAGCGATGAGGAAAAGGCAGAATTTGAGCTTGTTCCCACAGGCGTAAATGCAAATGAGTTTTCACTTACAATCGACCTGTTTGAAGGCGATCAGTTCCAGGTTATTCATGACTGGTCATGGGATGGACAGAAGGGCTTTGGTAAGTTTACAGATATTGATGAGACTCAGATGAAAAATGCCGGAGGCCTTGGCGGAACTGATGATACAGCTAATGTTGAGGTTGTAGTTGATGGAAATTACACCATTACATTAACAACAAATCCCGATAATCAGGCTCAGGATACACTTTCAATAGTCAGAAACTCTGATCCGGTAGCTACTGAAGAAGTTTCAGAGTAAAGGGGCAGTATAAATGAACCAATTTGCACTGTTGCATATAACGGATTCGGCGTACTGTTTTCCGATATCTGAGCATGAAATTGTAATACGACTAAGAACAGCAAGGGACGACATCAAGAAGGCGTGGATCGTATATGAGAGTAAATATGTGATCGGTGAGAGTCAGAGGAAGGCTCTGATGAAAAGGGAGCTTCGCGGGGAATTATACGATTATTATTCAATAACGCTTGATCTGCAGGATACAAGGCTTGCTTACGTATTTTACCTGTATGACGGAGAGGATTACTACTATTTCTCAGAGGACGGAGCTACCGCTGATTATGATTTCACCAAGGGATATTATAACTTTTTCCAGTATCCATACATAAATAATGCAGATGTCTTTGATAAGGAGGAGTGGCTGTCACAGGCCTGTTTTTATCAGATATTCATAGACAGATTCTGCATCGGGGATGAAGAGAAGGACAAGGGCTACATAAACCTCAAATGGGGCGATATCCCCAATCCCAGGAGCTTTGCAGGCGGCGATATAAAAGGAATCATAAATAAACTCGATTATATACAAAGGCTCGGGTGCGATGCCCTGTATCTTACGCCGATTTTCAAGTCTCCCTCCAATCACAAGTACGATATTGTGGACTATTTCGAGATAGACAGGGAGTTTGGAACTAAGGAAGACCTGCAAGAGCTGGTAAAGGACCTCCATGGACGAGGAATGAGGATAATTCTCGACGCGGTATTTAACCATGTGAGTGAGAAAAACGATAAGTTCCAGGATGTGGTTAAAAACGGCAGAAAATCGCAGTATTATGACTGGTTTGTAATAAGGGAGGATTATCCTAATAAGGAACCGCTCAACTACGAGGTTTTCGCCGGCTGCAAATATATGCCAAAGTGGAACACCTCCAACCCGGATGTGCAGGATTATCTCATATCCATCGCCACCTACTACATAAATGAGTTTGACATAGACGGCTGGAGGCTTGATGTTTCCGATGAGATAAGCCACGATTTCTGGAGGAGGTTCAGGAAAAAGGTGAAGGCTGCCAAGAAGGAAGCGGTGATAATCGGTGAAAACTGGCACGATGCCAGTAATTACCTAAAGGGCGATCAGTACGACAGCATTATGAATTACGCGTTTACCAAGGCGGCTCTTGATTATTTCGCGTATGATAAGTTCGACGCCGAAGGCATGGCGTTTAAACTAAATGATATCCTTGCAAGAAACTCTGACACGGTTAACGACATGATGCTAAACCTACTGGATAGCCATGATACTGACAGGTTTTTCAGCGAGGTTCATGAGGACAAGGACAGACTGAAGGCCGCACTTACGCTGCTGTATCTGTTCCCGGGAGCGCCATCGATTTTTTATGGTACGGAGTGCTATACTGTTGGTGGCTACGACCCAGATTGCAGAAGATGCATGGACTGGGAGAATACCCCTGAAAAGAGCCTTGGAGAGCTCATCAGGCGGCTCTCGGATATCAGGAAAAAGGGCAGATTTTCATTCAGTGGGACATCAATATATCCATCTGAAGACAAGAAGCTGCTGTGTATGAAAAGACACGGCGAAAATGCTGATATGGCACTATATATAAATCAGACTGACTGTATGGGTCAAGACGGAGAAATCCAGGTGGAACCCGGTAAATACAGACTGTTCGTAGACGGAGGAGAAGTAATATGAAGTATATGAAGAAGGCGCTTAGCCTGTTATTAATATCATCACTGGCGGCCGGTGCTACAGCCTGCGGAAGCAGCAGCGGCAAGGCTTCAGGCGAGAAATCCGAGGATGGAGTCATAACCTTAAGAATACTTGAGAATGATACAGCAAAATCAGAGGGGTATCTTGATGAACTCCTTAATGAGTTTAACGAAGCCTACAAGGATAAGGGAATCGTTGCGGTTGATGCAAACATGGATGAGTACAGTAATCTTGCGGAAAACGGCCCTTATGGCTATGGCCCTGACGTATTGTATCAGGCAAATGACAAGCTTATGACCTATGCTGAGGATAAGCATATTCTGGCCCTTAACAGGGATGATTTCGAGTGTGCAAAGCTCATTCCGGAGGAGGCCTGGGATGCATTTACCATCGTGGTCGACGGAAAACAGTACACCTGCGCGATTCCTGTAAACGTTCAGGAGCCCATGCTTTTTTACAGAAAGGATAAGCTTCCGGAAAACTGGGAAACCGACTGGGATAAGGATGGCGACAAGACTCCGGATTTCTTCCAGAACTGGAGCAGCTTATATCAGTATTCCGAGCAGATTCAGGATGACTCTGACGGCGAGAATTACGGCCTTGTGGCAGCCTGCAATGACCTTTATATGATGGCAGAGTTTATGTTCTCTTACGGCGGTTATGTATTCGGGAAGGATGAAAACGGCATCTCAAACCCCGAGGATGTGGGATTTGGCAAGGCTGACGCTGCCAAGGGAATGATGGGACTCAGGCAGTTTGCGGGAGTTATGAGCGAGGAGTGTATCGATGACTCCATCGGTCAGAACAGATACTCCAAGGTTGCGGATGGCACATATTTCTGCTCTATATCAACGCCGGATACCTATGTTCTTTTCCACGACAGACTTGCTGATGTATATAAAGCAGAGGGCCTTAGTGACGCAGAGGCTTCCGATAAGGCAACTGAAAATCTTGGAATGATAGAGCTTCCCGGAAAAATGCCTGCAGATGGCAATCTTTCAGGTAATGACACAGAAGTTGACACAGTTGTCATGGGTGGTGTCAACGGCTACGGAATCAGTGCCTACACTGAGCACAAGGAAGCGTGCATAGAGTTTGTTAACTTTGCAACCAGCAGAGAGATGATCAAGAAAAGAGCTGAAATCCTCGGAATAGCACCTACAAGATCCGATGTGGCTGAGGAGATCGGCGGCGTAACAGGTATGATTTTTGAGAGCCTTAATGCCGGACATATCAGTCTTATGCCTTCAGTGAAGGCCGTTGATCAGATCTGGGATCCCATGCGCACACTTCTTAGTGATGTGGCTAAGGATGCATTCAGAGAGATTAAGGGCGAAGAGGTGAAGTACAGCGACGAAGCTGCTATGCAGGAAGCCCTGGATAAGGCATCACAGAGCATCTATGATGCGATCTTTACTTTGTCAAAATAAGGGAGCCATGAAATGAAATCTACTAACGTTAAAACCAAGTGCTCCTATGTGGTAATGGGACTTGGACAGTTCCTGTACGGGCAGAGGATCAAAGGCCTTTTGTATATGGCGGTCCTTGGGTTGTATATTTGGTACCTGTTTAGTGCGGGAATCACTGATATTGTGGGATTTTTCACCCTCGGTACCGTGGAGGGCGATCCCTGGCTGGGCGTTGCCGGTGATGACTCCATCATCATGATGCTTAAGGGAATACTGTCGTTTCTCATTCTGATAGCAGTAATTGTTTTCTATTTTTCCAATATAAGAGACATTAAAAATACGGAAAAGCTGGTGGAACAGGGTAAGCCTGTTCCCGGCTTCTACGCTTCACTTCTGTCCTTTGTGGATAAGAAATTCTATGTTGTTGCGCTGTTTTTGCCGGTGGTGGGGGTTGCAGTATTCAACATTCTTCCGATCATTTTCATGATTCTTATAGCCTTCACCAACTATGGCGGAGATATCGTTCCGCCTAAGCTTGTTGACTGGGTGGGACTAAGCAATTTTGCTCAGATACTGTCTCTTTCCGGAATCAAGGACACCTTCGTAAGGATACTTGGCTGGAACATTATTTGGGCGATAAGCGCTACAATAATTAACTATTTTGGCGGGCTTTTCCTGGCGCTTCTTTTAAATAAAAAGTGTGTAAAGGGAAAAACCTTCTGGAGGGCGTTTCCTATTCTTGCCTATGCTGTACCGGGATTTATCACGCTTCTTGGTTTCAAGTTCATGTTTTCCTATGGCGGCCCCATAAACTACTATCTTAAGGCTTTTGGGCTGCAGGCCGTGGGATTTCTGGACATTGATGCGGGCTGGAAGGCCAGAATAATAGGACTTTTGGTAAATGCATGGATATCAATTCCTACATCCATGCTCCTTGCGACAGGAATACTGTCAAATATGAATAATGAGCTCTATGAAGCCGCAAGTCTTGATGGAGCAGGAAGATGGAAGCAGTTTACAAAGCTTACACTTCCCTTTGTGGTATTTTCTACTACCCCTACGCTAATAACCAGCTTCGTAGGTAACTTCAATAACTTTGGAGTGTTCTATTTCCTGAGAGGCGGACTGTATCTGGACGATTATTTCCTTGCCAGCGATACGGATCTGCTCATTAACTGGCTCTACAATCTCTCAATTGATAATAACTACTATGGGATAGGAGCCGCAGTAAGTCTCATTATTTTCATAATAACATCTGTTATATCATTAACAGCATACGTGAATTCATCAGCATTTAAGAAGGAGGATACATTCAGATGAGAAAGGAACGACTCTCAGAGGCAGTAATAACGCATATAGTCCTGATTATTGTCTCCTTTGTATTCTTCTTCCCGGTGTTATGGCTTGTACTTGCGTCATTTTCAGCTTCAGGTTCAATATATGACTATGAGGGATTCTTCCCCCAGAGCTATAGCCTTGGTACGTATATAAAGCTCTTTTCGGATACACAGATGTATGACTATCCCAGCTGGCTCAGGAATACGCTGTTTGTTGCGGTGTTTTCCTGTGTGCTGTCCACGGTTCTTGTCATACTTACTGCCTATACCATGAGCAGATTCAGATTTAAGATGAGAAAACCGCTGATGAAAACAACCCTTGTGCTCAGCATGTTCCCCAGCTTTATGGGAATGACGGCTGTTTACCTCATTATGATCAATTTCAATCTGATAAATAACCTTTGGAGCCTTATACTTGTTTATTCAGCCGGTGCACCCATGGGATATCTTGTGCAAAAGGGCTATTTTGACACTATAAGTAACTCTATCTATGAGGCTGCAAGAATTGACGGAGCTTCGAATCCGACGATTTTCTGGAAGGTTACAATGCCGCTTTCCAAGCCAATATTGGTGTATACGGCACTTACTTCCTTTGCATGGCCCTGGAGTGACTTCATTTTACCTAACATGCTGCTTAAAAACCGTGATCTGTGGACTGTGGCGGTTGGACTTACACATCTTGGCGAGACAGAATTCTCAAGATTCGCAGCAGGAGCCATATTTATAGCGGTACCAATTGTTATTTTATATTTCTCATTATCGAGATTCCTTGTGGCAGGAGTGTCGGATGGAGCGGTTAAACAGTAAGAGGAGAGAACACAATGAAACCAATTACAAAAGACGAGATTATGGCTGCATTTTCAGAGATTGGCCTTCATAAGGGGCAGACTCTTATGGTACACACATCCCTCAGCTCTATCGGGTATGTATGCGGCGGCGCTCAGACAGTCATCGAGGTGCTTACTGAGACAGTAGGGCCTGAGGGCACTATCATGATGCCCACTCAGTCCTGGAAAAACTTAGATCCCGAGGATGGCGTTCACTGGACTGTTCCCGAGGAATACTGGCAGATTATCCGCGACAACTGGCCTGCCTATGACAAGAATATAACCCCTACAAATACCATGGGAGCCGTGGCAGAGATGTTCAGAAGCTGGCCGGGGGCTCTTAGAAGTGATCATCCGGCAAGATCCGTGGCAGCCTGGGGCAAAAATGCAGAATATCTCACTAAAGATCATGATCTTTCCAATATTTTCGGGGAGGGCTCTCCAATAGGTAAGCTCTATGAGCTGGACGGAGATGTGCTGCTTATAGGCGTAGACTATGATAAAAACACATCAATTCATCTTGCTGATGTCCGTGCCACATATCCCGGAAAGCATAACTGCGTTGAACACAGTGCGGTTATGGAGGGCGGAAAACGCGTCTGGAAGGCCTATGAGACCCTTTTTGTTGACGGAGAGGATTTTGTAGACATAGGTGCTGCTTTCGAGCAGGAAACGGACGTAAATAAATGTATTTTGGGTAATGCGCAGCTTCGCCTTATGAGTCAGAGAAAACTGGTGGATTTTGCCACTAAATGGATTACCAAGAACAGAAACGGAAGTACCGGAAAATAAATAACAATTCATATTGCAGCCATATTTCTTGTCAGTACATATATTTTTGGATAAGATATCTATACTATATTTACTGAAAAGAAAAGGTGTAACATATGAGTATTTTAAACGTAGAGCATCTCACCCATGGTTTTGGCGACAGAGCCATATTTGACGATGTTTCATTCAGACTCCTTAAGGGAGAGCATATCGGACTTGTCGGAGCAAACGGCGAAGGTAAGTCAACTTTCATGAATATAATCACCGGCAAGCTTATGCCGGATGAGGGTAATATTGAGTGGTCCAAAAATGTAAAGGCAGGGTATCTTGATCAGCATGCAGTTCTGAAGGAAGGCATGACAATAAGAGATGTCCTTGCCTCTGCTTATGAGCCCCTGTATGAGATGGAGCGCAGGATGAACGAAATCTGCGATTCCATGGGAGATGCTGATGAGAAGCAGCTTGAGGAGTACATGGAGGAGCTCGGTACTATCCAGGATCTTCTTACAAATCACGATTTTTATCTCATTGATTCCAAAATTGATGAAGTTTCAAGGGCTCTGGGATTTTTGGAGCTGGGACTGGACAGAGACGTTACTGAATTGTCCGGTGGACAGAGAACCAAGATCCTTCTTGCGAAGCTCCTTTTGGAAAAACCGGATATTCTGCTTCTGGACGAGCCTACGAACTACCTTGACGCCGAGCATATCGTATGGCTTACAAGATACCTTCAGGAGTATGAAAATGCCTTTATTCTCATATCCCATGATATTCCGTTCCTTAACAGCGTGGTAAATATCATTTATCACATGGATGGTACAACACACAGTCTCGAGAGATACGTAGGTGACTATGACAAGTTCATGGAAGTCTATGAAATGAAAAAAGCCCAGAGAGAGGCTGCTTACAACAGACAGCAACAGGAAATTGCAGACCTTAAGGACTTCGTTGCAAGAAATAAGGCAAGAGTTGCCACCAGGAACATGGCTATGGCAAGGCAGAAAAAGCTCGATAACATGGAAATTATCGAGAAGATACAGGAAAAGCCGAAGCCGGAATTCTATTTCAAGACAGCAAGAACACCCGGAAAGGTTCTTTTTGAGACAAAGGACCTGGTTATTGGATATGATGAGCCTCTTTCAAGCCCCTTAAATCTCATGATTGAGAGAAATTCCTTCATCGTGCTCAAGGGAGCTAACGGAATCGGTAAAACAACACTGCTTAAGAGTCTTCTTGGAATTATTCCTTCAATATCCGGATGGGTACAGAGAGGAGAGCATGTTGAGATAGGATATTTCGAGCAGGAGATGTCTCCAGATATCGAGACCACCTGTCTTGAGGAGATATGGAATGAGTTCCCGTCCTTCTCACAGTACGAGGTTCGCTCAGCTCTTGCAAAATGCGGACTTACTACCAAGCATATAGAGAGTAAGTGTAAGGTACTTTCCGGAGGAGAACAGGCTAAGGTAAGACTTTGCAAGCTTATGAACAGGGAATCAAACATACTTGTACTCGATGAGCCTACAAACCATCTGGATGTCGATGCTAAGGATGAGCTTCACAGAGCTTTGAAAGAGTATAAGGGAACGGTTATCATGGTATGCCATGAACCTGATTTTTATGAGGATCTGGCCACAGAAGTAATAGATTGTACAAAATGGACTACAAAAATCTAAAGAAATCGCAAAAAATGACGGCTTTCGCCGTCATTTTTTGATTAATAAAAAAGGGATTAGAAAATGGCTATTATCTGGATTTAAGTACATCAACAATTTTCTTAAAGGCCGGCTTGGGGTTGTAATTTTCATCGAAAAGCCTGGAATTGGTGCCGTCGCCTTCACGATAATGATCTACAAGGCCAAATACTGTGACGTTTGTTATGTTTGCGGGGCCTCCGCCCTGTGTATCCATGTCGCAGAGGAGATTGAAGATCTCTTCGTATTTATCGGCCTGCTTCTGGAACATGTCATCATTTTCCTTATCAACACCAACAGACAATTCTGTTACCTGTATCTCAAGGCCAAGCTCTGAGAACTTCTCTATAGCGGTCCGGATATCCTTGATCGGAGGATAGTCAATTCCCCAGTAACCCTGCATTCCGATACCATCGATCAGCCCTTTTTCTTTAAGTGATTCGCAAAGAGTATAGATACCCTCTGTCTTAGGTGCCTGATAGGTGTTGTAGTCGTTGTAGAAGAGCTTAACATCGCTGTCAGCATATTTTCTTGCATAGGTAAATGCCATTTCCACATAGTCCTGGCCTATGGTCTCAAACCAGGGATTAGGTGCGTTTTCAATCTTTGTTCTGCATTTGAAGGGGCTGTTCGGATCTGCGCTGTCGGGATCAACTGCTTCGTTCACAACATCCCAGCAATAAATAACACCGGGATATTCCTCCTGAACATGGGTAAGGAGCTGCTTAATATAGCTCTCCATGCGCATCAGCATAGTGTCTTTGTCTACGTATTCTCCATCATCAACATAGCCTTCCCTGAAGAACCATTCAGGGGCCTGAGTATGCCAAACAAGGGTGTGACCACGCATTTTCAAGCCGTTTTCACTGCACCATTTCAGGGTGGGATCGATAGAAGCAAATGAGAGAGCAGGCTCCCCGTTGCCGCTATTTAAGCTTTCAATTGAACCGGCCTGATCAAGGATATAGCAGCTTTTCATAAGGTTTGTCATTGTGCAGCTGTTAAACTGCTCCTTCGCCAGTTCCATGTATTCAGGAATGTTGAGGGTCTGATTCTCCAAAGTGCTGCCGTTTATGCCGACACCAAATGTGAAGTAATCGGCACTGAGATCCTTAAGTACTGCATCAGCGTATTCATCGTCTGCGGCGGAAGTATCGTCATTGTCCTCTTCAGAAGAAACGGAAGTAGCGCCATTGTCTTCTTCTGTTGGAGTGACTTCTTCCTCTACGGAAGCGCTTTGTTCGGTGTCAACGGAAGAATTTTCTTCTGCTGAAACAGTGCTTTCGACGCTTGTGCTCTCAGAACTGGAAGTGTCTGCCGCAGGGGGATTGCTTCCACAGCCGGCAAGTAACGATAACGCGATAATACCACTTAGTAATTTAGCTTTTTTCATAAATATAATCCTTTCGGTTTCGTAGGCAGAAACCCACTGCCCTTGGGCGGTGGGAGGAGCCTTGTAAATTGTTATCCAAGAACATACATGCTATAATGTACTCAACAGCAAGTTTTACGAGAAAACCGTTAGGTGCGCTGTTCACCAAAGGCACTCTTTGTACATTGGCAAGTATATATGAGGTTGTAACACATAAGTCTTGGTGTTACGTAAAATATACTCAAGCATTAGCGTTTACTGTACTGCATGGGAATATATTATCCGTGAGGTTAATATATAGAGTACCTGATACAGTTACAGATAAGCATGTCTTGTCTGTAAGGGGCGGTGTCAACCGTCCCATGATGCGACCCCACGGAAGTCTCACCGACAAAATGTAGGAGTTATTGCAACGAACTACAAGGGAGTCGCAAGCCACGTACCTTTAGGTGCGTGGTAGTTGACGTCTGCCTCCGGTATTTAGTTTTTGTAAAAATATCTCTGATTAAACTAATATAGCCGTAAAACGGGCGCGGCTTCTACTCAGTAATTGTTGAGTTTGGGGAGTATATTGCTGAGATATAGCATATGAAGTTATAGAAGAGTTTACGAATACATATAAAGAAGAACAGAGCTGGATAGGGGGCCAGCTCTGTTCAATGGATGTAACTATATCAAATATTAGGTTGTTTGCTTTATATAATTATCAACAATATCATTATTCGTTTATATTATATTCAGTGATTCATCGGTCTTATTTGCTTTAGATGCCTTAGTTTTCCGATTTTCCTGCATAACTCGCTTAATATTCTCCGTAATCGGGAATGTATAGAACATTCCTATGAAAGTAAGGCATATGCATTCGCACATCAGCATCATGTTAGCTTCGCTGGCAGCTTCCCAAGTAAGCAATACACCGATTATCATTGCTCCCATGCCTGCGAATTTCTTTAGCTTTTTGTTCATGCCTATCACCTCTTTCGAAAGTTCCGGGATCAAGGATTCCGGAATATTCCGGTCAGATTTTGAAACCTCTGACCTCTTCGTCATTAGAATCAGGCTTAAAACCAACGGGTTCATCTGATTCATATACATTATTTGCCGAGTAACTGTTTGTTTCTGCGTAGGTTGAGCTATTTTCATCATTTTCAGGCTCATCCATTATTATTGCAGCCAGGAAATACGGAAGAATTCCTATTCCTGTAAACACAAGAAGTAATGCGTATATAATTCTGACCACGGTAGGATCCATATCAAAATATTCTGCGATTCCTCCGCATACGCCGCACACCTTTTTATCATTGCTCTTACGAAGCTTTTTTCCACTCATAACCACTTTCCTCACTTTCTTTTAAAAGCAGCTCCTGTTTATAAAACGATTGTAGGACTAAAAAGTCTTCACATAAATGTTTCATTAAGCAAAAACGCCATTCTTATTTTTCTTTTGCAGCGTATATGTCGGCTTCCTGAACGTATACTATCAGTCCATAGAAAAAACAGGCCCCATCACACGGATAATGACCTGCTTTGCACTGATTCTGCCTTTTATAAGTGGCTATTGCCTTAAAAGATATGGATTTACGCTGAAACAGCTGCAGTTTCTTCCTGCTGCTCACCATTTTCAATATCAATTACCTCGGCAACATTATCTTCAGCCTTTGTATTCTGTGGATATGTTTTTATGCCCTCTCTGAAGGAACGAACAGCGAAGGATGACTCATATCCGCATTTTTTACACAAAGCGCGTACCTTTTTAGAAACGGTTTTAACGTCCTTGCTATCATATACGATAACTGAGGGATACTGCGCTCCCTGCTCACATACATAACCTTCATCAAGAAGGAGCTTTTCAAATTCTGTCTTAGTCAATCTCAAACCTTCCTTTTACTTTTAGTCACGAATTGGAATTATATCACAATTTTTCATGAAAAGCATATATAAAAATATTCATACTTAGTACACATTTTTCTGCTATGTTAATTATGTTCTTATACGAGCACGTATCTGCGTGTATCACGTTATAAAAATGGGAGGTAGAATCAATGAGTCAGGAAAAAGTTGACGCGTACAAGAAAGAAAAAAAGGGGAGAAAGGCAAGACTTGCCAAGCAGAAACGCAATAAGATGATCGCGAAGATCGTAAGTCTGGTAGTACTTGTGGCGGTTTGTGGCATCGCCGGATGGAGAGTATATGCATCCAAGCATCCTGCACAGGTAGCAGCTACAGAGATAACTGATGAGGCAACTCCTACAGCAGATGAGCCTATTGAGGTAGAGGCTGAAGGTGATGATGCTACAGAAGCAACAGATGAGACTGCTACAGATGATGCAGCTGAGGATAGTGCAGAGACAGATGCATCTACAGAATCTAACGATTAATATACTGGCTTCAGGGCGCTATATGGCATCCTGAAGCTTTTTTTGATATCTTTAATATATAAACATGTTGTTATTCTGAAAGGGGGCAGATATGGCAGTTTATAGATGCAGAGCATGCGGATACATTTTTGATGAGGAAAAAGAGGGCAAAAGCATACGTGACATAGATGTATGCCCGAGGTGCAAGCAGCCTGACGACAGGTTTGTTCTTGTTGAGGAAGAATCTTCTCAGGGAATTGGAGATACAAATGAAAAGTGATGGAATTGCAGTATGCAGTTCCATCACTTTTATAGTTTTAATATGTTTTTGCGGAGCTAATCCTGTTATTAAGACAGGCATCCGTAAGCCACAGCACGCATTCTGAGGTGATGATAAAGCTCCAGATTGGGCTGGCGGACGTATTGTTCCTGTGGATCGCCTCTGTTCCCCTCGGTATACTGGCAGGTCTTATATGGCATCTGCCGGCATTCTGGGTATATTTTTTCATAAAAATAGATCAGATTATCAAGTGCGTATGGTGCGTACTTCGCCTTAGAAGCGGCAAGTGGATCAAGGCCATAAAGGGCGCATGAGGTCTTGGCTTCGAGAATAAAACTTGATAAAAAGCCTGTTTCAGCTTAAAATCAAAATAAGTTTTCATAGACAATGCACCGATGAGAAAAAGGGGGTTCTTATGAGGGCACTTGTTGTTATCGATATGCAGGAAAAGTATATGGATAGATATGATGACGGACTTGTGGAGAATATCAACAAAAAGATTAAGCTTGCCCACGAGGAAGAAGACGTCTCTATCGTATACGTGAAAAATGTGGGAGTAACGGGTAATAATACCGGATACGAGCTCACTGATGACCTGCTCCTGGTTTCAGATCTGGTTTTTGAAAAGAGAAGGCCAAGCGCTTTCTCGTCCAAAGAATTTGCTCACAAGATAAAGTCGCTCAAAACAACAGAGCTTGAGCTTATAGGAATAGATGGCTCATCCTGCGTGGCGAAAACCGCTATGGATGCTTTAAAACTGGGTTATAAGACAGAAATAGTAAGGGCCTGTGTCGGCGCACGCAATGACAAGGTGTATGAAAAAACGCTGAAAAAGCTTGAAGATGCAGGTGTAAGGATTTTATAAAGAAAAACATAATATTGCGAGTATCCAGGCGGTTTGCAGTCTCTGATTGTAAACCGCTTTTTATATGGATATAATATATAATGCTTTGGCTGAAAATCAGATAAAGCATGGAAGTATTGTATTTTAGGGAACCAGAGATGATAAGGAAAGTAATTGAGTATTTTAAAGAAGGAGGCCCCGTAGGAAATATTTTAGCGGGCCTTATTTATATATGTGCCTGGGGAGTGCGATGGGTAATAACGATGCTTTTGGGGATGGCTGCAGGGCTTGGGCTAACGCTTTGGTCCCAGAATTCCTCCTTAATAGGGCTTGCGTGTACCGTTGGTATAGGTATAAGTTTTGTTATTTCATTTTCGATACGGTTGGATGGTCCACTGGGCTTTTTAAGCGTAGATGCGCTGCTCCATGATCCCAAGGAAGCCCGCAGGAAGGTGAAGAAGCCTGATAAGTTCAGCGATCTGCCGCATTTTGAAAAGATGCTTAAAAAAGATCAGGTCATGAATATAGTTAATAGCTCGCAGTTTTCACCATATAAAACAAAAGACGGAAAAGAGCTGAAGCATATCACGGTCAGTGAGGATGATAAGTGGATATGCATGTTTGGCGGTTATATGCCTGTGGATCTTATTTGCGGCTATAATCGCAAGAAAAACGTTATATATACCATAGATGGGGGCATGATAGGACTTCCCTTAAGGGCTAAGTATTTTGGCGTAAAGAACGAGATTGATGCATTTTTCAAGGATAGAGGCGTTTACTATACCGATATGCCAAGGAAAGCCGATGAAAAGTTCGATAAAGCCTTTCAGAGACCAGATGATGTGCTTGATAAGGCTGACTTTAGCAGACTTCGTTACCTCTGGGAGAAGGCGAATGCTTCTGATAAGGACGGATATTTAAGGAATAAGCAAAGCGGGTATAGATACATTCCCATTTTTAATAAAACAGAGATCAACAGGACTATTTTTGAGAGGGTTCTGTCGGATGTAGAGGTGGCAAAGACCGCAGATGCCATCAGGAAAAAGAAGGCTCCGTTATCGTCATTTTTGCACTTTACACAGTATAAAAATGAGTTTTGCGTGTGTAATGCTGTTGAGGTCATGAATACCCTCAGATACCCCGCAAATGCAGACGGTATGAGTTTCCTGTTCAAGTGCATCAGAGACGTTGACGAGGCGTATTTTGGGCCTGCAGTGGATGTTTTAAAGACCTTCCCCAAGGGGAACCTTCACAAGAAGATCGAAGAGGAAGTGAAGAAGGCCTTCGAGAGCGGTGATGTGGTCCATGCTGCGGGAGTCATGTATCTTGCTAAAGAGATTGACTACGAGATCGAATATGTGGAGGAAATGAAGAAAGTCCAGGCGGAGGCTGCAGAAAATGCAGGGAATGCGGAGGCCGCAGAAAGTACAGACCAGCCTGAAGCTAATGCAATTCCTAAATTCGATTATGATGAATATGATGCCTACGGAACCGAGGAGGTGCAGGGCTTTGAGGCCGGCGGGGTAGCATATCAGAAAAAGGTGTAGCTGAGTAACGTCAGATGGCCATTTTCCAATTGGTATTGGTCTTGGGGTCGTAGTAGAGTCTGACTACCCTTTTCGTATTAAAAACATATATCATACATTCAAATATGAAGCCTGAATCGCAGACGAAAATGCCGTCCTCTGTGGTTCGGGCTCCTCTTTTTTCAGCCTCACGATAGCCCTTTATATTAAAGGTTTGGTATTCGCCGTCATCTGTCATAAACCTTATACGAATCGGGATTATGCTCCCGTCTGCCTTATGTGCGCATATAACATCAATATTTTCATAGATTTTGCTCATGGTAAATCCTCCGACAGAACATATATTCGGTTATCTATATGATACTCCTTTCGAACTGGTGTTTCAATCGAACAAATTATTAATTAAAGTTGTATTTTTTTTCTGAATAAAGTAGACTAATCCGGTCGGAAAAAATATATTGCCATGACAAATGCGTGGCAATGAGGAGTAATCTATCAGGAGAGGTACAGTTTTGAATAATTGCATCATCGCCCAGTCAGGTGGGCCAACAGTTGCTATTAACGCATCACTTGCCGGTGTTCTTTTGGCAAATGGGGAAAACAGGTATTTTGATACCGTGTATGGTTCCATAAATGGAATTACAGGTATTTTTAATTCGAAGCTTCTTAATCTGTCGGAGCTTTGTGCTACTATCCCGGATTTTACCGAGAAACTAAAGGTCACACCCGCTATGTATCTTGGTTCATGCAGATACAAGCTTCCCAAACATCAGGATGAGCCTGAAATATATGAAAAAATCTTCAAATTCTTTGCTGAGCATGATATAAATGCATTCTTTTACATCGGTGGCAATGACTCCATGGATACGGTTCTTAAGTTATCCGAATATGCTGCTGAAATTGGTAGCGACGTCAAAATTATAGGTATTCCCAAGACAATTGATAATGATCTGTGTGGCACCGACCATACTCCGGGCTTTGGTTCGGCGGCTAAATATATAGCTTCTTCAATATTGGAGATGGCCCATGATACTTACATTTATCCTGTTAAGTCAGTGACTATCGTGGAGGTAATGGGACGAGACGCAGGCTGGCTTACAGCGGCTTCTGCCCTTGCAAGAAATGAGTATTCCTGCGCGCCTCACCTTATCTATCTTCCGGAGAGAGCCTTTGATGAGAACGCATTTATCGAGGATGTAAAGAGGCTCCTTGAGACCAATAACAGCGTTGTTGTGGCTGTTTCTGAGGGCATACGCGATAAGGATGGCAACTATATAAGCGCATCCTCCACATCAACCGATAATTTCGGACATAATCAGCTAAGCGGCGCAGGAAAAGCCCTTGAGAGCCTTGTAGCTGAGCGTATCGGCGTAAAGGTTCGCTCCGTAGAGGTCAATATTTTACAGAGATGTGCTTCGCACCTGGCATCCCTTACAGACCTTAATGAGTCTGCAGAGCAGGGAAAACGCGCACTCCTTCTTGCCAAGGAGGGTAAGAGCGGCGTTATGGTAACCCTGAAAAGAACAGGCAATACGCCTTACTGCGTAGAGACGGATTATCAGGATATTCATGATACAGCCAATCTTGTTAAAAACGTTCCCGATAGCTGGATAAATGCCGAAGGAAACGATGTCACAGAAGAAATGCTGACCTACCTTAGACCTTTGATCGCAGGAGAGCCGGTGATTCGCTTTAAAAACGGTGTTCCGGAGTATTTGGACGTAAGACATTTAAAAGCAAATAATTAACAATAGAAATTTCTTCATGCAGAAATAAAAGAGTTATTTAATCCTTTTTTTATACTTCATTAACTGATGTAACGTATCATTAGAGGATGAAGAAAGTGGCAGATAATTTTATCGCCGGGGTGAATTTATAAAGGAGCTTTTTGCATGAAGAAATTTGTTTTATCAGCCCTGTCGGCGATATTTTGTCTTGCTCTGTGGGGCTGCGGCGCATCAAAAACCAGCGGACTTTCCCAGACAACATGGACTTCTGAGGATGGCAAGATCACTTTCGGAAAAGAAGGCGATTTTACATCAAGTGGCGAAGGCCTTAATTCCGGAAGGTGGGAAGAATTCGAGAAGGGTATGATCGTGCTGAGGCATGGCCCGTCGGACAAGGAATACTTTTTTTATGATATAAGTGACGATAAAATTCTGACCTTAACCAGTGCCCACAGGGAGTCAGAGGCCTCTGACTGGGAAAAGGGCGACAGAAGCTATACCTTTATTCAGGAGATTCTTACTACGGACATTCTGTATTATGTGGATACTGATGACGATGAGGACTTCGATGATGCGGAAGCGGATTATGATGATTACGAGGATAGCTATGAGGAGCCCGATTACGAATTCGATTATGACGAAGAATAAAAAATAAAAAAATTTTTTAATTCCTTTGCAACATTTTTATATCCCCAACTGTATATAGGGTAGAAACGGTAAAACTACGCTTTCAGGAGGATATATTTATGAAAAGGAAATCTATATTGGTACTTGCACTTGTAGCTACAATCACACTTTCGGGCTGCAGTCAGCCGACACCCCAGGTAAATAACAATCCTACCCAGGAACAACAGAATAACGATGAAGAGCCGGATGAGGCAGAAAATGTCAAAGCGGACGAGGATAAAGAGGCCAAGGCTCCTGCTCTGTCTTCAATAGAGATGGACAGGCTTATCAGAAATGCCGGAAAAGATTACGAGGATTATCTTAAAGGTGGCATGGAATATGATAAGTATGAAACCACTAAGTCAACCGGCGGAATTTTGAATGAGATCACTAACTTTATAGGCGGATCACCTCAGGATGCGGCAACAGCCACTGCGGAGGCACCCATGGCAGAGGAGAGCTGCGAAACAGAAACTGCTATGGCTTATGAAGAACCATGCGCGGAGGACTATTCTGCAGATTATGATATGGCGCCTTCCATGGACGAGCCTGTGATATGGGATACAGAGTCCTATAAGAACGTAACTGAGTCAGGCTTTACATCAGTTAGCACACAGCCTTTTTCAACCTTCGGAGCAGATACAGATACTGCCGTTTATTCCAATCTCCGCAGGAAAATTCTGGGCGTTGACTATGATTACTACGGTTATGGAATAGATAACGATGCAATCAGAGTTGAAGAGATGATCAATTACTTCAAATACGACTACAAGGATCCTGAAAAGGGTGAAAAGATTGGCGTTACAACAACTCTTAATCCCTGCCCCTGGAATGAGGATACACTTCTTCTGAAGATCGGCTTAAAGACTGAGGAAGCCATTCCTGAAAAAGGAAGCAATATCGTATTCCTTATCGACACATCAGGTTCCATGTACGATTTTGATAAGCTTCCCCTTGTACAAGACGCATTCAAGACACTGACCGACAGCCTTGATGAAAATGACCGCGTATCCATAGTAACCTATGCGGGATCTTCCGAAGTAGTAGCAGAGGGCGTAAAGGGCAGTGACCACAAGAAGATCAAGAACTACATCGATCAGCTTAAAGCAGGCGGTTCCACAAACGGAAGCCAGGGAATAATCACAGCCTATGAAATCGCTGAGAAGAACTTTATAGATGGCGGCAACAACCGTGTCATCCTTGCAACAGACGGAGACCTCAATGTTGGAACAACCTCAGAGGCCGGACTGATAGATCTCATCGAGAAAGAAAAGGAAACAGGCGTTATGTTTTCTTGCCTCGGATTCGGTACAGGCAACTATCAGGATGACAAGATGGAAGCTCTGGCAGACCACGGAAATGGCAACTATGCTTACATCGATTGCCCGGATGAAGCAGAGCGCGTTCTGAAAAAAGAGCTCTGGTCCACAATCTACACTGTTGCGAAGGATACAAAGTTCCAGGTTGAGTTCAATCCTGAAAATGTCAAAGGCTATCGCCTTATTGGATACGAAAACAGAGCTATGGCAGCTGAGGATTTCGCAGATGATACAAAGGACGGCGGCGAGATCGGTTCAAACCAGTGTGTAACTGTACTCTACGAGATAGTTCCTACAGATTCAGCAATGGATATGCCTAAGGTCGAGTCCAAATATCAGGATAAGAAAGAGGAAGAGGCAAAGGCTCCCGAAGGTGAGCTCCTTACAGTAAATATCAGATATAAGGAGCCCGAGGCATCAGAAAGCGTACTCAAGGAGTACCTTGTATCCTACGATATGCTCCAGGATAAGATGGATGATGACACTTCATGGGCCTGCGGCGTAGCACAGTTTGGAATGCTTATGCGCGACTCTGACAACAAGGGAACAACAACCTATGATTCAGTTTATGACAGACTTAAGACTCTGTCAGGCGTAACAGATGATATTTCAAAACTCCAGTTTTTATATATGGTTAAGAAGGTCAGTGAAGATCCTTCCAAGTATGTAGTGGAATAATATTTAGATAAAAATATGAGATCCGTCACTCTGTTTAAGGGTGGCGGATTTTCATATATAATAGAGGCATGAAGAAGAAACGTACAAATCACTACATTGCAAAGAAAAGAAAATTTAACGCAGAGCTCCGGGATGTCAGAGAAACCTTCCCCGGGGATGTTTTTGATGCATATTTTGAGAAAAACAGCGCTAAGGTGGCCTATGCTATTCATAGCGCTCTTCTTGATGTCCTTAAAACGGAGCGCATTTACATAACTGTGCATGGAAGCTTTGGAAGGACCGAAAAGCAGGAGATATCAGGCGCTAACATAGAGAAATTCTGCAGGGATTTTCAGAGCAGGGTAAATACTGTATATCTCACGCAGCTAATCCCGGAGCTGGGGCATGTGATCATAGACGTACTCTGGGAGTCAGACAGGACAGAGATCCTGGAGTTCATATCATCCGGCAGGAAAAAGGTCATCTCTAAGGTAATAATGAGGTATCTCAGGGAATCCCGCTTTATGAAGGGGATTGTGGCCTATGTCAAGGACAATACGTCCGAGCAGGTGGTATTTGAGCAGCTTATGAAGAATCCCCATTATCAGAAGGCCACAAGGCGTTATCAGAAGATAATGGAGGCAAAGAGGCTTCTTTTTGAAAATATTGAGACCTCAACACCTGATGATTATACGCAGCTTTTCCCTCTTGCAAGGCAGATGGAGCGCAGGTTTATCCTTCATATAGGCCCTACTAATTCCGGTAAGACCTATCAGGCCATGGAGGACCTTAAAAGCGCAGAAAATGGCATATATCTGGCGCCCCTTCGTCTTCTTGCCTATGAGCAGTATGAGAGGATGAACAGGGAAGGTACGCCCTGCTCCATGATAACGGGCGAGGAGAGGATACTTATGCCAGGTTCCTTCCACCAATCCTCGACGATTGAGATGCTTGATCTCACAGAGGAATGGGATATGGCGGTTATTGATGAAGCCCAGATGGCTGCTGATCGCCAGAGAGGTGGCTACTGGACCGCTGCGATTCTGGGTGTAAGGGCTAAGACTATACATGTATGTGCTTCCGCAGATGCAGAGGATCTGCTTATTCGAATGATCAAATCCTGCGGAGACTCATACGAAGTGCAGTATCATGAAAGAAAAACACCACTTGTTATGGATGAATCCGCGAAGGACTTTGACTTTCCTGCGGATGTCAGGAAGGGCGATGCTCTCATCGTTTTTTCAAGAAAGGATGTACACAGCGTTGCGGCTGAGCTCCAGCAGAATGGGGTCAGATGCAGCATAATTTACGGATCTCTTCCCTATGACGTAAGACACAGAGAGGCTAAGAAGTTTGCGGACGGCGACACGGAAGTGGTGGTTGCAACCGACGCCATAGGCATGGGCATGAACCTTCCGATCAGAAGGATAGTATTTTTGCAGACCATCAAGTTCGATGGTGTAGACGAGAGACCGCTCACCTCCTCTGAGGTCAAGCAGATTGCGGGAAGAGCCGGAAGATATGGCATTTATGATACCGGGTATGTGACTTCTTACTACGATTACGAGACTATTGAGGGACTCCTTTTTAGCAGACTGGTGCCCCTCAGGCAGGTTATGATCAACATACCTGAGGACTTTTTGCATAAAAATGGCAGAATATCAGCTATTCTCGAAACCTGGAACAAGATTCCCGCTGAAAAGTACTATAACAAGGGCGATATTTCAGAGAAAATCAGCATAGCCAAGGCCCTTGAGAGTATTAAGGATAACAGGGAGCTTATAAGGAAGTTCATCAGAATCCCCATTAATGAGGATAATAAGGATACTTTCGGCGTTTATCTGGATTACTACAAGATTCTGAATGACGGAAGGCAGCCCAATATCTATGAGACCATGGCGGATTATGAAGCTATGACTGTCGATGAAGACGATAAGAACGCGCTGGTTGAGCTTGAAACAGCAAGTGCCGTGTTTGATTTTTTGTATGCATTCACACGTATTTTCGGAGACGCGGATGATCTGTATAAGATCCTGGAGGGCAAGCGCCTGATCTCAGAGAAGATATTCAGGATTCTTGATAAGCAGAAGCTGAACCTGAGGGCATGCGCATACTGTGGTAAGAAGCTTAAATGGTCGTATAAGTTCAACATTTGCCAGGAGTGCTTCAGGAAAAGGAGGCATTTGAGGGGGAGAAGATAGGAGCTCACAAGCGCTGGAGACTAATATAAAGATGCTTATTAGGGCGGTGGATCAAGTAGGTCTACTGCCCTTTTTGTTGCACAAAACCGGCAAGCGAATGGATGCTTGCATACAAATTCATTTGCCGGTTGTAAGAACATGGAGCACGAAGTGCGGAATGTTCGTGTGCGAAATCGAGTAGGAGTCAGCCTACTCGATTTATGGTGGGTTTGGGCTGGGTTCAACCTGTTTGAGAAAATTTGCATAAATTGGCGTAAAGCCTGGATACAAAAGTTGACGTAATTACGTTTGTGTTACGCCGATAGAATATTATTTATGAATTCCGGATGAAAAAAACAAGTATAAAGGCATTTCAATATCTTTCGTTATACTGTTATCGCTGAAAAAGTTCAGTCAGTTGTCAGATAAAAGGTTATTCTGGTATAAAGGGAGGGAAAATAGTAATCTGTTATCCGTGAAGGTGTACGTCTATATGACCTAAAATGTGGTACTAGGTTGAAAGTGGGTAAGCTTGCTATACTAATCTATAGATTTGGTGTGCTACCCGTCAAGAGGACACCAAGATGATTGTAAGCCGCTTTCTGCTTAGGGATAATCGATGATAATACTACAGTGAATTTTCATACGAGGATACAATAAAGTGAAAGACTTTAATAAAATAAAACAAGTGATGCACGATATAATAACTGAGTGCGAAAAAGTTGATGAAATGGAACAAAAAGGCATTAGCGTCGAAAGTACAAAACAAGAAAGAGATTATATTGTGGATGAAATGAAGTCGCTGATTAGTAATGAATCCTTATTACAGAAGACGACATGGACAAAGTCTCATGCTAATGCATCAAAGGGATGGGATTGGGCTCCAACAAATACAAACACTATATACATACTCTTGGTCAAGCTGGCAAGGATACTAGAAGAACATTAAATTGCGGGAGATAATGTATTAGTGGGGATGAAAAGTGTAACTACACGTCGAATGCCACAAAGCAAATAAGGTCAAGTAGCCTAATTGACATTCGGGCAATAACTACGCGAAAAATGGTCAAACAGGGATTTCACGCGTAGGAAATGACCACCTAAAAGCAATCGACTACGTGAAAATTGCTTAAGAATAGATAAGACTCGTAGGAAAGAGCTAATATTAAGGCAGAAACTACTTGATAAATACTAAAACTCAGGTTGGGACAAGTAGAAAAGACAATATTACCGGCGATTATCTGTATTATGAGATTGTGCTTAGAGGGTACGAGGAGATTGGAAAGGAAGTAAGAATATGAAATATCGATACAATGATATGCCTGAAAGCTTGAAAGGAACATACGGAGATTATTCCAAGAATTTTGGCTTCTCATGGAAGGAATTCGTGGCGACTGTTCCGTCTCCGCTTTTTCTTGTTACCACATACAAATCCAATGGTAAACCAAATGCCTGCATGCAGTCTTGGTCAACCTTTACAAGTGCCGATCGTGGTAATGGATTCTATGCTATTCTTGCCAGCGTGAATAAAAATGGACATCTGTATCAGAGCATAAACGAGACAAAAGAAGCCGTTATCAATTTCATGTCTGAAGAGTATCATGCGGCATGTATGGCGACAATCCAAAACAATCAGTTTGAAGCAGATGAGATTACGGCTTCGGGCATGTCTGTTGAAAAGGCATCATGGGTTAACGCGCCTATGGTTCGGGAATGCTTTATGAACCTTGAATGCAGGTTCGTCTGGGAAAAGGAAATCGTACCGGGTGATGATCATGTTATGCTCTGCCTTGAGGTAGTCGGCATTCATATTGATGAAGATCATATTACTGATCGTACCGGAGAAAACGGAATTCTTTACAACATTCACTATCAGATGGATCCAGAAAAAGTAACAAAGACAGGTCATGACTACGCAGCAGTTCTTAAGAAAAAGATAGATGTTATGGAGTATTAATACAACTATGGAAATAAGACACGTGGAACTTCAGGATTATCGAAAGCTTGGCTTTGAAGATAAGACTCAGAAATACTTAGATATGCGGTTGAAGTTGTGAATGAGGGAACACAGTTATGGAAAAATACATTGAAGGAAACAAAGCTGCATGGGAAGAAGCATTTGATAACAGACACGCTTCTTGGGGCGCAGATATAACTGAGCGGGTGGAAAAAGAAGATTATCCGTTCTTTAACGATGAAATGGTGGCAGTTCTGAAAAAGATTAATACCAAGGGTGCTGTAATCGGTCAGTTTTGCTGTAATAATGGACGTGAACTGCTTTCTTTGGTGAAGAGTGGGAGCGCAGCAAGGGGAGTAGGCTTTGATATTGCAGAAAACCAGATCTCTTTTGCTAATGAAAAGGCCAAAGAACTGAATCTGCCCTGCGAGTTTGTGGCGGCAAATGTATACGATATCGATGACAGCCATAAAGAGGAGTTTGATGTTGTGATCATCACTATTGGTGCGCTGTGCTGGTTTGATAATCTGGACCGTTTTTTTGCAGTTATAGCAAAGTGTATGAAGCCTGGAGCGGTAATAGTGATAAACGAGCAGCATCCCTGCACGAATATGCTTGCGACACAGGGTGATGAGCCGTACAATCCAGACCACAAAAAGGAGTGCCATTATTCGTACTTTGAGCATGAGTGGACGGGTAACGGTGGCATGTATTATATGACCCAGAAGAACTATGAGTCTAAGACATTTACCGACTATACACATTCCATGTCAGAAATTATGTCGGGTATGTGTAGTAACGGAATCATGATTACTGGACTACAGGAGTTTGACTATGATATCAGCGGAGGATTTTCAGATATAGACTGCACAGGATTCCCGCTTTCTATGATCGTTCAGGGTAAAAAGCAGTAAGGAGAGTATGAAATAAAAATGCAATTTGGAATGCCAACTCTAATTGAAAACCGTACATTACAGGATAATGTAAATCTCTGTAAGAGGCTTAATCTGCAATTCATCGAACTAAATATGAATTTCCCTGAATACCAGGTGGATAAGTTGGAACAGATTGATGATCTGATCAGAATTGCAGAGGATGCAGAGATTTATTATACAATCCATTTGGACGAGAACCTTAATCTTGCAGATTTTAACCCTTTAGTAACGGAGGCTTATTTGGAAACGAAGACAATAGAAGCACTCAAGACATCAGTGGAATGGCTGAAGTGTTAGTGCGTTATATTCTTTGAATATAACGCACCAAGATACAAAAAAGAAAATGGAGAAAAGACCCTTATCCTCAATGCTAACCATCCTCTTGTTAAGTATGTAATGGATAACGGTTACGATACCTATGTAAAAATACCGGATATGGGCCTGATAACAGGTTCATATCCGGTATTTTAGTTTGTTCACAAATAATTACAAATCAAACAGTTGCATTCTTCATGCTGTATTTCTTTCGGTACTCTCCCGGAGTGGTGTGGAATTCCTCCTGGAACATGCGGCGGAAAAGCTTGTAGTTGGTAAAGCCGTGCTGCTCCAGAATGTCCTTTAGCGGAATATCTGTGTATATCAGATCCTTATAAACGTGGGACATGCGAAGCTCGTTCAGGTACTGAAGGTATGACACACCCATATTTCTCTTAAAGAAGTGACTGAAATAATCTTCACTAAAAGCCACCACAGAGGCTATCTCTCCTATGGAGATGGGATTCATGTAGTGCTGCCCGGAGTATTTGATTATAGCCCTTATATGATCAAAGTTCTTTTGCCCAAGAGATACATTGTCGTTCTCCTTAGGATAAGAAAAATTGTGATATAGCTGATACATAAGATCAAAAAGAAGGCTGTTGAATTTTAGGATTCCGCCATCTTTTTTCTCTTCAAAGACCTTGCGCATTTCCTCGATGGTCAGGATAAGTCTTGACCTGTTACGCTTGCTCTCCAGATCATCGCAGTGGGGGTCAAAGGAAAAGCAAAGCTCCGAATAATTAGGTATATAGCGCTCAAGGAGCTGCAGGGGAAGCTGAATCAAAATCGCCTTGTTTCCGTTTACCGACTTTGTGGAGTGAAGTACATTCGAATCTACTATGTTTATGTCCCCTGGTAAAAGATGTGCTATATCATTTGCGATAGCAACGTCCACGCTTCCCTCAAGAATGTAGTTTATTTCAAGAGCAGTGTGCCAGTGGGTTGGTACATAGCTGCTGGAGTCATTAAATATCCAGAAGAATATATCAAAACCATCTGTAATTCTGTCATTTTCATGACGAAGATCTTTTTTACCCATAAAAATATTTTCCAATCTAAAAATCCATGTAAATCAGCAAGTTCCAATATTATTGCATAAAAATTAAAATGCGTCCAATAGTAAAAAGACGGAATCGACCTATTATAAAACAGAATAGGCGCTTTTTTAACCCATGCCGGATAAGTAGAATAACATTCATGAAAGACATGAGGAAAAAAGATATGAAAACTACAAAACGTGCTTTAAGACGGCAGTTGCCGCTGCAGCTTATGGTTCTGCCGGGTATTATTTTTATGCTCATTTTTAGCTATTACCCGATTTACGGACTGACAATTGCGTTCAAAAACTACACCGTAATCGACACCTTATCAACAGCAAAATGGGTAGGACTTGATAACTTCAAAATTGTTATGGGCGATAAGTATTTTTGGCAGTCCGTAACGAACACACTGGGCATCAGCCTGTTAAAGCTTCTTATCGGATTTACCACACCGATAATCCTGGCAATCATGATTTATGAGTTAAAGGATGGCCCCTTTAAGAGAATAAGTCAGACGATATCCTACCTTCCCCACTTTTTATCATGGATCATCCTTGGAGGAATGGTGATCAACTGGCTATCAACCTCGGGAATGCTTAATCAGATACTTGTGGGCGTAGGCATTCTTGATAAGCCGGTAAACTTCCTTCTTGATGCTGACAAGTACTGGTGGATAGCGGTAATTGCAGATACCTGGAAGGAAGCAGGATGGGGCACAATCCTCTATCTTGCCACCATGGCCGGAATTGACCCTACTTACTACGAGGCGGCGCAGATTGATGGTGCGGGCAGAGTAAGACAGATAATAAGCATCACGCTTCCCCATCTTCGCATGATCATAAGTCTTAATCTTATTTTGACCATAAGCTCACTGCTTAAGTCGAATCTGGATCAGACGCTGGTACTTATGAATTCTCAGAATCAGATAAGAGCTGAGGTTATTGACTCCTATGTATACAGAATGGGGCTTGCTCAGGGCGATTTTTCATATGCGACTGCCGTAGGTCTTGGAGTATCAATTGTTTCGGTGATCCTTCTGGTAATTGCAAATTCAATAAGTAAGAGATTCAACGAAGAATCGGTTTTGTAAGGAGAGGCAATGAAAATCAAACGTATAAATCCTTTTATTGCGATAGATTCAACGCTGGTGTGTCTTATATCCGTGGTGATACTGGCCCCTGTTTTAAATATCTTCGCATCATCATTTGCAAGTAACAGAGTTCTTGCGGAGGGAAACTTCATCTTTTTCCCAAAAGAGCTGACCCTTGATAACTACATAGCTGTTTTTAAGGATGCGACCATATGGCATGCATATTTGATATCTGTTTTAAAAACAGTGATCGGAGTAGTGACACATGTTTTCTTCTGCTCCATGGTGGCCTTTGGACTAAGTAAAAGAGATCTGAAGTTCAGAAATCTGTATACAGTCATGGGTGTCATCACACTGTTCTTTTCAGGCGGTATGATCCCTACCTACCTGCTTATGAAAAAACTTGGACTTTTAAATAACTTCATGGTCTACATTCTGCCACAGCTTTTTAGCTACTACGACGTGGTAATTTTGATGAACTTTTTCCGTCAGGTGCCTTCATCTTTGGAGGAATCGGCATCCATGGACGGAGCCGGAGTGTGGAGGATTTTTCTTCAGATCATTCTTCCGTTGTCAAAACCGGCCCTTGCCACAATAGCACTTTTTAACGGTGTCTATCAGTGGAATGACTTCATGACAGCCAAGCTCTATATGACAAAGGAAAGCCTGTATCCCGTTCAGATGAAGCTTTATGAGATCATCGTTCAGCAGCAGGCAGCCAGCATGAACACCATAGGAAATGTGGCACTTCAGACCACCTCGAAGGGAATACAGCTGGCAACGATAGTAGTTACAACCGTACCGATTCTAATCATCTATCCAATGCTTCAGAAGCATTTTGTATCGGGAATGATGCTTGGCGCGGTTAAAGAATAAAAAACATGTGAAAATAAATAAGGAGGAATTTACACATGAATATTATGGAAAAGGGAACCGGTATTATGGCCGGTGCACTGTTTGCTGCAATCGCTCTGACAGGGTGCGGCACAGAGGCTGCCAAAGCAGATGCTATGGTGGCAACAGGCGATGACGGAGTAGTGGAGAGCGGAAGATATACGCTTGATCCTGAGACTCCTGCATGGAAGCTGGACACAAAGGAGGATTCAGAGCTTACCTGGTATGTAAACGCTGACTGGTGGAACACAAGCTGGGGTGAGGACGTTGTTACCAGGAAAATGAAGGAAGACCTGAAGGTAAACATCAACTTCCTTGTGGGTGATGACACAAAGCTCAACACATTTTTCGCAGGCGAGGATATGCCTGATATGATCACAATCTTTGATGCTTCCAGCCAGGTTGCACAGAAGGCGGATACATGGGCTTATTCACTGCAGGAGCTTGCTGATAACTATGATCCCTATTTTTATAAGGTTGCAGCAGAAGATACCCTTAACTGGTTTAAGCTTGCAGACGGAAACACCTATGGTTATGCGGATTATTCAAATACACAGGCAGATTATGACAGTGATCTTCTTCCTGCAAAAACAGCCTTTGCAATAAGAGATGATGTTTATGAGGCAATCGGAAAGCCCTCTATGGAGAGCCAGGAGGATTTTCTTGCAGCTCTTGGCATGATAAAGGAACAGTTCCCTGATCTTGTACCCCTTGGCTTTAACAACTTTGAGACAGACGGAACCAGCTCTCTTGGGGATACACTTCAGGATTATCTTGGCGTTAAGATCGTAAATGACGATAACAGTCACTATAACAGAAACCTTGATGAAGACTATCTTTCATGGGTTCATACACTTTCAGAGGCCTATAGAGCAGGCTACATCAATGATGACAGCTTCACAGATGATAACACTGCATGGCAGGAAAAGCTTACCATCGGAAAATATGCCTGCATCATGGTAGACGGAACAGCTCAGCAGTCCGGCTTCCTTACACAGTTTACAGGTGACACAGGCCACGCTTATATCGCAATCGACGGACCTAAGAGCACAACAGGAAATACCCCCAAGCTCAATCAGGCAGGAATCAGCGGCTGGATGGTTACATACGTATCAAAGACCTGTAAGGATCCTGCAAAGGCAATCCAGCTTTATACATACCTTCTTGATGAAGAGGGCGAGATTCTCACAAACTTTGGTATCGAAGGTGAGACCTATGTTGTTAACGAGGATGGCAGCTTTTCTCTTACGCAGGAGATGAAGGACTTTCAGTCAGCTGATAACGATCGCTTCAAAAAAGAGATCAGAATCGGCGAGTTCATTCCTTTTGGACATGACAAGTACAAGGCTCTTTCAAGAGATTCCTTCCCGGATTCAATCAAGCAGATGCAGGAATGGGGCAAGGGTAAGCTTTATCCCCACTTCGTTCTTGAGAATGCCGTACCTGATGCGGGCACACCGGAAGCAAGAAACTATGCTGCAATAAAGACCTTCTGGTCAACAACTCTTGTTTCTCTTATCAGAAGCGGAAGTGATGAAGAATTCGACCAGACACTTGAAGCTTATAAGCAGTTTTTGGATGAGAATGGCTGGGATGATATCGAAACAGCTATGACAGAGAAGATTAAGGCAAACGCTGAAAAGCTCGGCAACTGATCCTAGAAAGGTTTTTACAAAAATGATTACGTATCTTTCAGATAACCAAAAGAGAATGACCGCTGGCCAAGTGACTCTTGAAAAGAAAAATCCCGGAGAATTCCGTGTGGTTAAGATATATCCGGATGAAGAATATCAGACTATCATCGGATTTGGCGGCGCTTTTACGGAGGCTGCCGGAACAGTTTACGACAGTGCCAATGAGGAAAATAAGAAAAAGCTCCTTGACCTTTATTTTGGCGAAGACGGAAACCGCTACACTATGGGAAGACTCCATATTCAAAGCTGTGATTTTGCCCTTGGCAATTACGCCTATGATGATGATCCCCAGGATCGTTTGTTGGAAAAATTTTCAATCGACAGAGATAAAAAGTATATTCTACCCCTCCTTCATGAGGCTATCAAAAGGGAAAGCAGGCTTTCATTGCTTGCTTCTCCCTGGAGCCCCCCTGCCTTCATGAAGACTAATAATGAAATGAATCACGGCGGAAAGCTCAAGGAAGATTTCAGGGCTATGTGGGCCAGCATGATCGTCAGGTATCTGAAAGAGTATGAGAAGCAGGGCATAAAAATTCAGAGACTAACCGTGCAGAATGAACCTGCAGCGACTCAGACCTGGGATTCATGCATATACAGCGGCGAAGAAGAGGCATATTTTGCTATTCATTATCTAAAACCTGCGCTTTTACATAACGGATATTCCCATGTGAAGGTTCTTATGTGGGATCATAATAAAGACATTATTATTGACCGTGTAAATGAAAGCTTTAGCGTGGAGGAAGCAGAGGAGAGTATAGACGGTATTGCTTTCCACTGGTACACCGGAACTCATTTTGAAGCACTTGCAAGAATCCGTGAAAAGTACCCCGACAAGGAACTTATTTTTACGGAAGGGTGTGTAGAATATTCAAGATATAAAGAAGACCGTAGCCTTCAGTTTGCGGAGATGTACGCAGAAGAGCTTATGGGTAATCTCAGAGCAGGCTGCAATGGTTATACCGACTGGAATCTGTATCTCAATAAAGAGGGTGGCCCTAACCATGTAGGAAACTTCTGCGATGCGCCTGTTATGTTTGATGAAAAGACACAGACCATCGATGTGAAGCTATCCTATTACTACATAGGGCATTTTAGCAGATTCATACGCCCCGGCGCAGTAAGGGTTCTTAGCAGTTCCTTCGATCCTGATATTGAGACTGTATGCTTTAAAAATCCCGATAACAGTATTGCTGTAGTACTTTTAAACCGCAGAGATGAAGAGAAGGAATTTACATTAGGAATTCAGGGTTATAGTGCTGATATAAAATTACCTGCTCATTCCATTAAGACTCTGGTAATTGACAGTGATGAACTTGATTAAGTTCATTAATTTGTAAAATACTTTAGAAAAAATAAATCATCTTGTTAATCCAATGGGTTACAGGATAAATGATTGGGGCTATGTCGTGCGAGACAGAGTAATGGTATAAATCAAAGAGACACATGCCACTTGAGTGTAGAAAAATACCCTCAGGTGGCTTTTTTTCTTTTATAAAAACAGATATAGTAGAAGATAAGTATTTTGAAAAAAGAGCTGATTTCAAGATGAAGTCAGACAATATGAAGCCTGGAGCTAACTATGAAGATAATGGTCAGCGCATGTTTGCTGGGACAGAACTGCAAATATAATGGTGGCAACAATTACAGTGAAAAAGTTGCGGAAGTAATCGCTGAGACACTTGGATGCAAGACTACGAGCGTTTCTGTTGCAATCAAAGATATTCCGGAGGAAAGAGATGTATGAACGCGGTGAGTGCTGCCTCAATATGGGAGACCTTTATGGATTTGAATTAAATCCAGTACCACAGGATGGCTATAAGGACATTATCGGTCAGATCGTAAAGGGGAAAATAGACCGTCCTATGGGAAGTTATCACACACGTCATAAAGACGAGATATATGCGCAGATTGCATTTCAGGAACAATTTTACAGCGGAGTTTTGGTGGGGATGTAAGTAGTTGACAGAACAGTGAAGAACTAGAAGAGATGAAAGCAAAACTTCTTTGTGAGCTGGATAAACTATTGTAATACATTAAGAAAGATTGATGAAGGATGAGACTTTGAGTTAAGCACAGAGCGTGCAATGATTAAGTAGAGGGAATGAACCATGCTTATAGGAATCCTTTCAGATACACATGGACTATTGAGGCAGGAAGTGATTGATGGCTTTAAAGGTGTGGATCATATCATTCACGCTGGAGACATAGATAATAAAGCAGTCATCAATCGTCTTAAAGAGATTGCTCCGGTAACGGTTGTGAGAGGAAATGCAGATAAAGAGTGGGCTGAATATCTTCCAGAGACAGCGACCTTGGAGCTCCTTGGCAATAAGATCTATGTTATTCACAACAAAGGTAAGATCCGTGAAGATCTTGCTGGAATATCAATTATCATCTATGGTCACAGCCATAAATACCGTCTTGTAGAGAAAGACGGACAGATATGGTTTAATCCTGGCTGCTGTGGAAAAAGGAAACCGGAGCAGGAAGTGTCTTTTGCCATTCTTGAAATCTCAGGCCCGGGTGAGTTTGAATTTAGGAAAAGAGTTATAGACAATGCCAGTCAGGACTCAAAGCTTCCAAAGGATATAGACAAAATCATTTCTAAGGCGATGGACATGACGGACAAAGGAAAGTCGCATAAAGAAATTGCCAAAAAGCTTACTCATACTGGGAATTTGACACAAAAGAAAACTATGGGAAGGCTATAAAATTCTTTTTTGAAAACTACAATAAAGAATTGCAGAAACTGTTGATAGCACCGTTTGATATTAATTTGGGATATTCTGTTTAAGAGATTTGCAAATAGATGATGCCTGGAGCAAAGGAGCAACAGAGATCAGCCTTGATGCAACAGAGGCGGGGAGACCCCTTTATAAAAAATGTGGCTTTGAAGACTCGGAAGAATGCATGGTTTTGGTAAAAGAGAAATGAACAATCCCTGGGAAGAGATAAAACTTGATGATTATGAAAAGCATATGAGCCTGGACTTTGTAAAGCAGCTGCAGACCATGAACAAAATGATGAAAGAGCAGTTTGATGCTTATCAAGTAAACACGGCAATGATTTTTGGCATAGCCGGTGGCAATGGATTAGAACATGTCAGCAAAGAAAAGTATCAGATTGTTTATGGCGTAGATATAAATAAAGAGTACCTTGAAGCTGTCTCTGGACGCTATACAGACTTGTCAGGCGTATTGCAGTGCCTTCAGGTTGATCTTATAAAAGATACATCAAAGCTGCCTAATGCACAGCTACTAATTGCAAATCTGCTAATAGAATACATTGGGTATCAGGCATTTGTAGTTGCTGTACATCGGGTTGATCCTGATTACGTGTCTTGCGTAATTCAGATTAATACAGATGAAAAGAACTGGGTTTCAGATTCGCCATACATCCATGTATTTGACAGGCTTGATGAGGTGCATAGCCAGATGGAACAGGACGAGCTTGTTTCTGTGATGGAAGGCGCAGGATATCAGAAGATACTGGAGGAGACAGAGTCTCTTCCTAACGGAAAAGCTTTATTAAGAATTGATTTCAAAAAAGGAAAAGAACGAACCTATGACATCAACTAAAGAGTACCTGGATTTCATATTAGAACAGCTCTCTGAGCTGGATGAAATAACATATAAAGCTATGATGGGCGAATACATCATCTATTATCGCGGCAAGATTGTTGGCGGAATCTATGATGAGCTTCCTGAGCCCAAGAAAAAGAAGTGAGGCAGAAATTCATGTGGAAGATAAAGCAATTTTTGATGGGGACTTTGGGATAGTGGGGAGTGATTCATATCTAACTGGATGGTTTTCATGATGGAGCAATTATCGTTTTTTGAGGAAAAACACAATGATCCACGGCCTCCGCTGGCACTTAACTGGAATCTGTGGCATGGATGCACCAGAGCAAGTACAGGGTGCCTACATTGTTATGTTTACCGGAGAGATGAGTCCATAGGAAAGGACCCTACAGTCCTTCATAAGACAGATAACTTTAATCTCCCAATACGAAAACTAAGGTCAGGACAGTATAAGGGCATGTATAAGGTTCCATGCGGGTCACATATTTATACATGTTTTTCTTCAGATTTCTTTCATCCCGATGCAGATGGATGGAGAAAAGATGCCTGGGAAATGATGCATGAGCGTTCAGATTGTACATTCTTTATGATTACTAAAAGACCTGAGCGTATTGCAGATCATCTCCCTGCAGGATGGGGGAACGGATGGGAGCATGTTACGATAGCCGTTACCTGTGAGAATCAGGATATGCTGGATAAGAGACTTCCGGTTTATCTGGATCTTCCATTGTTCCATCATGCCGTGATGATAGAACCTATGCTGACTGAGGTGGATTTGAGTCCATATATCGAAAAATACAGGACTTCCGATGGGCGATCGCTCATCAAGGAGGTTTCCGCAGGTGGCGAGTCAGGAGCAAATGCAAGGGTCTGCGATTATAAATGGGTAGAGAAGGTATGGTTACAGTGTAAAGAGAACGGAATCTCATTTTATTATCACCAGACAGGAGCAAAACTGATTAAGGATGGGAAGCTTTATAACATCCCAAGAAAGCTACAGCATATCCAGGCGCATAAAGCTGGATTGGATTTATAACTTTTTATATTACGTTCTAAAGTATTAATGTGCATAATGCAAAAGCAGTGAAAAACAGACCTTTATCTGTGTGCGGATCAGGTCTGTCTTTGGTTGTACGATAGTATATATTTACATAAGCCATGGCTTAAAGGACTGTCAATCGAGGAGGATGCGGTATTTGAATATTCTTTTATTCCTTGCAAAAGGCTTTGAAACTATGGAAGCCAGTGTTCTTGTTGATGTTATGGGATGGGCAAGAAATGATTTTGATTGTGATGTGAACGTAATCACATGTGTGATGTGATGATGCTGGAGAAGGCTGATGATAATTCAGGATATTGATAAAGGAAGGCCCTTTGACTGGGGCAAAACATCAGAAGATTATGCCAAGTACAGGGACATTTATCCGCAGGAGTTTTATGAGTACATTTTGCAGCTGGGTTTGTGTAAGGACGGACAGAGGATACTTGATATAGGAACCGGCACAGGTGTACTTCCGAGGAACATGTATAAGTATGGCGCGAAGTGGACGGGAACTGATATTGCCGATAATCAGATCAGGAAGGCAAAAGATCTTTCTGAGGAAGCCGGGATGAAGATCGATTTCTTTACATCCAGGGCAGAAGAAGTTTCTTTTCCTGATAATACATTTGATGTGATAACGGCTTGCCAGTGCATATGGTACTTTGACCATGATATTACGGCGCCAAGCTTTGCAAGAATGCTTAAATCGAAAGGCAAATTTCTGATTCTTTACATGGGGTGGCTTCCATATGAAGATCCGATAGCAGGTAAAAGTGAAGAAATCATTTTAAAGCATAATCCAAACTGGACAGCTTATGGTGATACAGTTCATCCTGTCTGGGTGCCGGAGCAGTACTTGAGGTATTTTGATTTATTATCGCAAGAGCAATTCAGAGTTGACATTCCGTTCACAAAAGAGGGATGGCATGGAAGAATGCGGGCCTGCAGAGGCGTAGGGGCATCAATGTCACCAAAGCAGCTGGATGCATGGAATAAAGATCACATGGAGATGCTACAAAAAGAGGCTTCTGAAAACTTTATGGTAAAACACTACATATCAATTGCTGAACTGCAAGTGAAGAAATAAGGAATAATGATAAAACTTACAGATTACAGAAAAATCAACCATTTGGTTGATCGGATCAGAATAGAGAAAGTATACCCACTGTCCATTTTAGAGGGGATTCAAACGGGCGAGATATTTGTCGATGATGACGAGGCACCAACAGCAGCATTAGTGTGGCATTATTGCGGATTCGCCAATATCCTGGGGAGTTATGACGAGAACTTTATTGCAGAAACTATGAAGTTGATGCAGGATTCTCTGGAAGGTCATTCGGGACGTATGGCACTTCAAACCGAGAACGACTCTCGCTTAGAGGAGATGATACTGAGAACTCCAACGGTTGCTAAACACGAGAGGTATATTTTTGAGTTTGAAGGAAAAAAAGACATTATTCCGCACACGCTGGATGCTAAGCTCAAGGAAATATCACACGATAATTATGAATTGATGAAGGGAAGGATCATCCCTTCTTTCTCATGGTCCAATCAAGAAGGGTTTATTAAGAATGGCTTCGGATATTGTTTGGTTGAGGAAGGACAGATGTTGGCTTGCGCATTTGCGTCAGGCGTTTCAAAAGAGTATGTGGATATCGGCGTAGAGACAGCAGAGGAATGTCGCGGAAAAGGGTACGGACGGATTGTTGCCGCTGAAATGGTAAAAGAAATTCTATCAAGAGGAAAGACTCCGATGTGGGGGTGCGACATAAGAAATGAAGCTTCCATGAGGCTGGCCTGCTCAGTTGGGTTTGAAATCGTCGGGATACATCCGTGGTATAAGAGTGAAAAGTGATGAATAGCGTGTTAAATTTTGTGGTTAAGAAATAACTTTTAATATTATGTACTACTGTGAGGAGTATGACTAATGAGCAATGTTATTTTTGACATGGCCGGTAAAGATGACATATCTGAGTTGGTTCGTTTGAGAATTGCATATATGATAGACGATTTTGGAACTATCAGTGAATATGAGCGGCAATGTATGGAGGAACAACTTCCGGGATATTTTGACAGAAGACTTGGAAAAGAACTGATCGCATTTATTGCAAGGGCAGAAGGCCGGTTGGTGGCAGCGGCATATCTGCTGATCATTGAGAAGCCGGCGAACCCGTTTTTACCCAATGGACTTGATGGAGAAGTGCTCAGTGTATATACAGAGAATGAATACCGTGGAAAGGGTATCTGCACACAGCTGATGAAGAACATGATATCTCTGGCTATGAAGTAGAATCATTTATCTCGCTTATTAAATGGCCCAGTGGTGCTACGGGAATTCAGGGTTCAAGTCCCGTATGATCCATCTTTATATTGCGGTAAAAATATTCAAAAGGAGTATCACCATCTATATGCATCATAATTTCTTGTTTGACCTTGATATGACGCTGCTCGACTTCCATGCTTCTGAGCGAAAAGCGCTAGAGATAGTAATTACAGAATGCGGGCTGAAGTTCACAGAAGAATGCTATGACCATTTTAAAGCGTACAATAAGGCTCTCTGGCTTGAGCTTGAGAAGGGGACCATCACAAGGACCGAGTTGTTTATAAGAAGGTTTACAGACCTGTTCGAGTTCTGTGAGGGAGACCATTCCGAGCTAGATCCGCTTACTGTAAATAACAAATTCATCTATACGATGTCCCAGAACGGCGTGCTTATTGAGGGTGCGCTCGAGTTCATGAGCAAGCTTAAAGATACCATCCAAGATTCCAGGTGCTATATCGTATCTAACGGCGCGACTATCAATGCTGAGGGAAGGATAAAGTCAACAGGTCTCGATAAGTATCTCGAGAAGGTTTATGTCAGTGAATGGATGGGCGTAACAAAGCCCGACAAAGAGTTTTTTGATATGGTGCTTGAAGGAGTGAATGAGCCGAAGGAGACATGTATCGTGATAGGAGACTCACTTTCTTCTGATATGCAGGGCGCTAAGAATGCTTCGCTGGCATCTGTGTGGTTCATGCCTTCCGGTAATATCGAAGAAGCGCAGAAAGCCTACGATATCAATTATTGTGCATCCTCTTTCGATGAGCTTTACGAAGTGCTTTTGAAGTGGGTTGAAAAATAATATTGCGGTATTATGCACAATAGATAATTATAAAAACCATATTGACTCTCACATTATGGCAGGGATTAAAGTAGTGGTGAGCTCAAGAAATAAACATCCATGGAGGTAGAAATAATGCTTAAAATAGGAGATTTTTCAAAATTATCCAGAGTAAGCATCAGGATGCTACGCCACTACGATGATATCGGTTTACTTAAGCCGGCAGAGATAGATGATTTCACCGGATATCGTTATTATCGCGAGGACCAGTTATTCATCGTTGCAAGAATTACTGCTTTAAAAGACATGGGATTTCCCTTGGCTGAAATAGTACGTATTCTTGAAATATATGATGACAAAGAAAAGCTTGATGGCTTTCTGGTTGCCAGACAAAAGGAATTGGCTCAGCAGGCAAAGGAAATGGAGTATAAACTGATGCTTCTGGATACAGCCCGAAAGAGGCTGAGAAAGGAGCAAAAAATGAGTTTTGATGTAACCATAAAGACAATACCCGAGAGATATGCAGCGACTGTACATATGGTCGTTCCGCACTATGAGGACGAAGGAATGGCATGGAATATGATGGGCGAGTGCAAAGAACCGCTCATTCCTGCTGATCCCTGTTATGCCATTGCAGAGTTCCTTGACGATGAGTTCAAAGAAGAAAATGTTGAGATCGTTGTATCCATGGCGGTCAAAGGCAAATATCAGGATACGGAGCATGTGAAGTTTAAAACACTTCCGGCAGTTAAAGTGGCAAGCTGTATCATCAAAGGCAGTTACGATCAGATGGGAGAGGCTTATGCAACGGTGGCTTCATGGATCAAGGCAAACGGATATCAGATGAACGGACCTATGTTTAATATATATCATGTGAGCCCTGCACAGACGCAGGATCCGGAGGAGTATGTTACAGAAGCTTGCTTTCCTGTGGAGTAATGAATATCCGGTGCCGGGGAGTTTTATATCTTCCCGGCGATCTTTGACAGGAGGTTTCTTATGGAATATATCAAGGTGACAAAAGAGAATCTTGAAGAGGAGCATATCTGTTGTGCCATATCAAACAATAAAGACGTGCAGGTCTCATCGAAAAAGGCATGGCTTTCAGACCGTTTTGATGAGGGGCTTGTGTTCCTTAAAAGCGTGGAACGGGGAAAGTGCTTTATAGAATATATTCCTGCGGAGTATGCGTGGAATCCAATAGATGCTCCCGGGTATATTTATATAGATTGTCTTTGGGTTTCAGGATCACTTAAGGGACACGGATATTCAAGCGACCTTCTTTCAGAATGCATCAATGATAGCAAAGAAAAAGGGAAAAAGGGATTATGTATTCTGGCTGCGGCGAAGAAGAAGCCATTCCTGGCCGATCCGAAATTCCTGAAATACAAGGGATTTGAAGTGTGTGATGAAGCAGATAATGGAATTCAGTTATGGTATCTTCCTTTTGAGAAGAGTGCGGAGAAGCCAACGTTCAAAGGATGCGCACGGCATCCGCACATAGATGAGAAAGGATATGTTCTCTACTATACGAACCAGTGCCCGTTCAATGCGAAGTATGTACCTGTGCTTGAAGAGACAGCCACGAACAATGGCATTCCATTCAGAGCAGTGAAAATCGAAAGCAAGAATGATGCACAGAATGCTCCCACACCGATTACCACTTATGCTCTGTTCTGTGATGGTGAGTATGTTACGAACGAGCAAATGAATGATAAGAAGTTCTTGAAGTTGGTAGGAAGGTAACTCGGAATTTACAGTAGCATTACTAGGGATGGTTAAAACATTATCTACACAGGATTATTGACGGCACCAATGAGCGCTTTTATAAAACTATGCGCTCGCAGCCAAATTTAACAAAAAATAGCAAAATATGTAAGCTTCGCTTGGTAGACAGGTGGAGCTTACTTTTTTATGATTAAGAAAAATGTTAAAATATTTGGCAAAGGTGGTAGAAATATGAGGAAGGTATTCTTGGATAATATTCGCTGGATAACAGTAGTGCTGGTTGTCATCTATCATGTAATCTACATATTCAACGGTGTAACACAACATGGCATCATCGGACCTTTCAGTAAACATCAGCCCCAGGATACATATCAGTACATTGTATATCCTTGGTTCATGTTACTTCTGTTTGTGGTATCCGGCATGTCAGCCCGCTATGAACTAATTAAACGAACAGAAAAGGAATTTATCAGCGTAAGGACGAGAAAGTATCTTGTACCATCAACAATCGGCCTTCTGGTTTTCGGCTGGATTCTTGGCTATTACAACATGCTGATGTCTGGTGCATTTAATTCCATGAACAACGTACCGGGGCCCATCCTTTTCCTGATAATGGCAGTCAGCGGCTCAGGCCCTCTGTGGTACGTTCAGATGCTTTGGCTCTTCAGCATGATACTGGTACTGATCAGAAGGATTGAAAAAGACAGATTCTATAATATCTGTGGTAAAGCAAATCTTTTGACATTTATACTTCTTGTTATACCCGTATATGGAGCGGCGCAGATACTTAACACACCGATAATTGTGGTATACAGATTCGGTATCTACGGACTGGGCTTTATGATCGGCTACTTTGTATTGTCCCATGACGAAGTGATGGATCTACTTGGTAAAAACTGGCTGTTATTAAGCATCCTTGCCTTCGCATCCTGCATAGCCTTTGTGATTTTATATAAAGGTCAGCCTTATCCGGATCACGTAGTTCTGGACACAATCATGTGCAATGTATACGCATGGTTTGGAACTCTCGGTATACTTGCCTTCATGAAAAAATGGGGAAATTTCACGAATGCTTTCTCAAAGTGGATGTGCCGAAAATCATGGGGCCTCTACGTATTCCATTATCTGATGATAGCGGTCAGCGGATGGTATCTGCATATATTATGTCCGTTCCTTGCCCCTGTCATCGTATACCTGTTGGTTGCAATAGCAGCATTCGCAGGCTCCTACCTTCTGTATGAAATCATGAGCCGTATACCTTTCATAAGGTGGTGTGTTCTGGGAATAAAAAAGGAGAAGAAAGAATGAGTTTTGCAGACAATCTTATGGAATTAAGAAAGCTTAATAACCTGTCACAGGAGGAAATTGCTGAGAAGATAGGCGTATCCAGACAGACGCTTTCAAAATATGAGACCGGAGAGTCGCTGCCGGACATAAAGAGATGTAAGATGCTGGCTGACCTCTTTGGTGTATCCATGGACGACCTTATCTCATATGAAAAGAATGATTCGGACAACCTGGGATATGCTATACCGCCGAAAGGAAAACATATCTTTGGAATGGTCAAAGTGGGAGATAAGGGTCAGATCGTCATTCCTGCCAAAGCAAGAAAGATCTTCGATATTAAAACAGGCGACAATCTGATTGTCCTCGGAGATGAATTCCAGGGTATAGCTCTTATTAAGGAGACGGGCCTTCTCGGTCTTATCAACAGTGCGAAAGAAAGTATAACTGACTAAAAGAATGTAGGTGAAAGATGATGGCAAAATTGCAGGAGTTATCACTGGTAGAGCATACTACAACGAGGTGCATATCGGAGATCTGATTGTTGGCAAGCGGAATGTATTAGTGGGGATGAAAAGTGTAACTACACGTCGAATGCCACAAAGCAAATAAGGTCAAGTAGCCTAATTGACATTTGGGCAATAACTACGCGAAAAATGGTCAAACAGGGATTTCTCGCGTAGGAAATGACCACCTAAAGGCAATCGATTACTTGAAAATTGCTTAGGAATAGATAAGACTCGTAGGAAAGAGCTAATACTAAGGCAGAAACTACTTGATAAATACTAAAACTCAGGTTGGGACAAGTAGAAAAGACAATATTGCTGCTAAATCCTACGCGAAAAAAGCTTAAAGTAAGAATTTTTCAAGTAATAACGACCTTCCGGGAATGTTTCCCAAAAGAGTTATAGATAGAAATAATAACGGAAGATAATTAAGTGAAATACAGGTCTTTATCAGTGTAAGATAAGACCTGTTTTTTGTTTTGTGATATTTTTGTTCTAGGATGTTCCAAAGAGTTAAGTGAAAAGGAGCGTGTGGTATAAGAAAATCCTGGGATGAGTAGATTGCTGGGAAAATAATAATAAAGGAGATTCTAAATGAAAAAGCCTTTATCTCTGGATAGCAAAATGATAGAGAGTCAGAATATATCCTATTGCATATTTGGCAAGGGAGATATTGATTTGGTTATTGAAATGGGACTTGGTGCAGTTGCCGGTGAGTGGTGGCACATTGCAGAGCAGCTGTCAAAACAGTTTACCGTTCTTTTGTATGAGCGTGGAAGAAGTATTACAAAGGCGCGCTCACCGAAAAATATAGCCGAAGAATTACATACTTTGTTAATGGAACTACCCTGTAAAAGTAAGTTTATTATTTTGGCACATTCACAGGGGGGTCTGTATGCGCAGCAATTTGCCAGATTGTATCCCAACATGATTCGTGGCATAGTGTTTGTGGATCCTTTATCTGCAAATGACAATACATATAAATCAGTATTTACAACAGCTGATGAGCAGAAAAAGAGTGGATTTAATAAATCAGAAAACTTTGTAATCATGCGGAAAATGGCTTCCTGGCATTTGGGATCTGTAATTAAACTCATTATGAGAAAAGCACCTCCATTTTATTACTATGATCAATTTACACCGGAATCAAAGAAATACATTTTAGATGAATTAACAAAGGTAGAACTTCATGATGCCGCCTTAGAGGAATATCGCCTGGCACATGAGGAAAAGGAGATCTGTCAATTAAAAGAAAGAGGAAACTTTCCGCAGATTCCTATCGTACTTATAACCCATGGAAGTGAATTTGAAATAAAAGAAATCATGGAATTTGGACAAACCACAAAAGAATTTGCAGAAAAAGTTGAAGAGCTGTGGCAGTCTTTGATGCAGGAATACCTTACTTTTTCAGAAAAATCGATCTTGTTAAGAGCAGATAATAGTGGACATTATATTCATTTGACTGATTTTGAAGTAATAATGAAGGCATTACAAGAAGGAGAATCCTGGACATAAGGGGGTCTTTATTATGAGTAAGATTATTATTTTAGCTGGAAGTCCGAGAAAAGAGGGAAATATTTGTTATTGGAAATCGTGATGAAGAATTCTTTAATACTATTTTCGACAGTGAGCATCAAGACATTATTGTTGCGGAAGAAGACAGAAGTATTATTGGATTTGCCCATGTTATGATTCTTGAACAAAAAAAGGTTCCTTGTTTGAAAGATGAAAGAGTTCTTTATTTGCAAGATATTGATGTCGCAGAAGAAATGCGCAGTAAGGGGATAGGATCAAAACTTATTGATGCATGTAAGAATTATGGAAAAGATAAAGGCGCAGATTTCATGAGGACTCAGGTTTTCCCACAAAATACGCGAGGCATGGAGTTCTATGAAAGAGCTGGTTTCGCTGAAAAAATGAAAACTATAGAAACTTATCTTTAAACACTAATACAAATTTGCATTTAATTTAAAAATAACACAATTCTAGTTTTTTGAAACACACGGGGTGATTTTTATGATAAGAAAAATGAAAGAGGAAGATTTGCAACAGTGTGGAGTGATATATGCTAAGGCGTTTCCTATAGAATATTGGGGGATTGATTGGAACCCTGATAATGCTAAAGAATATTTGTTGGATTATTACGAGCAGAAAAGATTTGTAGGATATGTGTATGAAGAAGATGACGTGGTAATTGGATGTTTATTTGCATTATGTAAGATATCAGGAAGTAAAAAAGAAATATATATTAACGAAATGGCAGTTTTACCTGAAAGACAGGGCCAAGGTATTGGTAGGCAATTACTGAAGACGCTATTAGATTATAGTAAGGAAACAGGATGTGCTGGGGTTGTCCTTTATACTAGTGAATATGCCCCTGCTTCCAAATTCTATGAAAATAATGGTTTTAAACTGTCACAAGGAACTATTTGTATGTATTGTGAATAAATTCAAGTTTGTAGGGGGAAGATAAGAGAAAAGGGAGGATCTAGATGTGAAAATAGTAGTATTCTCAGATGTACATGGGAACCTTAATGCTTTAAAAGAAGTACTTGAACAAATAAAAGAACAAAATGCAGACCTGACAGTATTCCTGGGAGATATTTTTCAGCGTGGGAACGAAGAAATAGAATGCCTGGAACTACTAAAAGACAACGAAATACTTTGTATAAAAGGAAACTGTGAGCTCTATGCTGAGCATGGAGTGGATATTGATCCTGATGTGGAATATTTGAGACCCTATTATGACGGAATAAGGGAAAAACTCACAGATGACCAAATGCAGTTTATCAGGCAGATGCCATTGCTCTACGAAAAAGAATGTAATGGTCATAAAATCTGCTTTTCCCACTTCTTATTTTTGGATCATGATGAGGCATATCCTTTTTTGCCATTATCAAGCTTAAAAAATGGCGAATTTGATAAAGCCTGCGAAAGAGATGATGTCAAAAAATATGATCTCTTTGTGCTTGGCCATTGTCATCAGAACTTCGTAAAAGGGAATGTGGTTTCTGTTTCTGCTACCGGCTTGGAAGGAGCTTCTTACCTTTTGATAAACGCAAACGACGATTCAATTAGTTTTGAGCACATAACACTATGAATGTGATGATATCCGGCATGGATGGGTATAGAAAAAAGAGGGTAAAGATATGAGCCTACAATTTGTAAAAGCAAGCACTTCTGATGCTTTGACACTTAATGGAATATCTAAAAGAGCCTTTGATAGCGATGTTCAGGTTGGAGCACCTTCAGCTGGTGGGCCACCTGGATATATGTCTGTTTCTTATCACACAAAGATGGCCAGAACAAATCACTTGTATAAGCTCACGGACAATGGACTAATTGTTGGCGGTGCGATTCTATTTTTGGAAAAAGACAAGTTGAACATCGGAAGGATCTTTGTAAGCCCGGAGCATTATCGCAAAGGCTATGGAGTCTACATGATGCAGGAAATTGAGACAATGTTTTCAGATGTAAAGGAATTTGTATTAGATACGCCCATTTGGAATGTCAGAACAAACGCCTTTTATACCAAGCTGGGATATGTGGAAGTGAGTCGGGATAATGAATTCATTTATTATATTAAGAAATGTGAGTGATGAAAAGGACTCAGAAGAGGATTACCGAAAATATACTAATTCCAGCCTCCGCGACGAGGCCATGCACTCTCTCGGAGTCGGAACAACATCCGATATGGATAATGTAATAACGGATTTATTCTTTCCGAGCCTTCGGATAAAGGCTTACACACTAGGTGAGCGAATCAACATCTGGCGGGGAAAGATAGTTTCCGGAAAATATGCGGTTTCTAATGAATCGCGGCTATTCAATGCTTTTGAAGAGATTCAAAATATAGACATACCCATATATTTCTTTGCAGGTGAAAACGATATGACCTGCTGTACATCATTACAGAAAGAGAGCTTTGAGATATCACTGAATGTGATGATATCCGGGATGGATGGGTATAGAAATAAGAAGGGTAATAAAAAATGATTGAGTTCAGAAATGCTGAGGTGGCTGATGCAGAGTTGGTGAGGGATATATATGACGCTGCTTTTAATGATGACTACGTAAAATATGGCGAATGTCCGGCGTATGGAAGGACAAAAGAAGAGATGGAGCAGTCAATAATTGATTATCCCAAATTCATAATTCTTAATGAAAGTAAACCGGTTGGCGTCATTTCATGCAGGGAGCTGGAAGCGGGTAATTATGAAGTCGGATGTTTATGTGTAATTCCTGAGTTTCAGGGAAGAGGAATAGGAACGACTGCAATGCGATTTGCAATAACACATTATTCTGATTGGAAGACATTTACACTAGTAACTCCTGTGGACAAAAGTCAAAATGTAAAATTCTATACAGAAAGATGCGGCTTTGATATCCAGTCTGAAGAAATGGATGGAAGTGTTAAAGTATACAGATTTATATTGAGGCGGATATGATGATAAAAGAAATATTTGGAAAAGTAAAAATATATAGGCTCCATTCGCGTGTTGATAACCGTGGATCTCTGGAATATGTTTTTGATGAAAACACTGCCTGTTTCAATGCTCGGGAGACAAGAATCTATAGCATGCCCAAAGAAGGAACTTTTTTTGGAATTCACTACAGAGAAGAGAGTAGCCCAATGACGAAGTTTGTGACAGTCATAAAAGGCAGAGGTATGGATTACGTTATTGATTTGAGAAAAGACTCCTCAACCTATCTTCAATGGGAGTCATTTGAACTGTCAGAAGAAAATGCACTGGCAGTACTGATTCCTGCAGGTTTTGGGCATGCTTTTATTTCATTGAAAAATGATACGATACAGCTTTATGCTGTGGACAGAAGTGGCAACGATGCTTATTCAAAACATATTAATTACATGGATTCCAAAATCGGTCTTAAAATGCCCGTACCCATTTCCGAAATCTCGGATTATGATTTAAGCGCTTCTTTTGTTTCAGAAAGGGGAGTTGTAGGAGAGTGATATGTTAATAGAAACTGATAGATTGATAATCAGAGATATAGCACTGACGGACGGAGAGACGTTCATTCATATGGCTTCTGATGGGAGCCTTAATGATGTAGGCTTTGACAAAGATTCTAGTTCCTGGATGGATGACTGGATTATAGAAGCGCAAAATCTGGCGCGAGAGGACAATCCTCGAAAATCTTATCTTGCTTATGTGATTGAAGATAAAAGAACAGGCTCGACTATCGGATCTGTCGGATGTTCATATTATGAGGATTTGCAGAAAGTGGGCATTACTTATTTTATCGGAGCAGATTTTCGAAATAATGGATACGCTTCAGAAGCAATAAAGGCGTATATTTCTTATTTCTTCGAGCATTATGATGAAAATGAGATAATTGCCACTATACGTGAGGATAATGTCCCGTCTTGGAAAACGATAGAAAGTGTAGGCTTTTCATTTACAGAGAAAAAAATGTACAAAGATATCAACGATGCGAACGAAGAATTATATCGATTTTATTTGGCGCAACGGAAGGAATATTTCGAATGAGTGGGATTATCTTATACAAATCAAAATACGGGGCGACCAGAAAGTATGCGGAGTGGCTTTCGGAAAGAACCGGGTTTTCATACATTGAAACTGATAAATCAGATATCGGGGTGATATCGGGATATGATGTGATCATTCTCGGTGGTGGAATCTATGCTTCCGGGATTGCGGGACTTTCTTTTTTGAAGAAGAACATAGAAAAACTGAAAGGTAAGAAATTGATAGTTTTCTGCTGTGGGGCATCCCCTTTTGACCAGGAAGCGTATGAGGCTGTGGTAGCTCATAACATGAAAGGTGCGCTGGAAGGCATTCCCTGTTTCTACTGTCGTGGAGCTTGGAATGAAAATGAGATGACTTTCAAGGACCGGACGCTTTGCAGAATGTTACAGAAGGCGGTGGCAAAAAAGAATCCGGAGGAATATGAACCCTGGGAGAAAGCTTTAATGTGTGCGGTAGGGCAGAAATGTGATTGGACGGACAGGGCATATCTAGACCCCATATTGGATTATATTGGTATATCGCGCTAAGGAGCAAATCAAAAGTTGGAGAGGGTCGTATGGTTTTTAATGGAATCAGTAAGGTGTTTTCAACAAAAGACGATCGGCAATATGAAACGATCGGTGCTTTTTGGGATGAATTTTCCAAAAAATATGGAAGAGAAAAGCTTAGGGGTTTAGGCTATAACTGGACAACTGATACGATTGAATATGTCATCGGGCTTAAATCCGGCGACATAGATAATGCAAACTGTTCTGTGGTTTTGCCGAATTCAGGATGGATTGCCGTAAAAGGAAAAACAGCAGAATTAGATATGATCTATCAGGAAATCTACGCCGATGGGGTTCTTACATATGAGATTGAAACTTTTACCGATGAAGGCGAATGCGAGATTTTATATTATAGATAGTTTTCGATTTTGACGAAGGTGCCGGAGGTAAAGTTTCATGTGTGAAGAGCGTAAGAGAAAAATGGATATTCATATTCAACTTGCAGATATGAAAAATATTGATAGCTGCATAGATATTTTGCAAAAATCTGATTTGGGAAAGGCGTATTTTAGCGATCATGAAAAGGCAACTAATATGCTTACATATGCAGTGGGACAAAAAAACGTATATGTAGCACTGGATGAAAATGAGAAATGTTTAGGATTTATTTACTACATGACAAATGGCGTTTTTGGAAGCTGCCCTTATCTTCATATTGTTGCAGTAAAGGAAGAATACAGGAGTTATGGTATCGGTAGACAGCTGATGAAGTATTTTGAAGATAATTCTTCTGATTCTCCTTCAGCAAAATACTTTTTGACTGTAGATGATTTTAACCCGAGAGCAAAGAAATTATATGAAAATCTGGGATATAAGTGTGTTGGAGAACTAACTGATTTTTATAAAAATGGGATTAACTGCTATCTGATGATGAAAAGAAGAGGGTAAAGATATGAGCCTACAATTTGTAAAAGCAAGCACTTCTGATTCTTTGACACTTAATGGAATATCTAAAAGAGCCTTTGATAGCGATGTTCAGGTTGGAGCACCTTCAGCTGGTGGGCCACCTGGTTATATGTCTGTTTCTTATCACACAAAGATGGCCAGAACAAATCACTTGTATAAGCTCACGGACAATGGACTAATTGTTGGCGGTGCGATTCTATTTTTGGAAAAAGACAAGTTGAATCGCAAGTTAACAGAAGGGCTTGCTAAGTATATTACTACTTGGCAGGCTCTTTCATTTTGCGCTAATTGTGATATTATTGTGTTAGCTGGAACTAACTAGAATGTGAGGAATGGCCTATGACTTATGAAGAGATGGGGAATATGGATGGTAAGACGCTTATGCTTCTTCCTGGGACATGCTGTGACTGGCAGACAAATTTCGGAAGCGTGATAGAAAGGCTTTCAGAAAAATATCATCTTATCTGTGTCAACTACGATGGATTTGATGGAGGCGAGGATATTTTTCCTGATATGATCACAGTAACAGAAAAGATTGAGAAATATATCATTGATAAACATCATGGCAGAATTGATGGTGCTATCGGTTCTTCTCTTGGATCGAGCTTTGTTGGTCAGCTTATTCAGAGAGAGCGAGTACATCTTGATCATGGGATATTCGGAAGCCCTGACCTTGATCAGAGTGGGAGACTGGCCGCATGGCTTCAGTCCAAGCTTGTAGTTCCTCTTTTAACAAGCTTTACGAAGAATGAGAAAAAACGAAAAAAGACCAGAGACCTGCTTAAGAATACATTTTTGATGAGTGATGAAGTCGCAGATAAGTTCATGGAGTGCTTTGCAAAGTTCAGCCCACAATCCATAAAAAATGAGTATTATACAGATCTGCTGACATATCTTAATGAGGATATTCATGTCGAGCATACAAGGGCCCATTTTATCTATGCAAATAAAATGGGAGAAAAGTACCTTAAGAGATATAAGAAATACTTCAGGGATCCTGATATAAGGGAGTTTGACATGCAGCATGAACAATGGCTTTTGGGAGAGGAGAAATACACACTTCCGGTTTTGAAAGTTATTGATGAATTCATGGAAATGCCGGTATGACAGGAGAGGAAGATGAGGCTTTACACTATAGAGAATGATGGAAAAGAATATGTTGCAGTAGAGACTAAAGAAGGATGCATTTCGCATTTTACCTGAATAAGCTGATGAATATATCCTGGGCTATACGATCATCAACGATGTAAGTGCAAGGAATGTTCAGCTTAAACATCAGCAGTGGTATCTGGGGAAGAGCCTTGATGGATACACTCCCATGGGGCCATGTATAGTTACGGCAGATGAAATCGGAGATCCACAGAGTCTTAAAATAGAATGCTTTGTAAATGATGAAAAGAGACAGAGCAGTAATACGTCCCTGATGATAACCAGCATACATGATGCGATATCCGAACTTTCTCAGGGGATGACATTGAAAGCAGGAACAATAATAGCGACTGGTACGCCAGGTGGAGTTGCCATGGGTATGAATCCGCCATGTTTTCTGAAACCGGGGGATATAGTACGCTGTGAGATTGAAAGAATAGGCGTCCTGCAAAATGTAGTGGGGAAGGCTGAATCGGATTATTAAACAGAAACAAGCCACGCCTTGCGTGCCAATATTATACCTAAAAAAAGGCAAGAGAAACCTATCTCTCCTGCCTTTAATTATCTGATATAGAGATTATTTCCATCTATAACTCTTCTGGGAAACATTCCCGGAAGGTCGTTATTACTTGAAAAATTCTTACTTTCAGCTTTTTTCGCGTAGGATTTAGCAGCAATATTGTCTTTTCTACTTGTCCCAGCCTGGGTTTTAGTATTTATCAAGTAGTTTCTGCCTTAGTATTAGCTTTTTCCTACGAGTCTTATCTATTCCTAAGCTATTTTCACGTAGTCGATTGCTTTTAGGTGTTCATTTACTACGCGAGAAATCCCTGTTTGACCATTTTTCGCGTAGTTATTGCCCGAATGGCAATTTAGGCTACTTGACCTTATTTGCTTTGTGGCATTCGACGTGTAGTTACACTTTTCATCCCCACTAATTCATTAAACTACGTGAAGATTCCTGATGGAGGGAAAGTGCATGAAAAACAATGGACCGGAATAGCAATAGTACATTGCTGTTCCGGTCTTGTCAATTATTCATCCAATAGATTTGTCATGCTCTTCATGCTGAGAGCTATGGTAGATGCGTTGTGAAGGAATGCTGTAGTAGTGGGGGTGAAGATACCCAACATACCCATGATTATAAGGAAGGAATTAAACCCGATAATGGAATTGTAGTTCAGGTTGATCCTTCGCATAAGCTCTGTGCTGAGACTTCTAAGCGTTAAAAGAGCTCCGAGATCATCAGAGGAGATGGTTATATCTGCAATCTCTCTTGCTATAGAAGCGCCGGTGCTTACCGCGATTCCGGCATCGGCTTCGGAGAGAGCAGGTGAGTCATTTATGCCATCACCGATCATGATTACTTTTCTGCCGGCTTCATGTTCTTTTCTTATGAATTCAGCCTTGTCTTCAGGAAGAACTTCAGAGAAATATCTGGTTACGCCGGTCTTTTCTGCAACTGACTTGGCAGTCCTGTCACTGTCTCCGGTCATCATAACTACATTTTCGAAACCAACCTCTTTCAATTTTCTTATTACTGAAGGAGCCTCATCTCTAAGTGGATCCTCAATAAGTATTACTGCAGCGAGCTCTTCACCGATAGCCATATACAGGTGCGAATACTCAGGTGGAAGAGAATCGAACCTGTCAGTGAATCCACTTGGAACAATACACTTTTCGTCCTCAAAAATGTAGTGATGACTGCCTATACATACCTTCTTTCCATCAATCGTACTGGAAATTCCATGTGCAACGATATAGGCTGCTCTGGTGTGCTTCTCTTCATGAGTAAGTCCTTTGACTTCTGCGGCCTTTACTACGGCATTGGCAATGGAGTGAGGGTAGTGCTCCTCAAGGCATGCAGCCAGGCGAAGCATCTCATCTTCGTCGTTATCACCAAAAGTAACAACCTTGGCGACTTTAGGAGTAGCATGAGTCAGAGTTCCTGTTTTGTCGAAGACTATTGTTTTTGCTTCAGCCACAGCCTCCATGAATTTGCCGCCTTTTACGGATATCTTGTGATCGCCTGCTTCTCTCATTGCTGAGAGCACTGAAATAGGCATGGCAAGCTTTAATGCGCAGCAAAAGTCCACCATAAGGATTGAAGTGGCCTTGGTAGCATTTCTGGTAAATAGCCAGGTGAGGAGTGTGGCACCAAAAGTATAGGGAACAAGTCTGTCAGCCAGGTGAGCAGCCTTTGCTTCTGATTCGGATTTGAGCTTTTCGGAATCCTCTATCATGGCTACGATCCTGTCATATCGTCCCTGACCCTGTGCCTTCTGTACGGTTATGACAAGCTCACCTTCGTCAATAACAGTACCGGCGTATACAAGAGAACCTTCTGTTTTGTGCACAGGCTCGGATTCACCAGTCATGGCTGCCTGATTTACGGAAGCATCACCGCTTAGTACAATACCGTCAAGTGGGATCATGGTGCCGGTTCTGACAACTATCCTGTCATTCTCTTTTATGTCAGAGATATTTGAAAGGACCTCCTGGCCGTCAGAAGTAAGCATCCATATCTTGTCTACATTCAGGGACATAGCCCTTGCCAGGTCATCTACGGACTTTTTGTGAGTCCAGTCCTCCATCATCTCACCCATTTCAAGGAGGAACATTACATTGCTTGCTGTTGCATGATCGCCTCTAAGCAATGATACCGCAATGCTGGTTGCATCAAGAACACTTACCTCAAGCTTTCCGGAGAGTAGGCACTTAAGTCCCTTAATAATGTAAGGAATTGCCTTTAGGTATATGATCACCCTTCTTATCTGCAATGGGATGATGAATCTGCGGACAAGCTTGCCTGCAATATGGAAGAACATCCTGTCTTCGTATTCGATACGGAGTTCTCTGCCTGTATGTTCGGGCACAGTAATCTCTGTTCTCTCACTATATTCAGAAAATGCCTGTATCAGGTCATTCCTGCAGGAAGAGTCATAGAAAACTATGGCATTTGAAGTACGTTCATTAACTTCAGCTTTTTTTACAAAGGTAAGCGAAGACAGGTAATACTGGATTTTATCAGCTTCAAAAGAAGACATATGGCGTACAGTTATGTGTACGCGCATACGTCCCCCATTTTCGTGCAATATTTTACAATTCATAGTATGCCTTTCATCCGAGCTTACTTATATGTTATGCATTAGCAGCTTCTGCCTCGGCATTAGCGAGAACAGCTTTTGCATCCTCTATTTCTTTGGCTCTCTCATCAGCATATCTTTTCTCGTTGATTTCTTTTGCATCAGCACTGATGTCCTGACAGTTTTCCTTGATGTTAGTGTAGGTCTCAAGGCATGTATCCTTGCATCTGTATGCTGCAGCAGTTATATGTGTGTAGCATTTCTTAGCATCCTTGCTGGAGAGAAGCTTAACTCCTGCTGTACCAAGTGCGAAACCACATGCCACTTTTCCTATTGTGCTCCAATTAATCATAAATAGTCCTCCTAAGTTTATGGCCTTTAGGCCTTATTGCAATAATTATAAAACAACATAGGGAGTGTAGAGGCAGCTAACGAGTGAGAATTTTTATCAACAATGTGGTGACATGGATATGCATAAAAATTGCAATTATGTCTTTGCTTTAGGGTTAGCAAATGCTAACATATTGTTGTATACGATTATTCATCACTGATTGGTGTTGAAAAATGTCTCAAAAATAAAGGAGGTCTTTATGAATTATCATAAGTTTTTTGCATGGGCGGCAGTAATATGCATGATATTAGCAATTATTACCGGGTACAAAAAGGAATAATCTATAACCTACCATGAATTCGGAAAAGAAAATGAAAAAGTAATAATGTTAATCCACCCCGCAGTGGTGATGTGGGATTACTTCAAATATGTGATTCCGCTATTGGGAAAAGACTATCATCTTATCATTCCGGCACTTCCGGGATATGATCCTGAAATAACAAGCAACTTTACGAGTGTTGAAGAGATAGCTAAGGAGCTGGAGAGTTGGCTAGGTGCACAGGAAATGGGACATTGTATATATCAAGAAGGTATTTCCTGGTACACGCTTTGTAAGATTTAATGGAGTTGGACACGGAGGACTTGCACCGTTTTATCCCGAAAAGCTTGTAAAAGGGATTAGAATGCTCTGTAAAAGGGAATCGAAATGAAAAGAAAATTCAAGTCAAAATAAAAGTGAGGAAAATGGTATGGAGCAAGTCGTATCAAAAAAATACCACATTGAGAAAAATACAGTTCAGGAGACACTGATTATTCCGCTTTACGGAAGGAAGGTATGTTCAGAGCATTTCCCTGAGCTTTTCAAGGACGAGGAAGCTGAGCGTATATGCAACGTGTTGGATGATGATCTTGTTCTGTGACAGGTATGTGAACATGCAGATCATTAGGGTAGCCTTTAAGGAGGAATCAGTGAAATGAAGTATAGTGGAATGCCAGTGGTCATGTGGTTCTTATACAGAAAATCTTTTCAAATGGCACTTGTAAATGATCTTAAGAAAAGCCACGAAGAAGCAAAACAGATCATGGCAAAAGCTAAGCCGAAATATAGGGAAATTATTGGTAAGCTTCCTGAATTTGAAAAAGGCGACAGATTCAAGGCAAATATCATTAATTGTGCCATTCTGATATCGGTATTTCTTGGCATTAATAGGAAACCAACGGTTACCGAGGCGACCAGATACTATGAGCACGCCATGACGAACTTTGTGACCAAAGCATTCTGCAAAATGGGAGGAAAGCAGAAGTTCACAGATAAAGATATTGAAGGAATGAAACAGACGGCTGCTCTAAATGCAGCTGACAGAAATCCTTATTCCTGGAATATGGAATATCTGCCCTATGAGGACGGAAGCGGATACGAGGCGAGGTTCTCAAAGTGTGGCATCTGTACTCTAATGAAGGAATATGGTATGTTTGAGCTTGTTCAAGCTATGTGCCATCTGGACTACACCATGAGCGAGTTTGGAGGTGCTACAATCTTTGTTAGAGAATATACGCTTGCATCCGGAGGACCGTATTGTGACTGTGGATATAAAAAGAAAAACTGATGCAGCTACAGAGTGTACAAAATACAGACAAACAATATACACTAAGACGTTGAAGGACTACAGCTCAAGTTTAAGGAAAAAAGCAAGCCAGAAATCTGGCTTGCTTAATTTGACATTTTAGCGGAAATAATAAAGAAGTTGAAGTCTTTTAAAAATCTATCAGTACACAATGACAGTCTTTGCAGACATATCCGTTATTTCTTGAACTTGTAAAACCATTCCTGATCGGGATGTGTACCCCGCCTTCTTTAACAGCCTGCTTCACCGTCAGCATATTGGGAATCAGCCTATTGAAAACCTGCTTTGGCGCCCAGAATATAGCTGGCATGCCTCTGTTATAGGCACTCACTCCAATCAGACCATTTTCCATCTCTTTACCACATTTTGGACAAATCATTGTTTATATTCCTCCTGTAAGTATAGGATAATCCTTTGCATGAATGTGATAAATGATGATAATAGCGAAATATATAAAGCTATTTTCCATAAATTGCATCGTTCTTGGATAGAAGATAAACACAATATTGGTTCATGCTGATGCCTTCCTTTTTTGAGTGCTCAGCAAGTGAACGATGCAAACTACGGGGCATTCTTAGCTTAAACTGTCCGGAATAGTCATCAAGGCTATCCGGCTCATGTATTTCTATTCCGCTCTCTATAGCAGCTTCCAGCCATGCTTTTTTGGCATCTATGGCATTAGCTACTGTCTGCTCGACTGTTTCACCGGTCGTAATGCAGCCTGGAAGATCAGGGAATGAAGCGACATAGCCACCTTCTTCATTATCTGTAATGATTTCCATTCTATAATTCATTTTTAAATAATCATTCAATGTTTTCTTCATTTTCTGCCTCGCTTTCTACAACCTGCCGAACCATTTCAACATATATCTTCTTTATCGGCTCGTGCTTAGGTATCGTAATTGGTTGACAGCCGGTCTTCCTGAATGTGTAATGGCTGCTCCCGCTTTTGGGAGCATACATTTCGTATCCGTAGCTCTCTAATACTTTGCGAAGTTCTTCAAAACGAAGATCTTTTGATAATGAGAGTATTTTGGCTAACAGCTTATCCCATTTTGACATTTAATGTACTCCTATAAATATTATATTTGGTGTCATATATGGTGTCAAGATACTACTCAAACCATAAATCCATAAGAGTATTTTAATTTTTTATATGTCCAATAAAAATGCCTGGAGTAAAGCCGGTATAAAGAGTACATTACTGATCTGGGACATTATTATGAGAGTGATGAGAACGCTCTTCTCAACAGAATCAGAGAATACAAGAGCAATTACTTTGACTGGGTTAAGGATTTCTCCATCCCAACGACAAACAATCTCAGCGAAAGGTCGCTTAGATTTGTAAAGACTAAAGACAAGGTCTCCGGTCAGTTCCAGAGCATCGAATACGCATCATATTTTGCAGATATCAGGACTTATCTTGAGACCTGTGCAAGAAATGGTGTCGGTGAATTTGCTGCCCTTATAAGACTGACCTCCGGAGAGCCATATACTGTAGCAGAGCTATTAGGCGGAGCATAACTCCGCCCAATAATGATGCCTTACCTTATTTAACACGTTTTTCTAAAAGCGAAAACACCATTTTGTCGATATTTAATGCCTGTCTATATGTTTCCGGTATATTTAAAAAAGTCTCTTTTGCATTATTAAGAATCGAAATCCAATCCCTTTTTTCACTCCACACAAGATTTTTATCTTCTAGTCCGCTAACAAATCCGTTATATTCAGCCTGACTTGAATACGCTTTCATTTTGCTATAAGAGCTCATTCCATGGTTATCTGTCAGTCCTTTATCATCCATATAGGACAGTAATGCGAACATCTCCAAACTTGTCGCGTTTTTGGGATTAACGTCATTTATTCGAACTTCATATTTTCCCACTTTTACAACAGGATCCTCTTCAGTAGAAGAATCTGCATACATCGCAATATATCCCCTATCACCTACTGTAGTTATCCCAATTCTTTTACCTTTATCTGAAGACTCAGATAAAGACGTCGCCATACCAGATATTTCATCTCCAAAGGACGTCTCCATTCTTTCTGATGTGCCGCTTAACCCATAGTGAACATTTTGATTATTGTAATAGTTAACGGCCAATGCACCTATTCCCATATAGATAAACGCCTCCTTCATAACAAAAAACGTGCCTTCTCATTGGAATTCAATCCATTGAAAAGACACGCACATCCATTGCTATCTCTATTATCGACAATAAGCATAATAAACTTTATAGCAAATGCTCTCATTATTCAGAAAATAAACCGTGAATAGTAACAAGCCGGTGTGCTCTTATATGAAAGTAACATGTAGGATTGTCCAAGTGTTGCAAATGCCTGCAATAGTTCATGTTTTTGTTGTATAATGCAATAAATAACCCACTTGGAGCAAGATTACAACGCACATAAAACAAAGAGGTATACATCTATGAAAAAGTTCGGTCCATTGAGAATAGTCCACTTGATCCTGATGATTGGCTTGATGTTAAGTAGCGGGTTTTCCACTGTTATGTTCTTAGGCGGCTTCGATCTTTTCACTGCAGGCAAAGACAGGCCAGAAGCCATCTTAAACGGTTGTTCCACCATGGCGGTCACGGTCATGCTCCTTACCGGAATCCTCTATCTGCTCCACGGATACAAAAAAATACTGTTATGGACAAATGTAGATATATGCTAGATCTTTCTCATTAATGCACAATAGATACTACTTAGGGATAAATCTTTTATCGGTAGATCTTGCACGTGTAGTTCATAGTTAAATGAGCCGTTCTTAAGATAGATAGTTGCAAGCTTTGTTGCATCTTTATGATTTGTACAAGTTGCGTTAGCATAAATATCCCAAACAGTATTACTACCTGCAGATGGAACATAACCCAGAAGTTCATACATAAAACTAGAAAGCATAAGACCTTCTTCACATTCAAGTTTCTTACAATGAGGCGCCAAGCAATCATCCTGCATGCAAACGCTATCTCTTTCGACATCTATTGTTGTCATCTTTTTAACTGGTGGATGCTCCTTTTCATAAATCACATCCCACAGTATCTGCTTAACTTCAGCCATTCTGCCATCATTATGATGCTTCCACTTATCAAGCAACATTTTGTCAGCTCTAAGTGAAAACTCTTTAAACCAGTGTCTCAGTTCTTCATCTGGAAGATCTGGATTAAACGCCTTAGATACCCAAAAATCAGCCTTTACAAGATCGTCCATTTCACCCATACGTTACATCCTCCCCAATTTCTCCAGTATACCTCGTACAAAACAGAACATATGGTTTTCTACAAACATCATATCATTCTCGCTGTTTTGGTTGCTGCATTTTTTCATGTGTTTTTTCATTTTGATGACAGCGATTATCTGAATATCTAAAAAGTCTATTAAATATGAGCATGCGTTCATCTTATATGCATCGGATATCTTGCAATGCAGTATTTGGAATATTCTATTATGAGTTTTGCCAGAAATCCGCTCCGAATAAGGAGTCCGCGCCTTCTCATGTCTAGGAGTTCAAAATAGGATGCAATGCTCGTCATCAGCTTTCGCTTTCTGAAGGTCATGGGATAAATCTGGATTTGCTGGTTCTTACAGTACTCAAGCATTTCTTCAAGAGAGACATTATCCTTTTTCTTCTGCGAAAGAAAGGGCAGTAGCATAGGCATCCGCTCGGAGTATAGCCAGTACAGGGTATTACCATAGACAATGGTAAAGGTATACTCCTCGATGTAATAAATCTGCTCCTTCGAGATGTTGTACACGACCTGTTTCTTCATGATAAGTTCCTCTTGCAGCTTAAAGGCAGAAAATCTGCACGCCAATAAAAGCAGCTATTCCTATGAGAACAGAACCGGCTGCGATGATCTTTCCCTGTATTGTAGAAACATTTTTATATTTGCCATTGCATTCTATCGTATCTATGATCTTTGGACTTTTTGTGTCAAAGGGTTTCTTATTCTCCATGTAATTTCCTCCCATACTAAAATATCCGAGGTATTTGCACTCAGACTTTTGGTTTTGAAAATCTTATCCCAAAAATATGTACAAAGTTGGGCAGTAGGATAAAACATTTATAAAGTATGAAGAAAAAATATTACTATGCACATATGAGAATTTATAAAAAATTTAGATTTTGTACTTTGTCATGACGAGGGTGTTGCAAGAAATAATAATGGGTTCCGGGCAGAAATGAATTTAGAGAATTATTTGAACCCAAATAACAATCTTCAATGAAGTTTTGCAGTTTAAAGCACAGTCACAAGGATATGAGTTCTGTGGGATTACATGTTCGTCTTATTGACAAGATAAAAATACTTGATTATGTCGTGCGCACACGATAAAATTAACATAGATCATCGTATCAATATGATAACTGGAGGCGAACATGAATCATAATATATTGAAACGGGTCATTTTAGATCAGATTGAGATAATTCAAAGTGCTGAAATCATAGAACGTGACTATGACTTCGAAACGAATGTCAATTATATTCTTGTCGGGCTTAGACGAGCGGGAAAATCGACACTTTTATATAAAATAGCCAGAGAACTTGTTGAAGCGGGATGCGACTGGTCTCAGATAATTTATGTCAATTTCGAGGATGACAGACTTTTGGGGTTTTCAAAGGATGACTTTAATGACATCGTAGAGACTGCTTATGAGCTCACAGATGCCAAAGAGATATACTATTTCTTTGATGAGATTCAGATCATTGATGGCTGGGAACATTTTGCCAGAAGAATGGCTGATCAGAAAAAGCACGTATACATTACGGGAAGCAATGCTAAGATGCTTAGCTCTGAAATGGAAAAGGCTCTTGGAGGCAGATATTTGTCCAAAATGATCATGCCTTTTTCTCTTAGTGAGTCACTGGATTACAAGGAGATAGCTCATGACGAAAAGGCACTTCTGACAACGTCCAAAGTGGCAAAGGTTCGCAGAGGATGCCAGGAATATATTTTGAGTGGTGGCTTTCCTGAAGCGCAGCTTTTATCCAACAAAAGAGAATATATTAAGAGTGTCTATGAGAAGGTTCTCCTTGGAGACGTTATAGAGCGTGAAAAAGTGAATAATAAGATGGCCCTCAGGCTTATGATAAAGAAAATAGCTGAAACGGTAATGCATGAAATTTCTTTCAATACGCTGGCAGGGAATGTAAAAGCAACAGGAATTAAGACATCAACAGATTCGATGATTGACTACGTTTCGTACGCTGAAAACGCATATCTCCTGTTCAGAAACAGGAATTATGTTTCGAAGTTTGCAGAAAAAGAGAGCACTCCAAGGTTTTATTTTTATGATAATGGCATTTTGTCATTGTTCCTTGTAGATAAACCATCAGCGCTTTTGGAGAATGCAGTTGCAATATATTTAAAGCGTAGGTTTGGCGAAGAAGTATATTACTTCAAATCCACGCAGACGGGAATAGATATTGATTTCTTTATTCCGGGAGAAGACTGCGCAATTCAGGTTGCCTACAGCTTAGAAACGGCAGAAGACAGAGAGACTAAGAGCCTTGTATCTTTGGCAGAGAAAACAAAGGGAATACGTCGCCTTATTATAGTTACTAATGAGGAAGAACGTACGATTACAAAAGATGGACTTACTATAGAAGTGATACCTGTTTATAAGTTTATTATGGGGGCAGCATTCTGATTGAATATTATATCCTTTCACACCGTTTGTTTGCGAAAGGATTTAATGAATTAGTGGGGATGAAAAGCGGAACTACACGTCGAATGACACAAAGCAAATAAGGTCAAGTAGCCTAATTGCCATTCGGGCAATAACTACGCGATAAATGGTCAAGCAGGGATTTCTCGCGTAGGAAATGACCACCTAAAAGCTATCGACTACGTGTAAATTGCTTAAGAATAGATAAGACTCGTAGGAAAGAGCTAATACTAAGGCAGAAATTACTTGATAAATACTAAAACCGAGGCTGGGACAAGTAGAAAAGACAATATTGCTGCTAAATCCTACACGAAAAAAGCTGAAAGTAAGAATTTTTCAAGTAATATCGACCTTCCGGGAATGTTTCACAGAAGAGTTATAGATGGAAATAATATCGGAATTTTATCGGAAGATAAAATAACAAATGGCGGAAATGAGAAACTCATGACCGTCATTTTGCGTTTATTCTTCAAGTCCCTGTTTGTAGTTATTTCCCCAAGCTTCCATGGACTTTATAATCGGACGCATGGACTCACCAAGCTCGCTTAATGCGTATTCTACACGGGGCGGAACTTCGGGATATACGGTACGGGTAATGATGCCGTCTGCCTCCATGGAGCGCAAACTGTCTGTAAGCACCTTCTGACTGATTCCATCCAGGGATTTCTGTAATTCGTTAAAACGCCAGGGGCGGACAAGGAGATTTCTCATGATAAGCAGTTTCCATTTGCTGCCGATCAGGCTGACCGTTGTAGCTACCGGGCAATCAGGTAATTCATCTTTTGTTTTCATTGATAACACCTCATTTTTATCAAAACTTCAAATTTGAATGTTACATATAAATTTTACTGTTATGGCGTCTGACAGTCAATAGGTTACAAAAAGGTAACTATCTAATAAAAAAGTGCGTACTTACAATGGTTTCCGGCCTCTGCGATAATCATGATAACAGGAAGGCAATAGGGCCTACTGAAATCAACTTAACGGAGGTAAATATCATGGCATTATCAAACATTGCAGGATGGAACGAAAACACGGCAGGGAGTGCTTGCGGCGCATCCGACAAACCGGCAGCATGTGGTGCATCTGAGAAGCCCGCAGCTTGTGGTACAGGAGATAAGCCCGCTGAAACACCTGCAGCATGTGGGGCGGCAGATAAGCCAGAAGAGAAACCTGCAGCTTGCGGAGCAGGGGACAAATAAGAAAGACATACCATGTTGATCCCCCAGGCAGTCAAAAGCCGGGGGATCATTTTAGAAGATCATCAGCTTACGTGCTGTTTACGATATGGAGGGATACAGATATGAAGCCATACTTTTCTTTTCAATGGCATATAACAGATGAATGCGACCAAAGATGCAAGCATTGTTACATCTATTCAGCAGGGAATCACACCTGCCTGCAGTCCATGAACTGGAAACAGATGGAGGATACCTTTTACAACTGCCTTGATTTTTGTGAAATGTATGGCCGTACACCGTATTTCTACATCACGGGCGGAGATCCAATCCTGCATCCGGATTTCTGGAGACTGCTTGGACTCCTGAAAGAACATGAGATCAAGTTTACGGTTCTTGGAAACCCTTTCCACCTAAACGATCAGGTCTGCATGGAGCTGAAAGGTTATGGATGCGAGAAGTACCAGCTTTCCCTTGACGGGCTCCGTGAGACACATGACTGGTTCAGAAAGCCGGGCTCCTTTGACTGTACGCTTGAAAAGATCGCATGCATCAATAAGGCAGGGATCCGAAGCGTTATCATGACTACGGTTTCAAAAACAAACCGCATGGAAGTTCCGGGGATCATTGATGAAGTGGTAAAGGCAGGTGCTAACGTATTCGCTTTTTCACGGTATGTACCGAGCGGCGGAGACCTGGATGCATCCATGACTGCGCAGGAATACAGAGAACTGCTTGCCGTATGTGATAAGAAATTTAAGGAATATGAAGCGGAAGGCTGTGAGACATACTTTAACAAGAAGGAACACCTTTGGACGCTTTATGAATATGAGACCGGTGAGTTTAAGATTCCCAAGAGCGCAAAAGAGGGAATGATATATGGCGGATGTAACTGCGGAAACTGCCATATCACGATCCTTCCTAATGGCGATATCTATGCATGCCGAAGAGTAGCAGAGAGTAAAGTGGGAAACGTATTTGAAGAAAGACTTGCGGATGTTTGGGTTTGTCAGATGGAAAGGTACAGAGAGTATGAAAAATTCAGCAAATGCTCCAAGTGCGAACTAAAGCCCTGGTGCAGGGGATGTCCTGCAGTCGCAAAAGGAACAAACGGAGATTTTTACGCTGCGGATCCGCAGTGCTGGAAAATAAAGAACGAGATCACAGGGGAGGTGTTATCATGTTGATGGATATCATTAAGAGCAGACATTCGATCAGGAAGTATACGGATGAACAGATCAGTCGTGAGGATCTTGAGAAGATTCTCGAAGCAGGAAACTATGCGCCGAATGCAGGCGGAGGGCAGCGCAGCATGATGGTGGCTCTTCACAATAAGGAGCTGACAAGAAAGCTTGGTATCATGAACCTTGCGAAGTTTAACAGGGGAAACCTTGTTGGTTCTTATGTGTCGAAGGAGCAGCCCAGTGTCATTGATGATCCGACAATGAAGGATGGCTTCTACGGAGCACCGACAGTTATAGCAATCTTTTCACAGGGAAATTTCCTGTTTAAGACTGCGGACGCTTTCTGCATGGCAGAAAACATTGTGCTGCAGGCTACAGAGCTTGGCATCGCATCCTGCATCATCTCCAGGGGCGAAGAGACTTTTGACAGTGAAGAGGGCTGGGCACTTATGAAAGAATGGGGCGTACCTGATAATTATATATGTCAAGGCTTTGTGGTTCTCGGATATATCGACGGAGAACAGCCGGTCAGCAAGCCGAGAAAACCCGGCAGAGTTCAGATCATAGAGTGAGAAGGTGTTGGTATGGAACAGGGAGAGAAGAGAAAATATCTGATAAAAACACTCCTGGCTGAGCAGCCAGGATATAAAGACATGGAAATTCCTGAAGAAACCGGGGAACAGAAACGACTTCTCCGCAGCCTGTTCAATGTACGCGTGCCCAGAAAAATCAGTGAGGATTTTCTTAAAGTTCAGGATGAATACCTGCAGGAGGCTACGAAAGAAAAAGGTATTACGGATCTTAATGATCTGCAGCCTATACAAGATCGAATCTATCTCTGGCAGGGAGACATCACGACACTTCGCTGTGATGCGATCGTAAATGCTGCTAACAGCGGGATGACCGGTTGCTACCAGCCTTGTCATAACTGTATCGATAACTGTATCCATACCTATGCTGGGATTCAGCTACGAAATGCCTGCGCTGATATCATGGAGATGCAGGGATATGAGGAACCGACCGGACAGGCAAAGATCACACCGGGATACAATCTGCCTTGTAAATATGTTTTGCATACAGTCGGACCGATCGTGCAAGGTCAGCTCACAAAGGAGCATGAAGAACTTTTGGCATCATGCTACAGATCGTGTTTGGAACTGGCAGAAAAGAATGGCGTGAAGAGTATAGCGTTTTGCTGTATATCCACGGGAGTGTTCATGTTCCCGAATGAACGTGCGGCAGAGATCGCAGTTCATATTGTAAAGGAATACAGGAAGGAATATGGTAACGGAATTGAGGTGATATTTAATGTTTGGAAGGACAAAGATTATGAAATCTACCGCGAATTACTCGGATGAGATAAAGAGATTAAAGAAGGCGGTAGAAGAAGCTGATGCTATTGTGATCGGAGCAGGAGCGGGGCTTTCAACTTCGGCGGGATTCATCTATAACGGCGAGCGCTTTGAGAAGCATTTCTCGGAATTCGGGAAGAAGTATGGTTTTAAGGATATGTACTCCGGTGGCTTCTATCATTATGAGACTCCGGAAAAGATGTGGGCTTACTGGTCAAAGTTCATCTTCGTCAACAGATATATGGACGCACCGAAGCCTGTGTATGAGCATCTGCTTTCTTTGGTAAGGGATAAGGATTATTTCGTCATCACAACAAATGTGGACCATTGCTTCCAAAAGGCCGGATTTGATAAGAAGAGGCTGTTTTATACCCAGGGTGATTACGGCCTTTTCCAATGCAGTGAACCGTGCTCGGATGTGACCTATGAAAATGAAGAGATGGTTAGAAACATGGTGGAGCAGCAAAAGGATATGAAGATCCCGACAGATCTGATCCCTAAGTGTCCGAAGTGCGGTAAGCCTCTTACGATGAACTTAAGATCTGACGATAAGTTTGTAGAAGATGAAGGCTGGCATGAAGCGGCTGCGAGGTATCGCGATTTTCTGCACAGTCATGACGGCAAGATCCTGTATCTGGAACTGGGCGTGGGATATAATACTCCGGGAATCATCAAGTATCCTTTCTGGCAGATGACTGCAGATAATCCGGATGCAACATATGTCTGTGTCAATTACGGGGAAGCAGTCTGCCCGGAGGATATCAGAGAGCAGGCCATCTGTATCGATGGGGATATCGGTACGGTAATAGACGAATTGAGGAAGTGATTTCATGATCATAAATACGGGGATGCGAACGGACAATACTGGTTCGTTACCATTACGCCGTATGGGAAGGATATCGAGCCTAATGTGCTGGACATGCAGAAAGTGATGGAAGACTTTAAGAAGCTTTCTGATATCGTCAGTGTAGACAGCGTTGGTTGGCGATATGATCCGATCTTTGTGGATGATAAGCATTCTGTGGATTGGCATATAGATCAATTCGAGCAGATGACCGCAACACTGTCCGGATACACGAAGACCTGTGTGATCAGCTTCATCGATATCTATAAGAAGGTGGAGCGGAACTTCCCGGATGCAAGAGTGGTTTTTAAGAAGGACAGACTGACGATCGGCAAAGCTTTTATTGAGATCGCAAAACAGCATGATATGATCATCAGACCGTGTGCTGAGGGGGATGATCTTGCATCATATGGTGCAGATTGTTCCGGCTGTATGACGGTAAAGACTTTTGAGACTGCTCTCCATGCAAGACTCGATGTTCCTAAACGAAACAAGAATCAGAGGAACAATGAATGCGCCTGCCTTTTGGGTGCAGATATTGGAGCATATGATACCTGTGGACATCTTTGCAGGTACTGTTATGCCAATATGAATGCAGCACTTGTGAGAGAGAATATGACGAAGCACGATCCAAAGTCGCCATTTCTGATCGGAAACAATCTGCCTGGGGATGTGATCCATGAGGCGGAGCAAAAAAGCTGGATAGATCTTCAGATGAGACTGGAGATATGATGGTATATTATATCGCAAGATAAATACTCCGGATTCTATCTTCCGAGTTTGTTCTTGCGGTATTTGCCAGGGGAAATATGATATTGTTTCTTAAAGACTCTGCAAAAATAGTCAATACTGTTGAATCCACATTCCGTAGAAATGGTATTAATTTTCTTTTCGGTATCAGATAGTTTTGCAGCAGCAACTTTAAGCCGGTAAGATATAAGATAGTTTACAGGCGTAATATGAAGATATTTGTTGAATAGATTCAGCGCAGTGCTCTTGCTTATACTGGCCTTGGCAGCGATGTCTTCAAGAGTGATTTCTTTGGTATAATGTTCATGGATGAACTGCATCATTATCTGAAGCCTCGACAGGGAAGCAGCGGATGAACTCTGCTTCTCGTCCAGACAGTCAAAGTCAATACTTTTATGTATGTTCAGCCATAAATGTTGCATGAGAGAAGAGACGAGAAGTTCATTATCTTTCTCATTTTTATGGATGCTGATAATCTTCTGAAAGTCAGAAATGATGGGAGTGCTTGCCGGGTCTGCCTTATTAAAAACAAGATACTGGATATTTGAGTTTATTATGGGAAACACATATTTTTTGTAGATCAGGCTTCCTTCGGGAGCAATAAAAGATGGCATGCAAAGGAAATTGGGTATGGATGCTGCACAGGACGAATGAAACTTGTGCAGCATTTTTGTGTTTATAAATATTGCGTCGCCTTCCGATAGAGTTAATTCCTGATCGCCTATCCACATGGTCACATAGTCGCTTTCAACCAGGACAAATTCAAGTTCAGTGTGCCAGTGCCAGTCAACACAGTTAAAATCAAACTGCTCCATGTTTTCATAATAGAACTGAAATGGATAATCAATGCTGCCATGGCTGGCTGTTTCCATCAGGTTGTCATCTGTGATTATGTGTGGATAGGAATTGCTGAAAAACAATGCGAGAACCTCTCTTACGATATAGTTCAAAAACAATACGATTTATTCTAGTGTATTTCCTATAATTATACCATATAATCCAATAGTAAGAAAAATAGTCTAATAGAGAGGAATCGAAATGTCTGATTACAGAAAAACAAAACTTGCCTGCTATCTTGGTTTTATAACACAGGCAATAGCAGCAAATTTCGCACCGCTTTTATTTTTGAAGTTTCACAAAGATTATGGGATATCCCTTGGAAATATTGCTCTTATATCAACCGTTTATTTCTTTACACAGCTTCTTATAGACCTTTTCTGTGCAAAGTTCGTTGACCGGATAGGATACAGGGTTTCTATAGTAATATCGGAAGTTTGTTCAGCTGCCGGGCTTATAGGACTTGCCTTTTTGCCGGATATGTTACCAAATGCATTTGCAGGAATACTTATCAGTGTAACAGTATATGCCATGGGATGCGGGCTTATCGAGGTGTTGGTCAGTCCAATTATTGAGGCCTGTCCTTTTGAAAATAAAGAAGCGACGATGAGCCTTTTGCATTCCTTTTACTGCTGGGGAGCTGTGGGAACTATAGTGATATCAACTGCCTTCTTTGCGTTATTTGGGATGGACAGCTGGAGATGGCTGGCAATTCTCTGGGCATTGATACCGGCATATAATATTTACAATTTTGCCACATGTCCGATAGTCCCGATAGTAGAGGACGGTAAAGGGATGGGCATAAGGCAGTTGGGAAAAAGACCGCTCTTCTGGGTATCGATATGTCTTATGGTCTGCGCAGGGGCATCAGAGCTTTCCATGGCACAGTGGGCATCTGCTTATGCTGAAGCTGCCCTTGGGCTGTCTAAAGCTCTGGGTGATCTTATGGGGCCATGTATGTTTGCAGTTACTATGGGAATAAGCCGTATCATTTATGGAAAGTATGGAGAGAAGCTTGATCTGATGAAATTCATGGTTGCTTCAGGTGTTCTTTGCGTTGCCTGCTATCTTATGGCATCTCTTTCAGCGAATCCGATCATAGGTCTTATTGGATGTACTTTATGCGGTTTTTCTGTTGGAATAATGTGGCCGGGAACAATAAGCATCTCATCTAAGAAATTTCCCACAGGGGGAACAGCGATGTTTGCACTCCTTGCTATGGCTGGCGACCTTGGAGGCAGTATAGGACCTGCTATTGTGGGAAAGGTTACACAGTATGCCGGGGATGATATCAGAGCCGGCATGGGAGTAGGGCTTATTTTCCCGATAGTTCTTATAGCTATGCTTTTCATAATGAGTAAAGCAACAGGAAGGCATAACTGAGCGTAAATGATATGAGCGGCGGCTGTTTCAAAAGCCTCCTGCATCCTGATCGTATCGTTCATAATCTCACGTGCTTTATGAGGGAATTTGTAATTAACTTCGATTATTTCATAACTATTCTCACGGGCGATTCTTTTCGAAAAAATGATATCATATTCATGGTATAGAAGACAAAGGAAATGGAGGTTTTTCATATGTGATACATAAGCATTACAAAGTGGAATTAACTTTTTACAATGGATTTGTGTCATTCATAAGCATTGTAAAGAGGAATTAACTTTTACAAGTGACTTATGTGGTTCATATGAAAACATTACTATGCTTGAGAGGATAATAGAACCAAGAGAATATTTACCGGATGACCGTAAACGCTTTAATAATGCTGCTTTAAAGGCGATGATCATACCGCTCCTTATAGAGCAGCTTCTGCAGATGGTGGTAGGACTTGCAGATACCATGATGGTCAGTTATGCAGGTGAAGCTGTGGTTGCCGGTGTAGGGCTTGATACCATGGTATACACCATTTTCATATATCTGTTTACAGCTATCTCCGCAGGAGGATCGGTAGTTGTATCCCAATACATAGGAAGTAAGGAAAAGGATAATGCAGATTTATCCGCTTCTCAGATATTTTTTATAGGTGGGGCACTTTCTTTGCTATGTATGGTGATGATGCTTTTTTTCGGATCATCTCTTCTTCAGACAATGTATCCTAAGGCAGAGGCAGATACCCTGGAAGCATGCAAGATATACATGTGGATTGTGGCCTGGTCTTTTCCTGCGAATGCTGTTTATAATGCCGGGGCTGCAGTTTTTCGTGCAATGGGACAGACCAGAGTAACCATGTGGGTTTCGTTTGTAGCAAACCTTGTTAATGTTGTGGGAAATGCGATAGGAATCTTTGTACTTAAAGCCGGTGCTGCCGGAGTTGCATGGCCTACTACGATTTCATGGTATGTGGCTGCAGTTATTATGACATCCCTGTGCATAGAGACAAAGGCTTCTGATGATCTTTTGAAAAAAATAAAAGCAATGAGTAATCCCAGAATCAGTATAAAGATTCGGGATTCACTTCGCCTTGATACTCCCATGGCAGGTCGCATATTAGGTGTGGCTATTCCGAACTCAATAGAAAACACCCTTTTTCAGGCTGCCAAGGTTGTTCTTGGTATGCTTACAGCAACCTTTGGAACCTCGCAGATAGCAGCAAATACCACAGGACAGACATTTTGGTCACTGGCTGCATGCATGGGCATGTCAATGGGAACGGTGTTCATCACAGTAGTCGGACAGTGCGTAGGAGCAGGTGACTATGAAGCTGCAAAATGGAATATAAAAAAGCTCACGAGGCTGTCGCTCTTACTAGCGCTCATCTGGAATGTTATAGTAATGGCGCTGACTCCGATTTTGCTTACTTTATATAATCTCTCCGATGAGACAAAGCGCCTGATACTGATAATAGTTGCAATACACAACCTGTTTTCCGCGCTGGTTCAGCCCTTTTCCGGACCTCTTTCATCCGGTCTTCGAGCTGCAGGGGACGTGAAATTTACGATGTGGGCGTCTATATTTGCTACGGTTGTATGCAGGACGGCTCTGTCATTTATCCTTGCTTTGTGGATGGGAATGGGTGTCATAGGAATAGCTCTTGCTATGGTACTTGATTGGTGCATAAAGGCTGCGCTGGATATATGGCGCTTCAGAAGCGGAAAATGGAGAGACCGGAAGATAATATGATAAGAGTAGAGGAGTACTATAGGAAAAGGATAACAACTAAGTAGTGCTAAAGGGGATACAGAAAAAATGAAAACAGCAAATAGTAACAATTTAAGAAAAATCACTAAATTTATACTTATTGCTTTAATGATTCTTATATTAGCAGGCATTCTGATTATACTTTTTTTTAGAACTGCCAATTATATGCACCATAAGATGATGTACAAAGGTGGTGTAAATGAAACTACATATTTGGATATTAATGGACAGCAGCAATATGTATCGATGATGGGAGAGAACACATCGAATCCGGTGATTATCTATCTTCATGGAGGACCTTCTTCTCCGGATACATTTATAAGCTATTGTTTTTCAGATTACCTCACCGATGAATATACAGTTATTGCCTGGGATCAGAGAGGATGCGGAAGAACTTATTTTAAAAATGAAAAGACTGATCCTGATAATCAGACAGCCACCTTTGAACAGGCTTTGGAGGATTTGGACGTGCTTGTTTCTTACGCCTGCGACAGATTTGGACAGGAAAAAGTCATTATTATGGGACATTCTTATGGGACAGTTTTGGGAAGTGTCTATGCAAAGGCACATGCAGACAAGGTACAGGCATATATAGGAATTGGACAGCTGGTATCCCTGGCAGATGCTGATATGTACAGTTACGATGATGCCATGGAAAAAGCGATGGCTGCCGGAGATGATACTTCCGCTATGGAAAAAGCCTATGAAGAATATTGCCAGAATCCTGGGATTCCCAATTTGCTCTCACTTCGAAATCAAACTTCAATCTATCATCCTGTGGAAAAACATGCAGATCAGTTTGGATTGGCACTATTTTCTCCCTACGCAGGTATAGATGACTTGCGGTGGTTTTTATTCCAAATGGGAGATATTAATAAATATGTAGACAAGAACAAGCAACTCTTTGACTTTGTGCTCTCCTTTGATGCATGCAAGGAATCTATGGATTTTTCTATGCCGGTCTGCCTGATATCCGGCTCAGAGGACTGGGTGTGCCCTGTACAAAAAGCAGAGCAGTACCTTAAGGCTATCAGCGCTCCCATGAAGAAAATGTATAAACTGGAAGGATTCGGACACGATGCACATTGTGCAGATCCGGAGGAATTTGCAAAAGATGTGAAGGAGTTTTTGGATGGCTGCCATGAGATGTGAAGGATATCCTGATGGCTGCCTGTAATATGTGAAAGATTTCTTGGATGGCCAGAAAACTCTTGATGAATACGAGTGGTATATTGTTATATGAGAATGAGAGAAGGAAGCCCATTCTTATTTTGATTACGAATCAGACTGTCATTGCGTACTGATCGATTTTTAAACGACTTCAACTTCTCTATTAAATAAAAAAGGTGACCACACCAATATGTGATCACCTTTATCTATCAAAATAATTTTATTTGATTTCCATTAGTATTTAAATGTGAAGCTGTAGGATTCTCCTGTATTAACAACTGAGCCATCTGACTCTGTAACAGACAAAGTTGCATCAAGTGAGAAGTGGCTGATAGAACCCTTTACTGTACCGTCTTCGCTTGTAAAAAGTATATTATCACTGTCGGAGCCATCCTCAATTGTTCCATAGCCACGGAGCTCCTTAGAATCATCAATGTGAACCAGAACGTCATAGGAGCCGCCTTCCATGCCTTCTGTAATGATGAGATAGCTGTCTCCTGCATAATCACCGTAGTAGCCACAGGGTGTGTTATCCGGGAAAGAGAAGGTAACATCACCTATGATGTCAGCAAGGGTACTTGCAAGACTATAGGCATTTTCCTTGTAACGCATAGCTTCATTGTAGGCATAGACTGAAGAATAGATTGAGCCATCTACATATAAATAGCTCATCTTTTCAGCCATGGAGGGGACATACTTCTCCCAATTCTGATATTCCGTGAAAATACTGGGGTAGTTATCAGGATCCTTCTCCTGCAGTCTTGAAAGCAGGCTTAATGATTCTTCCTTCCATACCAATGTACCCCATTGACTAAGCCAGTTCATGGCGGCCTGGTCAGGCGCATTCATTCTAAGCTCGTCATACTTATTGTATATCTCGTTTACGCTTGCCAGCTCATCTGAAAGTGAATCTGAAACAGCACCCTCTATTTCGCTTTTGATCTGAGCTGAGTAATCCTCGGCTAATTCTGTGCTGGAAGCTTCGTCTGTTCCATCCGCCTCGGCTGTTCCAGCATTTGCTGTATCTTGTGCTGGTGCATCTTTCTTGGATGCTTCATCTGCCAAATCTTCTGGAGTTGTTGCTTCGCCTTCCGATCCCTCTTCGGTTGCAGAAGCTGTCTGCTCGTTTGTATCAATTTTCTCAAATAGTGTATTGTCGCTTGCCGGAACGGCAGCCTCGTTAGAACATCCCCCTAGCAACATCGCTGCTGCAATAATTGATAGTGCAAATCTTTTTTCCAAAATGATTCCTCCTATAAACTTTTTTCTTTTAAAAAGAAGAATTTACCACATAAAACCAAAAGCGTCCACCAAGAAGATGGCTTTGTCCAGGGACTTTTGTATACCCATATTACATTGCAAAAAATATAGATGAGATTCATAGGTGAAATGTTACAAAAATGCGAGCCCTTTCAACCATGGGCCACATTTTAAGTCAAATAGACGTAACCTTTCACGAATTACAGACTACAATTTTCATTCCCTTTGCACCAGAATGCTTTCTAAGCATAAAACTGAATGAACTTTTTCAGGGATAAAAGTATAAAGGAAGATATTTAAATTCTTTTATGCTTGCTTTTTTCATCCGGAATTCTTCTATATTTGTTTATTGGCGTAACACAAACGAAATTGCGTCAACTTTTATATCTGGGCACTACGTCGATTTATACTATTTTTCTCCAACAGGTTGAACCCGTCCCCAACGCACATGTCCTCATTCTGGTTGTATAATTATCCAAGTCAACAAAGAGACATTGACACCGTATGATTAAGAGGAGAAAATGAAGATATCCACGTAAACCAGTAGCGACGTTATCTATTGGAGGTGAAATTCATGAAAATTCTCGAAGATAAGATTCTAAAAGAAGGCAAAGTATTCCCCGGTAATGTTCTTAAAGTTGATAGCTTCCTAAATCACCAGATTGATGTTGAACTCATCGATAGATTGGGTGAGGTTTTTTATGAAAAATACAAGAATAAGAATATTACCAAGGTGCTGACTATAGAGGCATCGGGAATTGCGATAGCCTGCGCAACGGCGAGGTTCCTGGAGGTTCCGGTGGTCTTTGCCAAGAAGACCCAGAGCCTGAATATCGGAAATGATGTCTATGTAACCAGGGTTAGCTCCTTTACTCATGACAGAGACTATGATGTGACGGTTTCAAGGAATTATCTTACGAAGGAGGATATTGTTCTTCTGGTAGATGATTTTATGGCGATTGGCAATGCCATGAAGGGACTTATTGAGATATGTGATCAGGCGGGAGCAGGGATTGCAGGTATCGGAATCTGCATTGAAAAGGGCTTCCAGAAGGGCGGTGCCGATCTCAGGCAGATGGGCTATGATGTAACTTCACTTGCAATAGTAGATGGAATGGAGGATGACGGAACAATTTACTTCAGAGAGCAGGAGGAATAATTAACGATTTTTTATTTTAAATTCAGCGTTTTTTAATAATTGGTATGTGTGAATTAACGTATCATTATTAGCAGAAGGACTTAAAAGAAAAGTTCAAATGAAGGAGGTCAAAATGAACAGAAAACTATTGTCTTTTTGCATGGCGCTGGTTCTTACTGCGACTTTAGCTGTACCTACCAGGATGGTTACAAAGGCTGAAGTGGATGATACAGAAAGTGCTGTATCTGAAAATGTTATTTCTGAAAATTCAGGGTCCACCTATATAGTAAAAAAGGGAGATTATCTTGAGAAAATCGCCAAGGAGCAGCTTGGTGACAGCAAGAGATGGAAAGAGATCTACGAGCTTAACAAAGATCAGATAAAGAATCCCAGCATGATAAGAGAAGGCATGGAATTAAAGCTTTCAGCAGATAGCGAAGATGCCGAAGTTAAAGAGGATGCTGCGGAAGAGAAGACTGAAAAGGTCGAAAAGACTGAAGAAGCCAAGGACGAGAAGGTAGAGGAGTCCGAGGAAGAGAAGAAGGACGAAAAGGCTGAGGAAGCCAAGGACGATAAAGAAGAAAAGGACGAGAAGGTAGAGGAGTCCAAGGAAGAGAAGAAGGACGAAAAGGCTGAGGAAGCCAAGGACGATAAAGAAGAAAAGGACGAGAAAGCAGAAGAGTCCGAGGAAGAAGATAAGGAAGAGGCAGAAGCCGCAGAAGAAGAGGGCGAAGAAGATAAGGAAGAATCAGCCGAATCTGAGCTTCAGTACTGGGCTGAGGATTCACCTGTAGCTGCAGCGATCGTTGAGTACGTTAAGGACGTTACAGATGAGGATTCTGCTAATTATATCCCTGTTGAGGATAGAATCGCTGTTTTCGATATGGATGGTACATTAATCGGTGAATTATATCCTTCATATTTTGAGTACATGCTGTTCATTCACAGAGCGCTCTACGATGAGAATTATAAGGCTCCCGCTGATATGAAGGAGTTCGCACAGGCGCTTGAAAAGGGCATATACGATGGTAAGCTTCCTGAGGGCAATGAGCTTAAGCATGCGAATTTCGCAGGTGCTGCTTACGCCGGAATGACTCCGCAGGAGCTTAAGGATTATGCCAAGGAGTTTATGAAATCTGAGGCTGATGGCTTCACCAACCTGACAAGGGGAGAGGCTTTCTATAAGCCGATGGTATCACTTGTTGAGTATCTGGATGAACATGATTTCCAGTGCTACATCGTAAGTGGTTCAGACAGAACAGTCTGCAGAGCTATTATCAAGGATACGCTTCCGATTCCTGAAAACAGGGTTATCGGCATGAGCTACACCATGGTTGCATCAGGCCAGGGCGATACTGACGGACTTGAATATGTTTATTCTGAGGATGATGATGTGATCCTTGGCGGAGAGCTTATCATCAAGACCATAAAAATGAACAAGGTTAGCGCTATTGAGCAGGAAATAGGCAAGGTTCCGGTTCTTTCATTCGGAAACAGCTCAGGTGACGTTTCAATGGCACAGTATGTTGTGAATAACGACATGTACGAGAGCAGAGCATTTATGGTTCTGTGTGATGACCTTGAGCGTGAGCATGGAAACATGGATAAGGCAGACAGCATGAAGAAGACATGCCTTGAGCGTGGATTTATGCCTATTTCCATGAAGGATGACTTCGGAACGATATATGGCGACGGCGTTGAGGCAGTGCCATATGGCGAAGAGGAAGCAGAGGAGGATGCAGCGGGCTGATAGGAGTAGCCTAAAAAGCGCGAAAATTCAATAAAAACGGCATTAAGCCGGGTAGTACTAGTAAGGATTTACTAAGTATTACCCGGCTTTACTAATGAAAAGGTTACAAAATGGCTTTTGTTTGGGACGAAAAAAATGGTATATTGGATAGCGTATGAAAAAAGCTTAGGAGGAAGACTGGAATGAAAGACAAGAAAATTATTAAGCATCGAATATTAGACCATAATTATGGTTTTGGGATAGTATTGCTCACGGTATTGGCGTTTATACTGATGCAGATATTCGGAGGGGTGATAGGATCCATATTTGGATTTTTGACTGTATTTGTAGATTATACCAAAGTGATTTCTATGAATACGCTGATGACAATTATCACTGTTGTAGCTGCATTTCTTATGCTGGCGCTTCACAAGAGATGGTTCTATCCGGAGTTCGAAGGGAACCTGAAAACCAGCAATAATCTCGGAAGATGGCTATTGATAACCTTAGGAATCCTTTTGCTGATCGTTGTTCCGGATGCTATTGCTATGGTGGTAAACGGAAAACCATTTGCAGCGCCTACATTAACGTCTGTTTGCACTTCTTTAGTGGCAGGTACTAGCGAAGAGGTAGCTTTTAGAGGCGTTCCCGGATCATACGGTATGAGACAGATAAACGAAGGTAAAAAGATTCCGGTTGTAATGCTTATTACATCAGTACTGTTTTCACTTATGCATGCTACCAATCTGTTTGCAGGAGCATCACCATCAGCTACGCTTGTTCAGCTGGTTACAACCCTGGGAATGGGAGCTTTATTCTGTGCTATATATCTTAGAAGTGGCACAATTATTACCGCAATGATGCTCCATTTCCTATACGATGTATATGCCCTGATGAATGCAGAGGCTGTAAGTGAGACCGGTATTATGGTTAATGGTGTGACAAAGACGGATGTCATAGCCAATCTGATACTTTTTGTACTGGAGATGCTCGTGGTATGTTTTCTGCTTCGTAAGTCCGTATGGGATGAGGTTATGGCCCTTTGGAGCAAAAAGTGGAATAAGCAGTAATACCAAGGTCACTTATATCATATAAAAAAGAAAAAAGAGAAGGCTGCAATACAGGATAATATCACTACAGATATTATCCCCGTGGCTTTCTCTTTTACTGTTTCTATATCAAAATATCGGTTGTTAAATTTAATGGTGTCTACAGTTTTGGGTACAGCTTTCCCTATAAAAGCTTTTTTCACAGAACTATTATAGCGCATGGCTTTTCCTCCCACAAAAAACATTAAATGAATAATACATACAACATCTAGTGTCCTTTTATGAGAGTATACACCACATATATAAAATATTTATAAACTGTCTGGGAAAAGTTTATGAAAAAGGGGTGTTGCAGATATAGCCTGGCTTATATAATAATTGTAATAAAAGGAGACAGACAAATGCATGACTTGCTTTTGGCAGCAATCATTATAAGTATATTTGGCATGTTTTTTGAGGGATTCATTGTTTTCAGAAATCTCAAGAATAAACTGCATGCATACCTTTTTCTTAACTGTATAGTGATGCTGGTAAATAATACTGGGTATTTATTACAGCTGTTATCTAAAACAGAGGATGAGTATATCGCTGCGCTGAAATTCTCTTATGCCGGCAGAGTGTGGATCCTTTTCTCTCTGTTCATGTTTTCAGCGGAGTTTTGTCATATAAATGTTCCGAAGCTATTTGTGAGGGGATACATTCTTTTTAATGTCCTGGTTTACGCATCGGTGTTTACGCTGGAGGACCATAATCTGTATTATTCCAAGAAATGGTTTGATAAGGATGGGCTTTTCCCTGTTCTTTTGCATAGGGACGGCATTATACATCAGGTGTATATCCAGTTTCAGGTGGTGGTTATCATCGTCGTCTTTTTCTGGCTGTTTAAGGGGCTGCGGAATAATAAAGGAAAAATTGCCAAAAATCGTACAATGATCATAATTGCCGGCTTCCTAATTGAGTCGGCGCTGTTTATATGCCAGATCATGCATGTATTCTTTGTTACCTATTTCTTTGATATCTCAGTATTCGGAAATGTCGCAGTAACAATTTCCATGTTCATAGCTATTTTCAGATATAATCTGCTGGGAATTATAGATATGGCAAGGGAATATATCGTGGACAGGCTCTCTGAAGGTGTTATAGCTGTAGATTCCGAGGGAGGGCTGCAGTATTACAACGAGCATGCCAAGGAGCTTTATCCGGAGATCAACAAGGACCCTGCAGGCGTTGTGGACAAGCTGAAGGAAGCCATTGTAAAGGGAGAAACCATAATTATTGGCGACAGATTTTTCGCACCTGAGGAAAAGGAGCTGTTTGCGGAAGGTGAAGTCATTGGTAAGCTGTATGCTCTGGTAGACACAACGGTTCTTAAGCAAAGGGAGTATAAGCTGAAGGCTGATGCCGCTATTCTTGAAATGGCAGCAAATGGAATGAGAGAGCGCCTTAGCGCTACTGAAGAGATTTTAAGTCAGGACAGGACTATGCGACACGACAGGAGGCATTTTGAAGCGCTTATTCTGTCCCTGATTCAGGATGGTAAGGTGGATGAAGCGAGAAAATGCCTTGAGGAGCGTTTGTCCCAGGAGCCGCGTTCCAGCCAGCGATATTGTGAGAATGCGACCGTTAATGCAGCAATTATGCACTATGTAACAGTGGCGGAGCGAAAAAATATAAGGGTGAAGGTGGCTACGAATATTCCTTATAATCCCGGAGTTGATGAGATGCAGCTTGCTATCGCAATCTGTAACCTATTGGAGAACGCTATTCACGCCTGCGAAAAATTGCCGGAAAATGAGCGATTTCTTGAGCTTACAGCCAAGTACAAAGAGCAGCTTCTGCTGGAGATAGTTAATTCCTGTGATGGAAAAACAGAGCTCAATGAAGAAGGATACCCTGTCACAACCGAGGTAGGACACGGTATCGGAACCAGAAGCGTTCTCGACTTTGTTCAGAAGACAAACAGCGTGATCCGCTTCATTGCTGAGGATAATCAGTTTAAAGTGCAAATGATAATAGGCTAAAGAATAAGCAGATCAGTTCCTGCTATTAAATGACAAATCTCCCTCGATGATTCCTGTATTTTCAGCGAAAGTGCAGGAAACACCGGGAATCGCATTCTTAATAAGAGAAATGCTAATGGGGTCACCCTGCGTAAGGGCATCAAAATCGCTGCCGGTGTAGGTGGCCTTCAGGTGCATTTTTCCTTCTGCTTCAAGATATTCAAAATCGAACTGTACGTCCGTTTCCCCATGGAAATGCTCCATGAGAATGGATACGCCAAGCTCCTCGATAACAGTTATCATCTTATGAATTATAGAATTATCCAGGACGTGTTTATGTCCGAAGGTCTCTATCTGCGTAAGAGCACCGGGATAATCGAAGCTTGTTCCATTGACTATAATAGTCAACACCTTCAAATGACCGATAAATCTGCGGGTGCTGTCCTTCTGGGGATTAAGGAATATCTGCTCCGGAGTTCCCTCTTCGCAAATTACTCCCTGATCCAGGTAAAATACGCGATTTGCTACATCCTTGGCAAATTTCATCTCATGAGTGACGATCATCATGGTCATGCCGCTCTGGGCAAGCTTGCGGATTACGGACAAAACCTCGCCTATTGTGGTTGGATCCAGAGCTGATGTGGGCTCGTCGAACAGAATCATTTCAGGATCCATGGCGAGCTGTCTGGCGATGGCGATTCGCTGCTGTTGGCCACCTGAGAGCATGGCGGGATAGCGCAGAGCCTTTTCAGCAAGGCCTACCTTCTCAAGTATCTCCATGCTGTACATGAAGGCGTCCTCTGTAGATCTGTGTAGCAGCTCAACCTGCGCCAGCATGATATTTTCTACGATAGTCAGATGTGAAAACAGGTAAAATGACTGGAATACCATTCCGACCTTTCTTCGCAGCTTATTAAGGTCGTAACCGGAAGCAAGGATACTTTCTCCTTCAAAAAGGATTTCTCCATTTGTGGCAGGGATGAGGTGATTCAGCATATTCAAAAAGGTGCTCTTTCCTGTGCCGGAAGGGCCAATTATGGAGATAACATCGCCTTTCCGTATATTACAACTGATATCCTTGATCGGGGTTGAGGTTCCGAAGTTTTTCTCAAGGTGGCTTATATGGTAGAGAACGGGTTTATCCTCTTCATTGGAAACAGGCAGGCCAAAGGACGGGGCCTTAAGCCTACCGGCAGCCCTGTCATCAAGGAGCTTTTGTATTTTCTTAATGTTTCTGGTTTTAGGTTGTACCAGCTTTTCAAGCTTACCCAGAAGCGCAATAAGGATCACTGACAATAAGAAATAGATAATCGCCGTCAATATCAGCGGGAAAAATGCTTCATAGGTGCGGCTTCGAATAATATCAGATGCTCTTGTAAGATCCATAAGGGATATGTATCCTGCTACAGAAGTCAGCTTTACGAGAGCTATAAATTGCCCTGTATAGACAGGTAAAATGTTTATCATTGCCTGAGGAAGAATGACCTTCATAAAGCCGTGGGCAGGGCCAAAACCGATTGCGGTGGCTGCTTTTGCCTGGCCTTCAGGCACAGCATCGATGCCTTTTCTGAATATTTCCGAAGTATAAGCAGAAAAATCCAGAGAAAAGCCTATGACACATACCCAGAATGCAGGGAAATTCTTGCTTGTGAAGATAAGATAGTTAAGAACAAGAAGAAGTACAACAATGGGAGTTCCCCTAAATATGCGGATGTAGGTATCAGCTATAACATTCGTAATGGATTTATTGCACATGCGAAGATAGCAGACCAGAGCTCCAAGTATGGTTCCGAATAATCCACTTAAAGCAGAAAGCTCCAGCGTGACTAAAAGACCAGAAAGAAGGAGCTTCCACCGGTCCTCACGTATAAAGTTCTTTATAAAGCTTTCCTTTATGGCTGTGAAAATATCCACTGAATCCTCTGAATTTGCGCCATCTGCAGGGTTTCTGAGCACAACGACGACAGAGGTGCCCTCATAAGTGGGTTCAGCGAAATATACACTTTCAGCGCGTTCTTCAGTATAGGCAATACCACCACATGCCAGATCACATTTTCCTGTGGATATGGCTGGGAGGATAGAGTTGAAGTTCATCTGTTTAAAATCGAGACCATAGCCTTTTTCCTTGGCGAAGCGAATCAGGAAATCAACATCGATTCCGACAAGCTTACCATCCTGAATATAAGAAAAAGGGACTGATGTTGGTTCTACAGCTACCAAAAGAGTACCATTAGAGGCCTCGAGTGTGGAAAGATCCTGTAATTGCTTTTTTGCAGTGTTTGTACCCATCCATGTGCTTACAATCTCATCGTAGGTTCCATTAGCTTTCTGTTCTCGTATGTAATCACTGTATTTATCGCAGAGAGTTTTCCCGTCAGCTGTTTTGGGGAAAACAGAACCTCCTTTCATAACATTGGATATAGGTTCATCAAGGGCAATAATCTCAGGGTTTTCAGCCGCTATAGTCCAGGCAATAACATCAGTATCTGCATAAGCATCTATTTTACCTGTGATTAGAGCTTCACGAATGTCACTGGTGGAATCATATAGAACAAGCTCAGCCTCCGGAAGGCGGTCTCTGACATGGATAGCTTCAATGCTTCCTGTTAGTGCACCTATCCGCTTATGCTCAAGCTCGGAAAGAGAGGTGTAATACTGCGTATTTTCTTCATTTTTGCTGCCACAGCCGCTAAGCATAAGAAATAAAGCCAGCAGAACCGGCATGAAAATGCGCATTTTTTTGAAAAGTACAGAACTTGTCATATCGCCCACCTCATATAAAACCCTATATAAATTTTATAATCAGAGGTGGGGAGACACAAAGAAAGTTTCTGTAAACAATTTAGAATGTTTTAATTATGTTTTTTACTGTATGCAATCTGTTTGAAAAGGTTGTAGATACCACTTTTTATGGCATTGTTATCATGATCGGCACCATTTATCTCATACCAGATGTGGTCAGCACCATTGGCTTCAAGGAGGTCATGGTATGATTTAGGGAAGGTTCCAACCACGGAATCCTTTGTACCACAGCAGATTATAAAGATATCAGGTGTTATTGCGCCGTTTGCAAATTTCATTTCGCTTTCCTGTATCTGGCCGGGATGAGTCATGAAATTATCATGTGAAGGCACGATACCTGGAGCGGAAGATATAGCGCAAACATATCCAAATAGCTCAGGTCTCTGCAGGGTGATGAAAATTGTCTCACGACCACCCATTGAAAAGCCTGCGAGATAGGTGTTTTCTCTGCCTGTAAGGACGGAATATTCGCTCTCTATATGAGGCATCAGGTCGTTTACCAGATCATTGATGAAATTATCGTAGGGCAGGCATGCTTCTGCATCAAAAGCAGGCTTCTGGTCCGGATCAGAGGATGCATACATGTTGGGGCAGACGATGATGGTCTCATCAATAAGGCCATCTGCTGCGAAATTACCTACGATTTCCTTTAGCTTATTTGCAGGATCATTGGAAAAAGAGTACTCATCTCCAAAAATTCCATGAAGCAGGTAAAGAACTGGATACTTCTTGTCCTCGCTATAATCTGCAGGAAGAAGGATACTGTAGCCTCTTTCAAGGCCGCAGGTCTCTGAATAGTAGGTATTATGGGTGAATTCCCCATATTTTACGTCGGAACGAGTCATGGTGAAGGCTGCGGGGCAACGCTCCTCAATTTCATCATTAAGGACGTACTCCTCATTATCAGTGCTGTTCTCGGCTGCAACGTCATTTTCAGGTGTTTCTTCCTCGGTTGCTATACCTGATGCAAAGGAACTCTTGTCCTCTGCAGTTATCTCATCATTTGTAACAGTGCTATTTTCAGTAGCTATACTCATTGTAGTCTCCTCCTTTGCACCACAGCCCGCTGAGCCAAGTAAAATAGCCAGGGACAGGGTAGCAACTAAAACTTTTTTCATTAATCTATTCTCCCAAAACGTGTCTGAACGCGAATAATTACATTATAACGATGAAGATTGGCATATTCTATTCAGAAAGAGACCCTTTTACGCTCATAAATTGCGGATTAGTTCATTAATATTTGTTGTGGACCTTTTCAGCAAAGCACATCATATCCTTAACCTCTATGACTGTTTCGTCATCAAGTATCGCTTTTCCGCTCATTCTTCCAAATACCTGATGCTGGTCGGAGACGATTATCTTGTAGTCAAGGCAGGCAGCACGGTCCAGAACGGGCACAAAATCCATCTCAAATCTTCCGTCAGAGGATGTGAAGGTCCATGGATTCATGTAGCTGCTATCAGGAATATGGAACTCTATATCGTCAAGTTTATGGACTTTTCCGTTATAAAAAATCACGTTTTCAGTTGCAGCGCTGGTGTTTCCAAAGCCGTAGCCGATGTTGAATCCAAAGGAATTTCCATCTATGTCTGTGTTACCTGAACCCCAATACCAGGTGTTATCGTAAGTCCATACGCCGCGGCCCCAGTCAAGGGTTCCAAAGTCTGTAGCGGGATTGAACTCATATCTTTTTCCATCGTATTCCATGTATCCCGAAGCGCGCATGGTGTTGATTTTCTGATTGTAATAAAATGCGTGCTTTTGGTCCCAGGGAGTGGCGATTACCATGGTATCCATGGAGGGCTGCTGTAAAGTAATATCGCAGTCGAAGGGCTTTCCCGCATTAAAATTCTCAAAATGGCAGGTTATATGCCGTTTTCCATCGGTGACTTCAAACTTCATCTGCAGGCGGTTGTCCGCATATTCAGTTGTTCCGCCAGCTGAAGAAGAGGGGAGATGGAGCTTTCCCAGAGGAAATGCATTCAGTACAGTTTCTGTGTGCTCCCAGGGAGAATCCCCAAAGGTAAGGAGAGATACTGACTGAAGCCCGATATATCCGTCATCTGATATGGTAAAAGCCCCTGCGAAGGAATCTGAAAGTACAAGATAGTAGTCCCATTCCTTTATTCGCCATTTTGGAGCCCTGATCATGGACCTGTTATAGTCCTGAACAAGACTTCTGGACCAGCCGGGCTCTGTGAGCTCGCCCTCACTTCCAAGAAGCGGGTGGTGGGTTGTAACCTCGTGATTCCTGCTCATTTATGTGGTTCCTCCTTGATATGGGGATGTTTTTGAAAAACGTAAGCTTAATAGCTGATATATAAATAGTACCACTTACTGCGACTTAGGGAAACGCGATGTGGTAAAATAGTGGTAGCTTCGGTAATCCTTCAGGAGGAAAACTATGTATAACGAATCTGATATAAATGAGATAGTTAATCAGCAGAGAGCCTTTTTCAGAACAGGAAAAACACTTGATATTGAATTTAGAATAAGGCAGCTCCAGAGGCTTAAGAAAGCAGTTTTAAGGCATCAGGAGGATATAGAAAAGGCGCTTAATATGGACCTTGGCAGAGCTCCGCTTGAGGCGTATTTTTGCGATATTGGAAGCCTTATCCTTGAGATAGATGAGACTATAAAGGGTATCAGAAGGTGGGCGAGACAGGAGACGCATTTTAGCGGACTTCACTGCTTTCCCAGCATGATCACTAAGGTCTATAAGATGCCCTATGGAGTATCACTTATAATAAGTCCCTTCAATTTCCCAATTCTGCTGTCGCTGGGAGTACTGACTGCAAGCATAGCAGGGGGAAATACCGCTGTTATAAAGGCAAGCTCCAAATCGCCTGCCTGTACAGAGCTATTAAAGGGACTTATAAGGGAAATTTTTCCTCCAAAATATGTGACAGTGATTGATGGTGGGCATGATGTCGCTGATATGTGCCTGGCACAGCGGTTTGACAAGATTTTCTATACAGGTTCACCTAAGGTTGGAGTACACGTGCTGCAGGAAGCGGCTAAGAATCTCACCTCCACCGCGCTGGAGCTTGGCGGAGAGACCGGTAACTGGTGCATTATAAGGAAAGACGCCGATCTTAAGGATGCAGCCCGGAAAATTGCATTTTTCAAGATGCTTAATGCGGGGCAGATATGCATAAATATCAATCAGATAGCCGTTGCGGAGGAAGTGAGTGAGGCGTTTATAAAGGAGCTTAAAGCTGCTTTCAAAAAGCAGATAGGAGATGATCCGGTAAATAATTCCGAGTATCCAAAGCTCATAAACAGCGGTGCTTACGATAAATGCAGGGATATTGCTGAGAAGTACAAAGATAGGATCGTGTTTGGAGGAACCGGCAACAGAGAAAGCCTTAAGTTTGCGCCGACAGTCATATATCCGGTGGATATAGATGAAGATATCGTGCAGAGGGAGCTGTTTTGCCCGCTTTTACCGGTTGTTACCTATAAAGATAGTGAGATTGATGCGGTTCTTCGCACTATTTCCGAGAGGGAAGCGGGGCTTGCTCTTTATATATTCACTGAGGACGTGAAGTGGGCAGAGGGTGTGATGCAGCGCATGCAGTTTGGCGGCGGCTGTATAAACGAAGTATGCCTGCACATGATGGTAAAGGGCGTTCCCTTCAATGGTGTAGGCCACTCCGGAATAGGCGCTTATCATGGCAAGTGGGGATTTGCAGAATTTACGCATCCGACCTCGGTTTTAATTGGTTCTAGCAGATTTAATCTGCCACTTAGAGAGCATCCCTATGACGGAAGACTTAAAAAACTGCTCATAAAGCTGTTTGAGAGGTAATACGTGGGATTTTATGTTTTTTTCACAGTTTTTTCCGTTTGAGTTCCTTGTAAATGGGGGTCTGCGGTTTTAGAATCTAGATAAATTACTTCAAATATTAGACAAAGTGAGGGTTTTTCATGAATATTTGGCAAAAGAGTTTTATCGACAGATTCTATAACAGCAAATTACCAAAGGATCAGATAGGAATTCTTCAGTTTGATCTTCTGGGACAGATAAAGGACAACGTGATAGTTCACATGCCGGCATACGAAGGTGTTAACGGTCATGTAGATGCAAGAGACGTTGTCTATGAGGTTTACGTTGACAAGTGCGATATGCCAAACGGCATTATTTCAGCAACTGTCCTGGCCGGAAACCTGTATCGCTGGAATAAGCTGGGATATAAGATTGAGACAGAGTCTGTGGAAAACAGATATCAGTCAGCGTAAATGACTGGATTTTGAACTGAAAATTTGGATTTGAAACGTGTGGAGCGGGTTCCAAGGAACCCGCTCCAATTTATTCTATATATTAATTATCCTGCATATACCTGCCCAGTGAAGCAATCATCGAGTAAAAGTGAATCCTCCGTTCCTTCACTAGAATTAAGCTCCATCCTACCGGCCTCGCCTTCCTTAATCATTATTCGATAGATTCCGGAGGCGCCCTCTTCCTTCAGATCAAGGTAGGTAGAACCGTCACTTCTGTAAGGGGTAACCATGTCGCCTTTTTTTATAGTATCCGGCTCACCCTTCGCAGCGTCATCATCCTCGAAATAATAGCAGGCGATATCCTTAGTTGCTGCAATATATGGCTCTCTTGATCCCAGATAGTATCTATATTCCTCGAGTGGCTCAGGGAGTCCTTTGTTACCCAGCTTGCATTTCTGTGTATAGCCCTGAGTACCCAGTATATAATCCGTCTTACATACAAGGAACTCATCCAGATCTGTAGGATAGATAGTTTCAGGATCGCCATTGTCATTATACTTTGTGAAAAGTATTGCCCCATCCAGATAATCAACTAATTCAAACTTATTTCCATCAAAGGAATAAACAACCATAGCTCTGTAATCGCTATCTGTCAGGTACTGAGCATACAGATACTGCTTGTCACCACCTGGTCGAAACCAGAAGCATTTGAAGCCATCCATAATGAATGCATACGCTTCATCGATTTTGGGAAGATCATAATCCTTGCCATCAAAGCTGAGAGTAAGGGTATTAAAGTAGTAGGCATCGTCCTGGGTGCACTTCACCTCGATGTGCTTAGGATCGCCATTGCCGTCAAGATCGGCATTTAGCTCTCCGGAAGGATCTCCTGAGAGTGTAAAATACGTAATTTGGTCCGAAATCTTAGAAGGTATATATTCCTCATCAATATCGTAATTGTTGTAATTATCAAAAAGAGTGATTTCAAGCTGCGGAGCCTTCTGAGCGTCAAGATAGGCCCAAAACTTATTAGCGGTATCAGGGTCAGCCTCTTCTGAAAGGTCTATTTCTGCAGCCCCTTCTTTATTGGTGTAGTATTTGATATCTCCACTATCTCCGTCGGTAAAGTAGAAATCCTCCCACTCACTTTGGGTACCATCCTTACTAAGGTGATAGATTCCAAAATATGTAGCATCTGTGCCGCCTGATCCCAAATAACCGAATCTGTTATCTCCGATCCAGGAATGGGAGCTGCGAGCCCATCCATCTATGGTCATGTTGATGTCACCATCTTTTCTCGTATAAATACCATAAATCAGGCTGTTAGAAGATGTATCGTCATCATCTCCATTATCAACGATCAGAAGCTCAGCAAAGCCATCGCCACTTACATCATCTATACGGTAGCCTACAGTTTGAAGGACATTGTTGTCAGGGTCATACATGATCCTTTCCAACAAACCTGAAGGAACATAAGATGTGGGATGATCTGAATCTACACCTGCTATCATAGTATTTAAAATCTCATCAAGCACAGGCTTATAGAAGCTTTCATAGTTAAAATCATCGGATACTGGCTCATCTTCGGACTTAGTATCATCCTTCGCCTGATCGGCTACCCCGCTGGCACCTTCATCCGGCGCTTTATCAGCATTTGCAGTATCGCTAACCTTAACGGTTTCCTGCACCTCCTCTGTTTCTTCTGTAGTTTTGCCGCTATTAGCGGTATCCACAGAGCTGTCAGTTTTCCCACCGCAGCCACACAACATAGCCGCAGCAAGCGTTACGCTCGTAACTTTCATGAAAAAATGTTTTTTAACCATATTCCCCTCCAAGAAAATGAATATGACTTCACACCGTCATAATTATAGCGCACGTGTTTTGCAACAAAATACCCCTAAAGGGGGTTAATATAATAAATTTTTTATAAAATTTATCCCTTAAAAAATATTTAAAATCCTTCAACTTTATTAGTTTTGCTTAAGGTTATTTTGGCAAAGTAATTGAGAGGAAAAAAATGAAAAAAGTTGAGGAGCTTTCATGAAACAAAAAGAAGTAAACGAGAAAAGTAGGCAGATGAGCATCCCTGTGAGGGTAGGTGCGATTTTTACGGCAATCGGTCTCCTTGCAGGTGGTGCTTATGGGGCCTATTTTTTTGTGATTAGGAAAAATACTGAACCTGAAGGCATGGGAAAAGGTCCGGAGGGAATGAATGCTTCAGGCGTCGTGACGGCAACCGGAACCACAACAGTCGGAATGACAGAGGAAAGGTTCGATGTGGACAGCCTCGAGACTTCGCTAAAGATAGAGGATGTATACCTTAACAGCGGAGATGAGGTTGAACAGGGCACGAAGATACTGAAAATATCTGAGGAGAGCCTTGAAGAGGCAAGAACCGAACTGGAGCAGGCCGCAAAAGCCGCAGAATATGCCTATCGTCTTGGAGTGGTTGATCATGAGGAAGCCCTGATCACAGCTAAGAGCACATACGACGAGGCAGCCGTGAACTCTAATTATGCTGATAACGACTATCAGAGCGAAATACAGGAAAAGGCCAAGAAGGTAACAGAGCTTGAGGAGCAGGTTGCCGAGGCCCAGGAGATAGTCGATGAATACACCGCTTCTCAGAATGAAGACTATTACTATTCTTATTATAAAATAGATGAACTCAAGGAAGAGCTCTATGAAAATTTCACGCTGCTGATGCAGCTCTATGACGAATGGGGAATCGAAGAATTATCTAAGAATTCATCTCAAAATACCCAAGGCTCGCAGAATGATAAATACACACTTTATCAGGATTTTGACAAAGAGGTACAGGAGGAGCAGGAGGAGTATGATACTGCTCTGGAAAACTACGAGGATGCCAAGCGTAAAGCTGAGACAAATCTTGATAAAGAAAAGGCAAATCTGGAAAAACTTAAGGCACAGCTCTCAGAAGCCCGGGTGGCATACGATGAAGCAGCTGCTACAGCAGGTTCAACCAAAAGAGAGATTGTAGCTAAAAGCGGAATAGCGGATGATACCTACAAAAATAAGTACTGTGTTCTTGGGAATGACGTGGCAAAGGAGGTTTTCGGAAGTGCCTACGATGCCTATGATGAGACGGTTTACATAGATGACAGGTCCTATACCGTAAAAGGCGTCATATCCGAGGTAGGAACTGTGGCGTCGGGAATTAGCCCTGATACAGCGATTTTCGTGCCCTATGAGACCGGGATAAAGTACCTTACGGGAAATGACATCAGCCCGACAATAACTGTGATTGCGGACGATACCGGAGAGGTTAGCACCATAAAGTCCAATATTGAGACGGTTTTATCTGAAAATTACACCAATGCAAGCTTTGCAATATCAGACGCCGGCTCCAAGATGGAGGCTGCAAACCAGTCAAACAGGACTCTGACGCTTTTACTGTATGCCATGGCTGCAATCGTGTTTGTTGTAGGCGGTATCGGCATTATGAACGTGCTTTTCGTATCTGTAAAAGAGAGGACCAACGAGATTGGAATACTTAAGGCTATCGGCTGCAGTCAGAGGGATATTCTTCTGGAATTCCTTCTTGAAGCCAGCACTATATCACTTCTTGGTTCAATTATCGGTGTGATATGCACGGTTGGAATAACACCCATTATAGAAAGCTTCAATATGACGGTGTCCTTATCTGTCGGAGGTGCGATTTTATCGATGGTATTTGGTGTGTTTACAGGAACAGTGTTCGGTTTCTATCCGGCTTACAAGGCGTCGACGCTGGTACCTGTAGTTGCGCTTAATCAGGAATAGAAAGGGGTTTGGTATGGAGAAAAATGCGGAAGTAAAGGATACAGGGAAAAAGAAAAATAAGAAGGTTGCTTTCTTTGCGGTGCTAATAGCTGTAGTTCTGGTGGTCACTGCTGTCGTAGGGGTGAAGATATATCAGAAAAACAAGGTGTCCGCTGCGGCGGCAAATGAGATAACCGTTGGAGAGGGACAGGAGCTGGTTTATGCGAAGATCACCTCCATCGCCGGGAATGATATGGAAGTTAGCATTTTGAAGGAAGCTGAAGGAAAGGGATTCCCCTTTGGAGATAAGTCCTCTGGTGAAAGACCGGAGAAACCATCAGGTGATTTTCAGCCAGGCGAGATGCCTTCAGGAGGTTTTTCTTCAGGGGAGAAGCCATCCGGAGATGGTTCAGACTCTAAGAGGCCTGAGAGAAGTGTAAAGCAGTTTGAGGAGACAGGTGAGACTGCAGAGTTTGAGATTCCGGTGGGAACAGAGGTCATAACCAAGCTTGGAACAACAGTGACCTTTTCATCACTTTCAACAGGCGACACTATAGCTATCGCAGTGGAAAGCGGAAAAAATATAATCGACAAAATCTGGGTTGTAGAATAGACAGGATAAAACATGAGTATGATAAAAATGGTCAATATCTGTAAGGGATTCTCGCTGGGCGAGGACAAGGTTCAGGTATTGAAAAATGTGAATTTCAATGTGGAAAAGGGGGAATTTGTGGCAATTCTGGGGCCTTCGGGCTCCGGAAAAACCACCCTGATGAATATCATCGGATGCATGGATGTGACTGATACCGGTGAGTACTTCCTGGACGGACAGGCGATACACAGCATGGAGGAGCAGGATCTTGGTAATATCAGGAATAAGGAGATAGGGTTCATTTTTCAGAATTACCAGCTAATCCCCACCTATAACATAATGCAGAATATCATAATGCCACTGATAGTAAGAGGCATGAGCACGCCTGAAGCAGAGGAAAAGTGCATAGATATCATCAAGCTTCTGGGATTGGATCACAGACTCAGGCACAAGCCCAATGAACTATCCGGTGGTCAGAAGCAGAGAGTATCCATTGCCAGAGCATTGGTGGGAGAACCCGCGATACTGCTGGCAGATGAGCCTACAGGAGCGCTGGATAGGGCCAGTGGCCAGGATGTTCTTAAGCTTTTCAGGGATTTGAATGAGATGGGGCATACCATAGTGATGATAACCCATGATCTGGGTGTTGCTCAGCAGGCATCAAGGATCGTGCATATCGTAGATGGACAGCTTTCGGAGGATAAATAGTAAATTCCGTGGTCATATTTTAGGAGAAATTTATAAGTAATTTATATAAAGTAAATTGTGCAATGGTAGAATTATTTTGGTTTTGTTATTGATATTTGCAAATGTTTCACTACAAAAGTAGGAGGATATCGCGATGAAGATTACAACCTTTAACCCTATGATTCTATCCGGGAACGCAGACGATGTTATCAAGATTTTTGAAGATTTGGGCTTTGAGAAGCGCCATCAGGTTGACAATATTGATAACAAGGGCATCACCAGCGTTCGTATGACAGATGCCAATGGCTTCCACGTTGATGTTGCGCAGACACACATGGAGAAGGATATGACTACGATGCGCATGAATGTCAGCGATTTTGATGAAGCTTATGAGTTTTTGAAGAATCATGGTTTTAAAAATGTCAGAGGAGCGGACAGTACGGTTGAATCTGCTACAGCAAAATCCTGCCTGATGATTGCTCCGTCTGGCTTCTCAATTCAGCTTACACAACATATTAAGGAATAAATTATTTGATGATGTTGAATCCCACAGCCAAAGTGCTGTGGTTTTCTTTGTGTTTGAACATTGTACTGTAATTCTGCGTGATTCCTTAGTAAAATATACAGGTGAAGAATATAGTGGACGGTAATATAGAATGATAAATAAAATCTGGGAATTAATTCATAAGAACGACACGGTAATATTTTTTGATATCGACGGAACTCTGACCAGCTACAATTACGGAGAATACCATGCCCATCATGAGTTGGATTTCACACCGGAATTCAGGGAAGTCAACATTTATGCTGACTGCAGAAGGCTTGAACCAATCTATAACTTCATAAAGGGGCATGATATGGACAGGATATTCTGCATTTCAAGAGAGCCCCACGGGCATGAGGACTGGAAATCAGAGATGGTAGAGAGGCTCTATGGGATTCCTGCAGATCATTGCTACTATACTTTGGATGCTTCCGAAAAGCCGCAGATAGTGAAGGGCGTGGTTAGCAGGCTTTTTCCGGATATTTCTCCTAAATCCGTTGTATGTATAGATGATAACGATGAAACCCTTGGGATGTATATGAAAGAGACACCTTTTTGTACTGCCCATCCCATGTTATTCATGGAATACAGTGAAAATAGAGGCTGAATGCGTGTAAAATGCTTCAGCCTTTTTCATGGAGTTATTGTTTAAATAGAAAATCTTAGATAGAAAGTGCGAGGATAAGTATGGAAGATAATATAAGAATTGTTGAAGAGCGTATATCAGCAGAGGAATACATAGAGTTTTTGAAAAGAACCGACCTTGGTTCCCAGTACCCTAAGGAGCGGTTTGCCGAAAGGATTGCAAGGCTTGTAAAAAATGTATCAATAAGCTTAGTTGCAAGGAATGAGCAGGGGCTGGTTGTAGGAGTGCTCTTTGGACTCACGGATTTTTGTTACTGGCTATATATCACTGATCTGGGGGTAGACAGAGACTACGAGAGACAGGGCATAGCAAGCAGGCTTATGAAGACTGCTCATGAGATAGCAGGTGGTGAGAAGGACATAGCGGTGTACCTTATAGCGAATGAAAATGCAGTGCCTTTTTACAAGAAACTGGGCATGAAGTTCGCTGATGATGTCATGCAGTACAACCACATAGAATGGACAGAGTGGACGGTAGAGTGAGGGATATAGGCAGGCATGGAAATCGCAGGAGCACTGGCTTTTTGCTCGCGGGAGGTACATTTCTGTTTGATGTACTGGGTGGCGCGAACAAATTTAATCATACTGGAAGCTGGGGATTACTTGCTTTAGGGCCAAAATGCTAATTTGACGTGTAGCCTGGGAGGAGATGAAAAGCGCCACTACTTGAAAAAGAGCCGGAATCTTTACAATGTCGCGTAGTTTTGGACAATCCAAGAGGTGCAATTACTTGAAAAAACTGAAAAATCTTTGCATGTCCCGTAGACCGGGACCTTTTAAAGGGTAAAACTACTTGACCCAAGACGAAAATCTTTAGAAAGTCCCGTAGCTCGGGACTTTCTAAGAGAAAGAGCTACCGAACAAAAGGCAAAAAACCTATGAAGGACACGTAATCGAATAAATAAAAAACCTCTTTACTGGTCTGTGCAGTAAAGAGGACATTTATCTTATTTATGATACATATCAAATCAGAGGGCTCTGATCCATTTCCCCTTGAAGTAGTAAATCACAAAAATGATCGCGCTGACCGACCAGGTCAAAGGGTAGGCCCAGAAAATCACGTTAACTACGGGGATGAGTCTTACAATTATTGTTATGTAGGTTATTCTGAGGAGACACCAGCTGGAGAGCATGACAATCATGGGAACTGTCGTCTTTCCTGCGCCTCTGAATATTCCTGCGAGACAGTGGCTAAGTGCCAGAAGGAAGAAGAACAGACTCTCAGTTCTGGCCTGCGTTGTACCGATTGCAAGGACAGCAGGTTCACTTGAGAACATCCTCAGGAAAACCGGGGCATAGGCAAAAACAGCTACGCCAATAAGCTCAGCACTTCCAACACCGATGGCACTGCCGATAACGGCGCCTTTTCTGACTCTCTTTATTTCACCGGCGCCAAGATTCTGACTGACAAAGGTTGTCAAAGCCATGCAGATGCAGGTGATAGGCAGAAAAACGAAGCCTTCAAGCTTGGAATAGCTTCCGCAGCCAGCCATGGCCTCTGAGCCAAAAGCATTTATGTTGGACTGAACTACGACATTACCTATTGCGATGACACTATTTTGTATGCCGGTCGGAATACCTATCTTGAGCTCTTTTCCCAGAAGATTCATATCCATTCTGAGCTTGTTTAAGTAAATCCTGTGGGGGCCGTCAACCTTCATCAGCTTCACGAAGGCCAGAAGAGCACTGATAAATTGCGCTATTATCGTAGCAAGTGCAGCGCCTCCGATTCCAAAACCAAGGTATTTTACAAATGCAATATCAAGAACTGTGTTTATCACTGTGCTGACAACAAGGTAATAAAGGGGCCTTTTGGAGTCACCCACGGCCTGAAAGACGCCGCAGCAGGCGCTGTACAGAATATTGCCGAGGCCTCCAAGGAAATATATCTTGAAGTACAACACGGAATTGTCCATTACATCAGACGGCGTCCCCATCCACCTAAGAAGAATGGGTGTGAAAAAGTAGCCAAATACAGTCATTGCAATACCCATGAGGATTGCAAAAGCAATTCCTGTGTGGGTTGCCTTTGAGACTTCCTTGTTATCCTGGGCGCCATAGCTTTTGCCGATAATAACGCTATTGCCCATGAACAGACCGTTGATAAAGCCTACCATCAAAAAGATAAGGCTTCCCGTGGTGCTGACGGCAGCCAAAGCTTCCTTGCCGAGGACGTTTCCGACAACCACGGAGTCGACGATACTATATAACTGCTGAAGAAGCTGTCCGAGAAACAGCGGAACAGCAAACATTATTAAATTCTTTGTAATAGAGCCTTTTGTCATGATATTTCTAAAACCATCCTTAAAATGCATCCAATGTTAGGGCACAGTATTCCTTTCTATCACTTTTTTACGTTTTGTGCAATCTTTTTACTGAGTATGTTAAAAAGCTATTAGTATGGAAAAGTGGAAAAATATGCGTAAAAAAGCTATTATAGAAGGGTTTGAGGGATGAAACTATGAAAAAGGAAAGATTGTAGGTGGAGTATGAGAATAATTGAGAGCTGTGCAGAGTGCCTGTACGATAAACAAAAGCACCTGACAGATAATGAGGAATATTTAAAAGAAATCAAGAACCTGATTGATAACAGGGGTGAGGATGATACGTCGCCTTATCTTGTCTATCTTTTTGGACAGGTGCATGAGAAGTTCTTTGGAAAAAGGGCATCCTATAAGGATGTAAAGAAAAAGTACAATGATCTGGTGCTTTCTCTGGAGGATGAGATAAGAAGAAAAATCGAGGAGTCGGAGAATCCGCTGGAAACAGCACTGGCGTATGCAAGAGTCGGAAATTACATCGATTTTGGCGCGATGAACAGTGTCGATGAGGGTACTTTCCTTTCACTTATTGAGGATGTCGAGGTTCACGACAGAGACAGAAAAACTATCGATTCTTTTGTAAAGCAGCTGGGAGAAGCTAAGACATTTCTTCTTATTACAGATAATTGCGGTGAAATTGTTCTTGATAAGCTTTTCATCGAGCAGCTTAAGAAGCGATTTTCACACCTTGATGTAAATATCCTGGTTAGAGGCGGCGAGGTGCTAAATGACGCAACGATGCATGATGCAGAATATGTAGGAATGGATAAGCTTGGCAGAGTTATTTCCAATGGCAATCCGGTCGCTGGTACTGTTTATGGCATGCTTTCTGACGAGGCAAAGGACATTCTGGATAATTCAGATGTAATCCTTGCTAAGGGTCAGGGCAATTATGAATCCCTGTGCAAACAAGGCAGACATATTTTTTATTCCTTCCTGTGTAAGTGCGAACTGTTTACAAGCAGATTCGAGGTTCCAAAGCTCACAGGAATATTTGTAGAGGAAGTGTAAAGGGTAATGTAATCAGAATTGTAATAGACAAAGATGGAAATGAAATTTCCAGGGAGGAAGAATGAGACTAGAAAAGAATTTGACTTGCGAGAGAATTACCATTAGGAACTACAAGACAGCCGATCAGGAATTTTGTACCGGCATGTGGTTTGATGAAGAAAATGGAAAGTATTTAAGTGATCCTACAAAGGATTATGTTGATGAGGTATATCAGAACGCTATTGATAGTATGGAAGACAGTGATGATGGCTATTATCTGGTGATCGAGAATAAATCTGAAGGAAAAAGCATAGGAACCTGCTGCGCTTTTCCAAATGAAGACAGAAGCAACATTGATATAGGCTATTGCATCAATAAAGAATACTGGCGTAAGGGTTATGCTTCAGAAGCGATCCAAAAGCTTATAGAGTGGGCAAAAGAGCAGTCCATCAAAACCGTAACAGCAGAGGTGGCAAAGGAGAATATTCCCTCCTGCGGGCTTTTAGACAAGCTCGGATTCAAGGTAAAAAGCGAGACAACCTATAAGAAATATCATATGGATATTGAGTTTGACAGCTATATTTACGAGCTGGCAATCTGAAAATATTACATAAATATTACAAAAGTTGACAAAAGGTTACTTCGTGTAATAAAATACATACTCAGATGCGCAAAACATCAGAGCTACAATTGGCTATTTGCCAATTGTAACAGTATTAAGGAGTATGTATTTTGTTTAAAAAATTGTTATGCATGGTAACTATTGTGGTTGGTATTATGTTTACCAACGAGGTGACAGTACAGGCAGAGGAGGCTGTTGAAACAACGGTTGAATCAAGTGAAGAGGTAATTGCTGAAGAGGCAGAGGAAACTGAAGAAGCAGAAGAGCCTGCACCTGAAGCTGAGGAGGAGACTCCGGCACCTGCAGAGGAAGCTCAGGCACCCGCACAGGCAGAAGCTTCTGCACCTGCACAGAATTGTCCCATCGCTCTTCCTGCAGAAGTACACACATATTGCGAGCAGGCCGCTGCAGAATTTGGTATAGACAGTAATATTCTTAAGGCGCTTGTATATACAGAGAGTAAAGGTAATGCAGCAGCAAAGAATAGATGTTACATCGGTCTTACACAGCTTAATCCCAGTAATTTTGGTGCAGCAATAGCTACACTTGGAGCAGATCCTAATGATGCATATCAGAATGTAAGAATCTGTGCATATATGCTTTCAGGCTGGATGGCAAAATATGGAAATATGTATATTGCACTTGATTGCTGGCACCAGGGAGAGAGAAGCGCAGCAGCTGCAAACAGAGCAGATGGTACTAATTACAGCAGAACAATCTGCTCAAATGCGCAGTTACTTGCAGCAGCATGAATAATTGAATAACTAACAATATATAAAAATGACCAACGGGAAATGTACGAATGACAAATCCTCGTTGGCCTTTTTTATCTTTGAAAATGCTTTCCATAATTATTCCAGAAATAGTTATATTCATCATTTTTTGCGAAAATGAATGCGTAATTAGAATTTCTTTTCTCCCGCTTAAGATAACTTAACTGATCCTGCTGATAGGGCGCTGAAAACGTCCTGTTATCGTAAAGAACAATCAGCGGAACATCAAAAGTGTTTTTTTCTGAAATAGCCTCTTCTTCATTTCCATCCTCGATAAATCTGAGAGGAATCTTCACAAGCTCTGACATAAAATAGTCTGAAATATCAGGCATATCTTCGTCCTGCGAGCTTAGGAAGATGCGAACCCATTCCTCCCCCATACCTGCGGAGGAATAAGCCTCAGCAGATTGAACAGAGGGAGAAAACATGGGCAGATTAACTTTTTTACCATAAACAAGCTTTTTTATCGTCTCTGGCGACAAATAGAATTCTTCAGCTATCTCCATAATCGATTTTCCTGCAGAATACCTGCTACAAATCAGAGTGTTACGCTTGCTGAGCCTGCTCCGGTATCCCGAAGCTTCACCCCAGCCCTTGGGCTTTTCACTTTTGGGAATATATATCAGTTTTCCTTCTGCATATTTCTGGACCTCTGCCAATAGCGCTGCAGGCAGGATATCCTTTGCATTTTCATATTTCATTAAGCTGTCTCCGATGTTAGTTTTGACATGCGATCTTCCAGTTCATTTATGGACTTCACGATTGAATTGCAGGACTCCAGATCATCAATCGATGCATGCCATCTCAGTGTTGCGATTCCCTTTGTATATGCCATGCAAAGGAACCTCTCCTTGAAGTTCTCTATCTGGATGTTTCTCTTTTTAGCATACTCGTAAAGCTTTTCCGGCACCAGAAGATATGGCTTGTTCAGATCAAGTATTGCAAAATCCATCATAAAATCCATGATTCCGGCTCTTCCCCAGTCTGCACAATAGGTTTTTCCGGATTCATCTACTATCATGTTGCGGAAAAATGTATTGTTATTAACAAGAAAACGTTTGCTCTCGCAGAATGGAGCATACTTTAATGCTTTTTCTGCTATTTTATAGTAATAATCCTCTTCAAGGAAGGTTGTGCCAAACATCTGCTTCCAATTTTTCCAATAGCCCTCTGTAGGCTCTTCAATCAGCTCTGCCTTGATGAACGCCTCTATGGTGTCGAAAGGAGCGTTGTTGTCCTCGTTAAACTCGCCATATCCAGTTTCGGAAGAAATATCTGTTCCGGCGATCTCGAAGATCATATCAAAAAAGTTCTCATAGCAGCCTTCAAACTCCTCCGGTGTCAGTTCGTTGGCATTACGTCCCTTAGGACTTAAATTTATTTTATCCTTAGTAAGATTCTTTATAAAAATATCCCTGTTCATAATGTACCCCTTTTTTGCCAGTAATAAGTTTCTGTTACGTGTCAAAGCGCTTTTACAATTGTTATGATAGCAAGGTAGTTCATATAGATATATAGAGAAAATAATTATAACAGAACTATACCTATTGAATGTTGTGGTATTATAGAAAAATGGGGGAAATAATAGGGGAGCTGAAATATGGGGAAAAATGAGTAAACAAAACAATTTCACTGAAGGTCCTATACTTGGACCGCTTTTAAAATTTGCCATACCTGTGCTTTTTGCACTGTTTCTGCAGTCTCTGTACGGTGCAGTTGACCTTATGATAGTAGGAAAATTCGCTGCCGCTGCAGATGTTTCCGGTGTTTCAACGGGTTCACAGATCATGATGACACTCACTAATTTTGTGAGTGCACTTTCCATGGGTATGACAGTATTCCTGGGCCAGAAGATAGGTGAGAAAAAAGCAGAAGAGGGCGGCGAAATAGTTGCTAACGGTATTATGCTGTTTTTCACCATAGGAATCGCATTAACGTTGCTTATTCCCGTGTTTGCGCCGGGGCTTGCATCCCTTATGAATGCGCCTGCAGAGGCCTTTGATCTTACTGTTTCATACATCAGAATATGCGGACTTGGCATCATCGTAATCATCTCATACAACCTTATCGGTAGTATTTTCAGGGGACTTGGTGATTCCATGACACCGCTTATAACCGTGCTTATTGCCTGCATTTTCAATATTGTGGGAGACCTTGCTCTGGTTGCCGGTTTTGGTATGGGCACGAAGGGTGCAGCGATAGCAACAGTAGCTGCGCAGTTTATCAGTGTTGCGATTTCATTAGTTATGATAAAAAGGAAAACTCTTCCGTTTACCATAAGCAGGAAGTGCTTTGTGCTTCGTAAGGAGCATATCGCTAAAATCCTCTTTATCGGTACACCCATTGCGCTGCAGGATTTCCTGGTTGGAATATCCTTCCTTGTAATACTGGCAATTGTTAATTCACTTGGACTTGTGGCGTCAGCGGGAGTGGGAGTTGCCCAGAAGGTATGCGGCTTCATAATGCTCATACCGTCAGCGTTTGCGCAGTCCATGTCGGCATTCGTATCACAGAATCGTGGTGCGGGCAAATTCGACAGAGCCTTCAAGGGCCTAAGATATGCCATAGGTGTTTCATTTATCGTTGCAATAGTTATGTTCTACGCGGGATTTTTCCATGGAGATCTGTTGTCAGGCATTTTTGCTAACGACACGGACGTAATTGCAGCCTCCTGGGATTATCTGAAGGCCTATGCTATCGACTGCCTGTTTACATGCTTCCTGTTCTGCTTCATTGGCTTTTTCAATGGCATGGAATATACGAAGTTTGTTATGGTTCAGGGTATAATCGGAGCTTTCCTTGTGAGGATTCCGGTTTCATACATTATGAGTAAGCAGGATCCGGTTTCGCTTTTCTACATAGGACTTGCGACGCCTTGTTCAACGGTAATGCAGATAATCATGTGCTTCGGATGTCTGTTTTATTTAAAGAAGAAATTGAATTATAATTAACAAAGACGTTTTTTGAGGGGGAAAACAAATCATGTCTACGTTTTTTACAAAATCTAAGGTAAGGGCGATGGTTGCGTCCTTATCTCTTTTGGCATTGATGAAAAGCCGCTGGAGCTTATAGAAAACATAATTCTGTCTGATATAGACAATGGATTTTCCAGTGCTCAGCTTGCGATTATAAAGGATATGGTAAATGGGAAGCAGAAGCTCATAGACAAGGCTGAGGAGGATGCAGGAAAACCGCTTGGTGAGGATCATCCCCTGAGGGCGGCGCTGAAGGCTCTTGAGGAGGTTTCGAAAAAGTAAAAGTTGTGGAGAAATATTGATGGCAGACAAGATAGTAATGGGGTATTGGGACTGCCCTTCCTGTGGGAGTACCGGCATTCCCGGAACGACATACGATTGTCCAAACTGCGGAAGACAGCGTGGTAAGGAAACGAAATTCTATATGAAATCCGGAGAAGTTAAGTATGTTCACGGACACAAGGTAGTAGGAGCTGACTGGTACTGCGAATACTGCGGAGCGCTGAACTCAGCAGGTAGAACAAGCTGCGAAAACTGTGGCGCGCCCAAAGCGGAAAGCAAGGATGATTATTTTTCTCTTAAAGAGCCTAAGCCAAAGCCTGCAGTAAATACAGGGCAAAGCGCACAAACGAATAAGGCTGAAAACCAGTCATTTTCGGATAAAAAAAGGCATCTTCCCTTATGGATATGGATTGCGGCAGGAATCGTACTTACTATAATCATTTCGAATCTAATTTCATCTTATGTCAATAAGCCGAGGGAATACACTTTTGATGTCCAGGAGATGGCCTGGGAAAACACAATTGATATTGATGAATACAAGACCTTCCGGGAATCGGACTGGTATCTTCCGAATGGAGCCCGGCTGGCATATACTGCTACAGAGATCCGGAGCTATGAATCGGTCCTGGATCATTATGAAAGTGTGACAAAGTCCAGGCAGGTTGAGTCGGGCGGCCATTATGAGACCAGCTACTCAGATAATGGAGATGGAACATTTACAGAGCATGAAAATTATGTACCGGATTATACTACTGAGTATTACACGGAGGATGAGCCGGTTTACAGGCAGGAACCGATATATGACACCCGATATTATTACGATATAGACAGATGGGAATATGAACGGTCAGAGACCACTTCCGGGAAGGATAAAAATCCATACTGGCCAGAACCGGAGCTGAGTGAGAAGGAAAGGGAATCAGGTCGCTCTACTAAGTACACAATGAGTGGCGTATTGCATTACCGGTCATTTGGGAAAGATAAGGAAAAAACCGTGACTTATGATATTCAGGAGTCATGGTGGAAGGAAATAAAAGAGGGACAAACTATAATACTTACTTTAGAAGGAGAGGAATTAACGGGATGGGATACTTGAAAAACATGAAAAAAGGGAACTTATTTGTTGGGGCGATGCTTATCATGACGATGGCGGCTGCAGGCTGCTCTTCACAGAAGAATGTGCCTGAATCTGAGGAGATAGTAGAAGAGCTTCCGGAAGCTACTGAGAATTGGAATAAGGAGATTGAAGAAGTAAAGGAAGAGGTAAAAGAAGAAGTAGTTCAGGAAGCTGAAGCCGGTGAAGAGGTTGATAAGGCAGATGAGGCTGAAGTCAGTACCGACGGTGTTGTTAGCATCTGCGATGAAGATACACAGTTTGACTATGATAAAGACTACTATGCAGAGATTGCAGCAGCTGTAGATAATGCAGTTCGCCAGGCAGGTTCTCTTGAAGAAGAGTTCGCAGCTATGGACGATATCCATGAAGTGATTACGAAGCGTAGAGATCCTGACCAGACACAGTATGAGATGAATGTGGCATCAAAATGGTACTATCAGGTTTGGCAGGCAGAACTGGCTAATTTGCTGGTTCGAACCTGTGATGCTGTCGATGAGGACACCAAAACCCGCTTAGAGACTGAACAGAAAAACTGGGATGCTATGCTTGGTGACGCGGCTACCCAGTTTAACGGGCCAAGTGAAGAGGGCGGAAGTATTTATCCTATTCTTTACAATGGTTATATGGAAGATGCTACTAAGAGAAGATGCTATTATCTGGCATCTATTCTTGCAGAAGCCTCAGGTTCATCATATAGCTATCCTGAGAAGGAATTCCTTGGTTCCTATATTGATGATGAGGGAACAGGTGAAGTATACAGCATTCTTGCCGTTCGAAGCGGATGGGAATCAGACTGCGAGGCAGCTATAACTCTGTATAGACTTGGAGATCTTAAAGGACCCGTAACAGAAGAATCTGATGGAACTCTCAAGTTCACCTCGGAAGATGGTCTGGTAACAGGAATCATCACCTGCAGCAACGCCGGTGCAACCTTTGAAGTTACTGAGGCTGACGCTACCAGCATTGTTGCAGCAGGAGATAAATTTGAATTCCCGATAGTATACTGATCAGTATTCGTATAAAGCAGAATCGTCGATGTCAGATAGCTTTGAAAAGCCTGTGTTACTCATGATATACCGGAGCTCACTACCGATTCCTTCAAGGAATTTTACGACGCCGGGAGTACCATCCTTTTCAAGGGATGGCATCATGGATCTGCCTACAGCTGCAGCATCTGCGCCAAGAGCGAGTGCTTTATATACATCTGCGCCACTTGCGATACCGCAGTCTACAATTATGGTGATATCTTTATCCTTCAAAGCTTCTTTGATGTCAGGAAGAATCATCATCGGCGGAACTGCATAGGGAAGACGACCGTGATGGTGACTCACGATAATACCCTTTGCACCGATTTCTGCGCATTTGAGGGCGTCCTGTACGCTTAACACTCCTTTGACGATGAAAGGAAGCTTTGTAGATTCGACATAAGAGCGCAGCATATCAGATGTCTGAGGCGCCATTTCTTCGCCGACAACAACATCATAACCATCAGGACCAAAGATATGGTCGATATCCATGCCGATTCCGAAAGCGCCCGCTTCCTCTGCGAACTGGAACTGATCGCGAACTTTTCCGTTATCTGCATAGGGCTTTACTATTCTTACGGTTTTTGCACCGGTATCTATTATTTTCTGGAACATATCGTTTTCCATCATTCCACAGAAATTCAGGATGTTACTTTCTTTTGCTGCTAAGGAATACTCCTCAAGACCGCTTAATTCTCTGCCATTAAAGCTTTTCAGATGGGAAAATGCCGGTGTAAGTACGGGCATTGAAAAGCTCTCGCCAAACAGAGTTGTGCTGATATCAGCTTTAACTGAATCGATCAGCCTCTCTTCAATAAGTATGGAATCCATGTATCTTTCAGTGATTTCATTTGCATCAGATAGTCTTGTATAAGCCATCAAGTACCTCCTTAAGATAATTCATGTTTTATGTAAAAGAATGATAAATAAATCTTAGCAGTCATATGAGACTATTCCTACTCAATATTTGATATGTCATATTTCATTTTTTGGTAGTATTGTTCTTAGGGATATTTTTGTTTAATCTTTTATTTGGAGGTTGGGGATATAAAAATGGAACCTGACATATTGTGTCCGGTAGGTAAATACGGCATTTCTCGCTTTGTGTCGTGGTACTTAGAGGACAGATTTTTTATACTCTGACTATCCTGAGAGAGGAGGAAAAACTAAAGATTGGATCAGAAAAAAGCTGGCTTATTTTTTAAGCAATTAAGACACGAAAAACAAATGACACAAGAACAGCTTGCTAACGTTTTTAATGTAAGCACAAGAACTATATCCAGATGGGAAAACGGAACCAATCTACCGGATATTTCTCTTCTGGTTGAGATTGCGGATTTCTATGATGTAGATGTTAGAGAACTCATTGAAGGAGAGAGAAAAAGCGAGATGATGAATGAAGAAGTAAAAGAGGTTGCCGAAAAGATGGCGGATTATGCCGGCACCGAAAAGGGCAAGCTTTTTAAATGGGTAAGAGCGATCAGTTTAATTGGAACAATCCTGCTGACTATAGCCATAGTACTTCAGTGCATAAATTATGAGCCAAATCTAACAAGAAGCTTTGCCATTGCACTGACATTTTTGGGTCTTGTGGCACTAGCCATAACGACGCTCTATGCAAACGGTATATTAAGTAATCTCGTGAAGAAAAAAGGCTTTGTTATAAAAGTGGTAGTTCTTGTCCTCATTATTATAAGCGTGCGATATATGATCATGAGTGCGCTTATTGTGGTGATTGGTATTTACGATTCCTCAAAGCCTTTTGATAAGAAAACCGGAATAGAAAACTATGATAAAAACTATTTCCTTGAAACCTACAGCGGAGACCTGGATAGCGGACTTTTTGTTTTTCCGGATGATACGGAAAATGCTCTTACTACAGAGTTCGAATCTTCCATGAAAACAGGACTTTTTGATACGGACGGAAGCATTTTTCTTACAGCTATTTATTCAGATGAGGATTTTGACAGTGAAGTAAAGCGACTGTCAGAGATAACCTGCACGGTTTTTGATACAGATTTTGAGGACAGCGATTACCATATCGGTGAGGTAAAATACGATGCGGACAGTTACAATTTTCCGGCGTATGTGACTTCGGACGGTTATAAAAATGTCTATGAATACGCCCTTATTGACGATGCTGACAACGAGATTATTTACGTATATCTGTCCTATCCCGATGTGACAAATGCAAGTCTTGCCGCACACCTGGATTATTTAAAAAAGGACAAAGCTTCATATGTTATCAAGGGTTCTACTTTGAATGAATTCTCAATTTACAGCTTCCACTTCAAGGATGATATCTGGTGCGAGTATACGCCGGGGGATGAAGAACGAGAGCTTTTAGGAAATCAGAGATAAAAGTTTAAAATTTTTGCAACATTATCCAAGGTTCATCTGTATATAAGGTATAAGGCACTTTTAGTGATAAAGGGAGATGAACATTATGAAAAAGATGATAAGCATAAAAAACATGACAATATGCTCTGTACTAACAGCTTCAATGCTCACAGGTTGTGCGGCTATGAGTAATTCCAGCTTATTGGCGCATACGGGAGATGAGATGGTGCAGAAGGTTTCCATTCAGGAAGAGGATACACCTCTTTCTGAAGCTGGGAATGATACTGAAAATAAAAAGAATACATCTGTTATGGTAAACACTGAGGCAACAGCTGACTTTGACAAGGCTCTTATGGAATTTGTTGAATCAGCAGGCTTTGCAGAAGAAAACTACATGGTTTCGCCTACGTCCTTCAGGGCAGCTCTGGCGCTCGCTGTAGCAGGCGCGGACACAAAAACCAAGGACGAACTGATACATGCGATGGGCTTTATCGACATGGATGAAGTAAATGCATGGTATGCGTCTGTTTCACAGATAATTGATGATTTTGATGCAGATATCGCTGCAGACGTTAAGGAATTCAAGCAGAACCAGGAATGGTTCCCTGAGGATGCGAAAAAGCCTGAAGGATCACTCGTTATGCTGAATTCCATCTGGCACAATACTGACCGCAACGGAAAGTTCGGTAAGGAGTATGTAAAGTATGTAGAGAAGAACTATGGTGCTAAGGCTTATGATGTAAACTCCAAAAAGATAACAGAGAAGGTAAATCAGTGGGTAAATGATGGAACGAATGGACTTATACCTTCAATTTCCAATGATCTGTCAAATGTAAATGCGGTACTGATAAATACTCTTTACCTTAAGAGCTCATGGGTGAGCAGTTTTGATAAGTATTCAACCAGCTCCGACACATTTACAACTGTAAAGGGTGAAAAAGTAGAAAAGGAATTCATGAATCAGCAGGAGAGATTCAGATTCTATGAGGATACAAAGGGAAAGCTTGTTGTTCTTCCTCTAAATGGCGGCGTGGAAGCAGTGTTCGTACTCGGAGACGTAGGTAATGTTCAGGAAGCTATGAAAAAGGCCTCTTACGAGGACGTTATCGTAAAGCTTCCTAAATTCGAGACGGAAAGCTCCTTTAGTCAGAATGAGTTTATAGATTTCCTTAAGGGAAGAGGCGTGAAGCTCGCATTTGATGTGGATGCTGATTTTTCAGTAATGTGTCCCGACACTCAGTGGATGATTTCAGATATCATTCAGAAAACAAAGATAAAGGTTGATGAGGACGGCCTTGAAGCTGCAGCTGCAACAGCCATTATGATGGTTGATGGATGCAGCCCGATAGAAAAGGAACCTAAGGAATTTGTAGCAGATCATCCTTTCAAGTTCTATATTTGCGGTGGAGAGGGCGATACGGAAGTTTTGTTCTGCGGACAGATAGTGGAGTAAAGAAGAGTTGGACTTATAATATTAAGCTTAATATTGACGTGAGAAGAAGGGTGTTGGGGAGTTATGAAAATTGTAACGGCTTTTGATTCTTTTAAAGGGAGTGTTTCTTCAATTGAGGCTGGAAATGCAGCCAAAGAAGGCTTTTCGAGAGTGAGCGGAGACGTCGAAACCATAGTTCGTCCGCTGGCGGATGGGGGCGAGGGTACCGTATATGCCCTTGTTACAGGTACAGGAGGGGATTTTGAAGATGTATCTGTCACAGGTCCACTGATGGAAAAAGTATGCTGCAGATACGGGATTATCCCCGGGAATGTCGCAGTAATAGAGATGAGCGGCGCTGCAGGAATAACACTTGTTTCTAATGAGCAGAGAAATCCGCTAAATACAACAACCTATGGCGTTGGTGAAGTCATTCTTGATGCGATAAATAAGGGCTGCAGGAAATTCATAATAGGTATAGGCGGTAGCGCTACTAATGATGGAGGAGTCGGGATGCTGACCGCTCTTGGCTTTGATTTTCTTGATTCTGAGGGAAAAAGGATCGCCCACGGTGCAGCGGGACTTAAGGATTTAAAGACTATTTCCTGCGATAATGCATGTCCCACGCTTGCAGAGTGCGATTTTCAGGTAGCCTGTGATGTGACCAATCCTCTTTGCGGCGATAACGGCTGCAGTGCAGTTTTCGGTCCACAGAAGGGTGCGGACAGCAGGATGATAGAAGATATGGATAAGTGGCTTGGTAACTATGCGGCCTTGGCGAAGGAGGTAATTCCTGATGCTGATTCTGACATACCGGGTAGCGGAGCTGCAGGCGGGATGGGATTTGCACTTAGGACATTTCTTGGAGCCAATCTCGAAAGCGGAATCGATATCATACTCAGGGAAACCGCCCTTGAGGATTACATAAAAGATGCAGACCTTGTTGTCACCGGTGAAGGCATGCTGGATGCCCAGACCTCTATGGGCAAAGCTCCTGCTGGTGTCGCAAAGCTTGCCAAAAAGTATGGAAAACCGGTCATAGCAATTGCCGGTGCAGTGACAGCTGATGCAGGAAGGTGTAACCAGCAGGGAATTGATGCGTTTTTCCCGGCACTTCGGAGAGTTTGCTCACTGGAGGAAGCAATGGATAAGGATAATGCGATGAAAAATATCGCAGATACAGCGGAGCAGGCATTGAGACTGATATATGCTACAAAAAATGCATAGAAAAGGAACAGACTGATGACATTACAACAACTGACATATCTTACTACGGTGGCAGAATGTGGGAATATTACGGAGGCAGCTGAAAGACTGTTCATTTCACAGCCCAGCCTTAGCACAGCAATACACAATCTTGAAAAAGAGATGGGCATCACAGCCTTTGTGCGCTCTAATAAGGGCGTTGTTGCAACAAGGGAGGGTGAGGAGCTGCTTTCGTTTGCAAGACAGCTCCTGGAACAGGCAGACAATATGAAGGAGCATTTCGGAGCCGGCGGAGGAATGAGCCCTAAGTTTTCTGTTTCCTGTCAGCACTATTCCTTTGCAGTAAAGGCATTTGTGGATTTGATCAAGGCATACGATGCAGATCAATACAGCTTCATAATCAGGGAGACTCAGACCGGCGAGATCATAGACGATGTGGCAAGCGGGAAGAGCGAGCTTGGAGTAATCTATCTTTCGCAGCACAACGAAGAGATTCTCAGCAAGCTCATAAAAAAGAATAACCTTGTATATGAAGAACTACTCGTCTCCGGGCCGCATGTTTTCATATGTAAAGACCATCCCCTGGCAAAGAAAAATATGATAAAAATGGATGACCTTAAGTCGTATCCCTATCTTGTATATGAGCAGGGGAATCGTAATTCTTTCTATTTTGCAGAGGAGTTTGTCAGCGTTCTGGATTTCCCGAAAATCATCCAGGTTCGAGACAGGGCAACACTTTTCAACCTTGTTATTGGTTTAAATGGCTTTACCGTAAGCAGCGGAATTATCGATCGGAAGCTTAATGGCAGTAGTATCATAGCCCAACCACTTGATATCGATAGGGATATGCATATTGGTATATTGAAAAAGAAGAATGCCATACTAAGCAGATACGCAGATTCATATATTGCAGCACTTAAAAAGCATCTCTCCATAGGTTGAAACTATGGAGAAACCAGCATTAAAAGTATTAGCTGGTATAAATAATGATTGATAGAATACCCTTCATGAGAGACGAATGGAGGATATTTTTATGAGCAGAATAATTACACCGTATAGATACGATTTTGTGGGCAGCTTTTTAAGACCGCAGGCACTTAAGGACGCCAAAGAGGCATTCCAGGCAGGAAAGATAACCAAGGAAGAACTGGACAGGGTTATCGATGAGGAAATCACAAAAGTCGTAGCGAAGCAGAAGGAGCTTGGTTTTCATGTAATCACAGACGGAGAGTTCAGGAGAACCTTCTGGCATCTTGATTTTATGTGGGGATTTGAAGGAGTGGAGCATGAGCACACAGGCAAGGGAGTGCAGTTCAACGGAGTTCTTGCGGTGCTTGATGATACATATTTAGTCGGTAAGATTAAAGCAAAGAAGCATCCTTTTGTTGAGTATTTTAAATTCCTAAAACAGTTCGAGGATGAAAATACGGTTGCAAAATACACTATACCGGCTCCTGCTCAGACATTCCAGCAGATGATCATACCTGCTAATTATGAAACCACAAGGAAATTCTATCCTACAAATGAGGAGCTCATTGAGGATATAGGTAAAGCATATCAGGATGTCATAAAGCAGTTCTATGATGCAGGCTGCAGGAATCTTCAGCTGGATGACTGCACATGGGGTGCGATAGTTGGAGATGCTGCAAAGCAGAGATATAAGGCATTGGGAATTGATCTTGAGGAAGTTAAGGCGCAGCTTTTGAAGGTAAATAATCTCGCTTTGGAAGCAAAACCTGATGATATGATAATCACATCCCATATCTGCAGGGGAAATTATAACTCTGCGTATTTTACGAGTGGAGCATACGATACGGTGGCAGACTATGTTTTCGCGCAAGAGAACGTGGATGCCCTTTTCCTTGAATATGATGACGAGCGCTCCGGGGGATTTCTTCCACTTGGAAAGGTTTCAGAGGATAAGAAGGTTGTGCTTGGACTTATCACAACTAAGACACCGGAACTTGAGGATAAAGAGGCCGTCATTGCCAGAATCAGGGAGGCTGCGCAGTATATTCCGCTTGAGAGACTGTGCTTAAGCCCGCAATGCGGCTTCGCATCCTGTGAGATTGGCAATAAGCTTACTGAAGAAGAGCAGTGGGCGAAGCTCAGACTGGTAAAAGAAATAGCGGAAGAGGTGTGGAATTAAAAAATTGAAAACAGGTTTTTTATACGACTGGTTCTGAGGCCAATTCAGTGTAAAGCAGTTCATTATCTGTGAAAACAGAAGGAACTGCTTTCTTTGTGTGATACTATAAATATAGAAAAATGAATTATAAAGGCAAAAATTGTTTGGAAAATGGTGAGGAAAGAGGAGAAGCATGAAAATAGTAATCCACGATCTTGATGAGAACTTCCATAATAGGGTTAGTGCTCGATTTTCAGATGTTATATGGGCTGATGGGAAATATGCACCCTGTCAGGGATGCTTTGATTGTTGGACCAGACATCCTGCGACCTGCGGTATGAAGGACTCCCTGCACCAGATATGCAGGGTTATCGGACAGACAGATGATCTGGTGCTGATAACTGAGAATTATTACGGCGGCTACAGCACAGCAGTTAAGAACATACTGGACAGGGCTATTGGAGCTTCGACACCTATGAGCACCTATCGCGGATGGGAGATGCATCATGCTCTCAGGTATGGCAAAAAGGGCGTTTTTAAGGTAATAGTCTACGGCGATATCAATGATAATGAGAAAAGTACGTGGAAATTGATGGTCGAGAGAAACCGTTTAAATCATGGATATCAGTCTGCCGAGCTAGAATTTGTGCCTGATATCACTGCTCTGGAGGTATCTAAGATATGAAGACGGTTTTTATAGATTGCAGTCCTAAGAAAAGACTTTCAGCATCAGGTTTTGTAGCTGCCATGACAGGTCTTTTCGTTTTTGGAAGCAAAAAGATGATGAAGCTTCGCACAAAAGCGGACTACGACAATATTTTAAAGGAGCTTGAGGACGCGGATGCAGTAGTATTTACAATGCCGTTATACGTAGACGGTGTCCCTTCACATGTACTTCCTTTTCTGAAAAAGATGGAGACCTGGTGTAAAAATCTCAATCCTGAAATCAATGTATATGTTATCGCAAATAACGGCTTCATTGAAGGCAGACAAAATGAGCCGCTTATGCAGATCATGGAGAACTTTTGCATAAGGTGCGGAATAAAGTGGTGCGGCGGCCTGGGAATAGGCGGTGGAGTCATGATGAACGTGATGCGTATCATGATTGTTGTGATTTTCGCACTCGCGATATTGAATCTTCTGCTTACAGGCATCAGAACAGGGAACTTTCTAGACAACGGTATTCTTACAAATCTGCTTAAAGACGTGGCAGAGGCCCTGTTCTTTGGTTGTGGAATCATAACGTTTGATATTTGGATTGCAACCTGCATCAATCGCAGAAAGGAATATGGAAAGCATTATACAAGAATAATGCTTCCTTCATTCTTGTTCATCCTTGGAGCAGATATGTTTTTCACAGTTGTTTCCATCATAAAGGGCGGTATATTCCGCGGATGGTTTTCAAAGAAAAAACCTGATGAAGGAGGTTATAAGGAATATGAAAAAGTGGTATGACGAAGAATATGAATTCACAGTTGAAGTGACAGGATTCCTACATGGTGACACTACTGAGCATTATTGCCGAAACGGTGAAGAAATCGGTGATGTTTACAAATGCACCTATGGTTGTCCCGTTAATAAGGATGGTTATGGCATCTGCTCCAAGACCATGATGATGCTCTTTCCGCTGATGGAAGCTGTTAGAAGTGGGGGAGACCTCGAAAATGTGGGTGGCGACGGCAAGTATAGCAAAACTGTAGTCTGCCCCGATGGCTGCGTAATGTTCAAACTGACAGCTAAACCTTTGGGTAACGAGAACTTCTATAAGGGTAAGTTTTGGAGTTATCCCGATGAGACAGTATAAGCTGGTATCTACTTGACCCAGCTTTGAATTTCAATATATGACACGTAGTTTTTGGCTCATTTTAAGCCCTTCACTACGTGTCTTTTCTATATCTGAGCAAAAGTCGCTTAATCGATGCCTCCGTAGGGACATTTTCTACGTGAAAAATCTATGGATGATAGTAATGTCGCGGAAATTCTACCAGAAGGACATTTTTGGCTACTTGACTTTTCATAATTTGATAAAAATATCTAGTAAAGCCCAAAGCCCAAAGCCCAAAGACCATCACTGCAGGAATTCAGGAATCCCCAGACATAATTTGATCAAAATTTGCCCCCAAACAATATTTAGTCTCCAAAATCCTTCTCCCCACAGCATAGTCTTTATACTTTTTTTACAAAAGAAATAAACGCAAAATGATAAAATAATACTATACTGCAATACCTAAAGGATGTGCGCAATGCACATGAAAAGGCAGGCAACAGCAAAACAGGGACACCCACCTGTAGGAGGGATATATGATTTCTTTACTTTTGTCTTTTGTGGTGCTCATTATTGGATATTTTGTGTACGGACATATAGTAGAAAAAGTATTTAAGCCTGATGACAGGGAAACACCGGCTTACGCGAAGAAGGATGGTGTGGATTTCATTCCGATGCCCACCTGGAAGGTATTTCTGGTGCAGCTTCTTAATATTGCCGGCACGGGGCCGATTTTCGGTGCGCTTATGGGAGCGTGCTTTGGGCCGGTGGTTTTCCTATGGATAATATTCGGATCAGTTCTTGGTGGTGGAGTTCATGATTACATGAGCGGAATGATCTCCGAGAGAAATAATGGTGCGTCGATCGCTAATCTGAGCGGTATTTATCTGGGAACCTTCGCAAAGTGGAGTATGCGTATTTTCTCTATTGTTCTGCTTGTTCTTACAGGAACGGTATTTGTCACTTCCCCGGCGGCTCTCCTTACAAAGCTGACACCGCCTATGTTTGGCAATCCGTTCTGGTATATTGTGATCCTTGGTTATTATGTTCTTGCGACCATGTTCCCTATTGATAAAATAATCGGTAAAATCTATCCGGTCTTTGGAGTAATGCTCATTATCATGGCAGTAGGCATCATGGGCGGAATTATCGTAGGTGGGTATAAAATTCCGGAAATAACATTTCAGAATCTGCACCCGGAGGGGCTTCCGGTCTGGCCGTTTATGTTTGTAACGGTTGCCTGTGGCGCTATTTCGGGCTTTCATTCAACGCAGTCGCCACTGGTGGCTAAGTGCATAACCTCTGAAAAGCACGGACGAAAAGTGTTCTATGGAGCCATGCTCTCAGAAGCTGTAATTGCCCTTATCTGGGCTGCAGGCGGCGTGGCCTTTTATGGAACAACCGGTGGGCTTCAGGCTGCTATTTCAGAGATGGGGCAGTCCGGAGTGGTTTATGATATTGCGACCGGATTACTTGGAAAGGTTGGAGGAGTACTGGCGATTGTAGGAGTTGTAGCATGTCCTATTACATCAGGTGATACTGCGTTCCGCTCTGCCAGACTTATTCTTGCTGAGATAACCAAACTGGATCAAAAGAAGATAAGATGCCGTCTCGACATCACCTTACCCTTGCTGGGACTTGGAGGCTTCCTGACCCAGCTTGATTTCAATGTTCTCTGGAGATATTTTTCATGGAGTAATCAGACTCTGGCGATGATATCACTCTGGGTCGCAACAGCATATCTGCTTAGAGAAAACAAAAATAAATTAGCCAGCCTTCTTACCGCGCTTCCTGCTACCTTCATGACAGCGGTAAGCGTAACCTACATATTTATGGCAGATGAGGGGCTCGGATTAAGCGCAGCTATTGGTTATAATACGGGAGTAGTTACTGCCTTTGCATTTTTTGTTTTCTATTTTTACCACGTTATCGCGTATAATAAGAAGAGCGTTAACAAGAATTAAAAAGACTGAAAAATATTACGGGAGATATAAGCATGCGACAGTCTAGTAAGCTGCTTTCACTCATGCAGCATTGTAATTCTCAGGTAACTGCGAAGTTTCAGTAAATAAGACAAAATACTGACTGTTAAACACCCCAGCCTGCACTTTTAAAAGCGTGGTCTGGGGTGTTACTATATATAATATCCAAGAAAAAAGTTAGGGGGAACGGGGTCATGATGTTAATTGATTTCCATATTGTAGCGTTTTTCTTTCAGATTTTACTTCCGGCAATGTTGATTTCCGGCGGTATTGCCATCCTTACATGGATTATCATTTTGCTGGCAAGAAGCAAATGGTTCAAGGGGAAATATTTGAAATGGACTCTCCTGGGAATTGCGCTTGTGATAGCGGCTTCTGTTGGGATATATCATTTTAAGGAAAGCGCTCGTCAGAAAGCTCTGGGACGATATCCGGATATAGTTTTCACAGGAACAAAGACTGTAAATAATAAAGAAACCAAAGTGGTGAACGGTCGCTGGGACAGTAGCAGTAATACCTATGAGAAGATCAGTGAAGTCAGTGAAGAGGATGCGCAGGATGAATCCTATAAGTTCATTGATACCGATACCGGCGAAGAAATACATGTATCCAGGTATTGTTATAACCCGGATAAAACGGCTATCTATTATTCAAATGGAGGAAATATATATAAGTACATTCCCGATGAAGACACCTATAAAAAAGTCGGAAATGCTGAGGGTTCAAATGATTTACTGTTAAGCAAAATGGTTTTTACAGCTGATGAGAGGAATGCCTATTTTTTCGGTACGGGTTATCATGATGGAAAAATAAGGAGAAATCTGTACTGGTTTAATATTCCTTTGGGAAGGGCTACAGTCATCGATGTAACAATAAATAAGTTTTATGATCTGGCGCTGTCGCCTGATGAAAAGTCCATCATCTTTATCGGAGATGGAAAAATCATGAAATATGATCTTGAAACCAAAAGGTATACTGCGCTTTTAACTGAGGCAAATCCTGATAAGTTATGGGGCCAGGGAAATTATAATGTGAAGGTTTCAGAGGATGGCAGATATATTATGTATTACTTAAGACAAATGCTGAAGAATTCATGGGTTTATGTCTATGATACCCAAACGGGAAAAACCGAAAAGGTTATTAATACCGATATGTGCAGAATATCTGACGCGGACTGGGCAAAGTAAAATAGAGAGCAAAAATATAGGACTGTGGCATGATTGCCACAGTCCTATTTGGTTATTATGGGAAAAGCAATGGATATTCTGTTTAAAAATTCTCACTAAGATATAAAGAAACTCTGCTTTGGATTACATCCGCAACTTCCTGGGCTGATTTCTGGTCTTCATAAAAGGCGCCGGCTTCTTCGGAAATAATGTCGTTTACCTTCAACTCATAGCTCTCGATATCTGTAACCGATTCAATAAAATCTACAACCTGCTGAGTTTCTTCCTTGGAGAGCTCGGTTATCTCAACTTCAATATCACCTATACCCCAAACACTACCACCTTCTACCTTTTTGCCATCTTCATCGATATAGTAGGGTTTTTCCTGAGCCTTGGCAGCAAGTGCATCAAGCGCGCTTCGTCTTATGGGTAAGCCCCATTCAACATTATTCTGATAATCATCCAGTATAAAGGATCTCATGAACTCCCAGGCAGCCTCTTTGTTCTTGGAATCGTGATTCATCGCCAGTCTGACAAAGGGTCTGATGAAGGACTTTCCGCCATCTGCAGTGGGGAAGCCGTTGAATTCCACATCTGTTCCAAAGTATCCCTTTTTCAGGACCTGATAATCTTCAAAGGAAGTGAGGAAGTACTCATATAGTAACGACTTCTTTTCTCTGTAAAAGGTTTCAAAATCTTCATACTCAAAGCCTGTTTCCTCGGAAGTAGCAGGGAACTGCTTTACAAACTGCAAAAAGCTTATGAAGTCATCGGAATCGAAGTTGCAGGTGCCCTGTGCGTAATCGACAAAGGTATTGCCGATGGTGGAGTACAGGGATACAGCCATCTCTCTGGTCTGAGAGCCCATTCCCAGCTGGGGATCCATGCCATTGCTCTTACAAATGTTCTCATAATTTGAGAGGGTTACTGTCTGATCGCCTACGACATCCTTTGATACAACACAGGTGTCGATTCCATAAAGTGGAAGGATAGAGTACATCTTGCCATCAATCCTTGTGGAGTCCAGTATATTCTGTAAAAAGTCCTGGGTATTGAGCTCTGGATCGTTATCAAAATATGAATCCAATGGCTCGATAGCACCTTTTTCCACATAGCTCTCGAGGGGCATATCGAAATCAACGACAAGCATGTCCGGACCGCAGCCCTGGGTGAGATCGAGACCTATGCGCTTTAAAACCTCATCATATGCTGCTACAGTATCCTCAGTTAAGGATTCACCATAATCGATTATCTGAATCTTGTATTTATCGCTCTTTTTATTGAACTTCACGACCTGACTTCTGACAGAATCAGGTACATAGACTACGCCCAGAGTCAGTGTTTCCTTGTCCTTTACATCAGACGCGTTAACCTTGGTCATGCATCCAAGGGCTGAGTCGCCGTTGTCATCACGATTAACTATATAAAAGGTTCCATCAGGCGCTTCACAGATATAATTCATGTAGCAGGAGAGGATATCAGAGGATGTGTAGTCACATACAAGGGTTGTTTCCTCATCCCCCAAGTTGAAGGCTACGATTTTGGCATAGTCCTCGTAGTAAAAATCGTAGGATTCTCCGGGATATATATTGCTGCCATAAACACCATTAGGAAGCAAAAACTCCTCATCAAACTCCATTTTTTCCGGATTGTATTTTTTAACACGATATCTATTATCGTCACTGGAATCATCCTCTGACAGATATACATCGCCAGTCTTGGAGGCCAAAAGTGATCCGTAATAATATTCTTCGCCGTTATCCTTCTTAATAACAACACGGCCTTCACCTGTATTCTCGTCATAGAGGGAAATGTTACCCTCGGCGCAGGTCATTATTCCTTTATCCTTAAGGTAAGCTACTGACTGGACGTAATTATTTAGGTCCTCCTCTGTCAGCGGAGCTTCCCAGATCGGTTCCCCTTCAGAGGAAAGCTTTACGATTGAACCTTTCTTTTTACCATCGGATTCTTCGCTATTTTCAACTTTAAAAATATAGACATTGTCATTCTGATCACCGGCTAAATTGTCTATGTCCTCATTTTCTCCAAGAACAAAAGGAATCTCGGAGACCTCTCCGGTTGACAGTGACACCTTGAATAGCTGTCTGTCCACGTTCTCTGTCTCATACATGTTGGCAACAAGGAAGAGGTAATCCTTTCCTCTGTCCATGTAGTTTATGCTGTATTTCCCGGTGATAGGAAGCTCGATATTCTCAAGGTTATAGATATGCTCTTTATCAGCTTCTGCAGTTGCCGGACTGGTACTGATAACCGATGCGTCATTCTTTTTTCCACATGCACATAAAAAGACCGCGGAACACATGAATATGGCTATTACTCTGAACAAATTCTCTTTTTTCATAACTATCTCCTTAATTGCGTGTTACGTGTACTAGATGAACTAGTACACTTGTAGCATAAACGGAGATAATTGTCAACTGCCGTTCATTTACGGATATTAGCTCTGTTTATACATATTTAAGATTATCGAATAACGAAATGTTGTATCATTAAGTATGAGGGGATATTTTCGCAAAAAACGTTAAGAAGCTTATTTAATACCAATCTTAGATGGGAATGAAATTCGAGGGGGATTGCATATGAACCGTCTAAAGGTCTTAATTACTTCCGATGGGTACAGAGATGAGATAAACGGCGTTGCCCAGATCGCAGCCATCTGTGCTGATGAGATGAGAAGACGCAGAATCGACGTCAGGGTCCTTACTTTATCGGATAAGAAGTTCAACTATAAAAATGGCGATGACTATTATCTGCAATCGTACAGATCAGCTTTTTGGCCGGAATGGAAAAAGAGCTTTGTTCGAAAGCATGCATTTATCGATGAAATAGTCGCATGGAAGCCTGATATTATTCATGCTCATACAGAGGGCTCCACCGGGATCATTGCAAATATGATCTCGGATGCTTGTGGTGCGCCCTTAGTCATGACATCTCACACAGATTATGCAAAATATGTTTTTGGCAGATTTCATAATACATTTCCATTAACCATAGCCCCGATAGTATGGGGATATTTTGCATATAAGCACGCAAGTCGTGTCATACTGCCGTCTGAAAAAGCGCTGACATTCGATCAGCATAAATTCATAAAGGACAAAGCTACAGTTTTAAATAATGGAATAAATTTGCATAAGCTTCAAAAGAGCGTTCCGCCAGGTGAGCGCAGGGAATTAATGAGAAAATACGGTATCCGGGACAATAAGAAGATTCTTCTTGTAGTAGCAAGACTTGCTAAGGAAAAGAAAATAACAGACATTCTGGAATGGACGAAAAAGCTTCTGGAAAAGGATCCGGATATTCAGCTTGTTATTGTAGGCGATGGTTTATATAGGCAAAAGCTGGAGAAACAGGCTGAAAAATTAAAAATAAAGGATGCGGTAACCTTCACGGGAAGAGTTTCTCCTGAACGGGTTTATCGATTTTATAATATCGGGACGCTCTTTGTTTCGGCATCGGATTTCGAGGTGAACAGCCTCTCATATATTGAGGCCATGGCCTGCGGACTTCCTATTATCTGCCGAACTGATCCGTGCCTTAAGGGCATCCTTGAAAACGGAGTAAATGGATATTCCTTCGAAAATGGTGATGAGTTTGGCAGACATGTAATGCAGCTTCTTGAAAATGAGGATATGCGCCTGGAAATGGGAGAAAATGCCAGGGAAATGTCAGCACGCTTTAGCGACAGACATTTTGTGGACAGTATACTGGAAATATATGGCGAGATCATCACCAAACAGGTGGAGGTCTTGTACAATGACTCTTTATGAAAAATTAGACAAAATTTTAATTGCGGGAGATTCGTGGAAGACCATACTGGCCGGACTTTTGGTAACTGTGCAGATATCGTTTGCTGCGCTGGTTTTGGGAACCGTGCTGGGAGCTGTGGTATGTCTTTTTAGAACGCGTAAAAATCCCATAATCAGAGGGATTGCCTCCGGATATATTGCAATCCTGAGAGGAACGCCGGTGCTGATGCTTTTGCTGCTTTTGTATTATGGAGTTTTTGCAAAAGCAGGGCTAAAGCCTCTCACAGTAGCTATCATCACCTTTGCACTTAATGTGTCGGCACATGTGGCAGAGCTCCTGCGCTCAGCGCTTCTTGCAGCTGACAAGGGACAGGCAGAGGCAGCGAGAACATTGGGATTTTCAGCGTGGGCGACCTTCCGCCTTGTGACACTTCCACAGGTTCTCCGTATTGCAAAGCCCGTCTATCAGTCCACGATAGTTAACCTCATTCAGTGGACCAGCGTTGTTGGATACGTTACGATCACTGATCTTACAAGGGTTATTAACAATACTGCGGCCAGAACGATGCAGCCGCTTCTTACGATTTCCATCGGTATGCTGATATACCTTGCCTTTTCTTACGTCGTGTTTGGCTTTTTCACACTGACAGATAAGATAAGTGAAAAGAAAAGGGGGCCTGCCGTATGAGTCTTATAGAAGTTAAGGGATTAAGAAAATCCTTTGGCCCCAATGAGGTTTTAAAGGGAATAGATCTGACAGTTGAACGTGGTGACAGAATCGCCATAATCGGTGGCTCCGGATGTGGAAAAAGCGTGCTCCTAAGGTCACTGACACTGCTGGAAAAGCCAAGCGCCGGGCAGATTTTCATAGATGGCCGCGAGATCACTGAACAAGGGGCAAATGTGGATGAAATCAGGCAGAGCATGGGAATGGTATTCCAGAAATTCCACCTTTTTTCAGAGATGGATGTGATGGATAACCTCTGTCTTGCTCCTGTGAAGCTAAAGGGCATGTCCAGAAAGGATGCTGAAGAAAAGGCAATGGAGCTGCTTTCTCAGGTGGGCTTAGCTTCTCGAGCACACAGATGGCCTGAGGTGCTGTCAGGTGGTCAGCAGCAGAGAATAGCGATATGCCGTTGCCTGATGATGGAGCCCAAGGTTCTGTTATTCGACGAACCGACAAGTGCCCTTGATCCGCCGATGGTGGGCGAGGTTCTTGCGGTTATACGAATGCTTGCAAAGCGCGATATGAGCATGCTTATTGTAACCCACGAAATGAATTTTGCCAGAGAGGTTGCGAACAGGGTGCTGTTCCTTGCGGATGGTGGTATTTATGAGCAGGGGACGCCCACAGAGATATTTGATAGCCCGAAGCGTGAAAAGACCATAGCATTCATCCAGAAGATCAAGTATTTCAACTATGAGATAAAAGAGCGTGGGTTTGATCTGATGGCACTTCAGGGCGGAATACAGTCATTTGGAGAAAAATACGGTCTTAGTCAGAAGCAGATTTACAGACTTCAGATTTGCTCAGAGGAGCTCATATACGAAATGCTGGGTGGCTGCTATGAGAAAAGCGATGAAGTGGATATAAATATAGATATTTCGTATTCGGAAGCAAATTGTACAACGGAGCTGGCCATTACCTCCGGAGGAAAAGAGTTTGATCCCTTCGGGCAGGAGGATGATGGACTTGGAGTAACAATTCTTAAAAAGATGGCTAAGAGCATAAGTTGTCAAAGAGAGGGCGACAGGAACCGGATCAGGATAGAGCTGTAAAGCAAGAAATGAAATGTCACCAATTTTAAGGGTGAGCAGAGTCGTACAGAAGCACATATTAACATATAGTATAATAAAAAAGATAATATAATAAAAAAGTTGAGGGAGTACTATGTATAAAAGGAATCAGAAATTTATCAGAAGCATCGGGGTATTTATGCTCACGGCAGCAATTCTTACAGGCTTCTCGGAAAAAGTATCTGCCGGTAAGACAGTTTCAGCTAAAGCAACAAGTGAAGCAGATGCAATCCCGGGTAATGGGAGACACTTTGTCCAATATAACGGACACGTTTATTTCAGAATTCCAAGTGAAGATGACATGAAAAAATCTGCAATCTGGGGTAATTATGCGGATATTCCAAACAGTAAAGGCACGATTGTTGCTATGGATTGCAAAACCTTAGAAACAGAGCCGCTTTTCGAGGATATGTCGCAGGGGCGTATTGTTATATCCGGTGGTCGCTTAATACTAAGCTCTAACCGCCCTGCCGGGCAGAATAACGTTCGCTCAGTTTCATTGGATGGATCTGATACAAAGGAGCTTCCGGGAACAAATATATATGGCACACAGCCTTCAGGAAAATACTTTGTTACAGGTGGCTTTAATTCAAAAGACCATAAATTGCATTTATATATCTGTGATGAGGATGGTGGCTACAAGGAACCTGTTACATCAAGTAAGTTATATGATTATGCAGGAATAGGTAAGACACAGCTTTTTTGTATTACAAAGGAAAAAGAAGGCTACGGTAGTCTTTCAGGATTTGACTTAGAAACAGGTGAAGAAACAGTTTACGGGGAGCTTCCGGAGCTGCAGGGAACTAAAAAAACGCCCGGCAGTGTAAGCAGATGTATGGAAGAAGACGGATATGTTTATTTACAGCTTGTCTTTTACGAGGGCTCAAGCTATATCTATAAAGGTTCAAATTGTGTAAAAGTAAAAGTGGGTAAAGCAGGCAGCCTTGAAGAAATCATTCCTGAAGAAACGAAGAAAAAAGATGGAGAAGAGCGATATTCCCGTACTGTCATGGTAAAGGATGGCAAGCTTCTTTATGTTGAAGGAAGGCCCAATACTGCATCACTTGATCCTCATGGGAACATTGGCTTTTATAATGATGATGCCGAATTTGTAAAGGTAGCTTCCGGATATGAAACAGAGTTAACCGGTGAGAAGGATACCAGATTGTCGGTTGAGACTGTTGAAGCCGTTGATGGTTATATCTATGTTATCCAAAACAAAGAGCGCAGGGCTCAGAAGGATGATGACGGTCTACGATATGCGTATAAAAGAGTGGAAACGTCGTTTATCCGTCTTGATGAAAAAACAGGTAATAAGGTAATTATCAGTCACTGTGAAAATCCTGATATTAATAACCAGGACAGTGATCAGGCTAAAGACTCTGACGACGATAAAATTCCGAACAATGATCCTCTTAAAGGCCTTGTGAGAGGTGATATTCTTAAAAGGTTCCGCGCATCCAACCCCTACAGAGAGGGTAATGGCGTCCAGGAGGAAGCACGCAGGCTTGGAAACTGGGTGAAGGACTCTATTAAAAATCATATGCCGGACAGCTTAAAAGAGCAGGGAGAATCAATTGGCCGGAAATATGAGTTTTATTTCGGAACAGACATAGGGAACAATTTAAATAATAATTTCCCTTACATCTATATGGCTTATTTCACTCTCAAGGATTATTACTTCAACGGTCGAAATGTAGAATTTTACAATAGTCTTATTGAAGATGATTCATATCTGGGTAGTGGAAATCCGGAAACCATAGATCAGATGTATAAGGATATGCAGGCATTCATCACTGAATGCAATAACTATATAAGGAGAAAATAATCAAAAAGAGCGGGAAACATCTATGCGCTTTTATCGATTTAAAGAAACATTGACCGGAAGCCGGAGGCCAGAGGGTGAAAAGAGGGCTGATAATAACAATAAATCTCTTAATAATGGGAGTTATCCTGTTCTTTATCATCAGGTATGCGAATACTAAGGCGGAAGAGAGCAATAAAAATGAGATCATCGCCTTTGAAAAGATGACCATGACTACAAATCAGATCATCGGCAATTACCTTGAGGATGAGCAGCATCTCTGTGATATTTGGGCGAACTATATCAATCGTTCAGCGGAGGATGGCGCCCCGATGACGGCAGAGGACGCTGTATCCTTTATCAGAAAGGCCAAGATTTCATCAGAGATTGAGGGACATCTGATCTTTCTTGACAGTCCTGACAGGGAAGGCATTTCCACGACAGCCAGGGTGTCTGACCCCAGTGTTTATACGGTTTCTTACAAGAATCTAAAAATTTTTGACAATATTAGTGTAAGCGATACGTCCGATGTCGTTAATCTCACCAGAGCCTACACAAATCCTATGAATGGTGTGCAGTCCATTGCGTTCTTAAACAATGTGACTGTGCTTGACAAAGAAAGTGGTGAGCAAAAGAAGGGCCTTCTGATGCGTGTTGTTCCTTTGAGCCGTCTTGAGCAAAAGCTGGTTTTCCTCAAAGGTGAATACGAGAATGTCGAGATAAGTCTCGTGGACAAGGAAGGTAATTACGTTGTCCACGGTAAGTCCTTTAAGAACAGTAATTTTTTTGAGTACTACAAGTCCTATAATGCGGCTACGTCTGAGGAATATGAGCGCGTGATCAAGGAGATAGCCGGTGGGACCGGTACCATGACGATCAAAAACTTCAAGAAAGAGGACTGTATTTTATCCTACACGCCTCTTGAGACTATGACGACATGGTTTCTGCTTGCCTATATACCTGTGAATGATCTGGTGGCAAGCAGGTCCATAGACTGGCAGCTTCTTGGAATAGCTACAGTTGGCTTTTTGATTCTTCTGATATTTAATTCGATTGTAATGATGAATTACAATCGCGAGCTGTCAGAGGCTGCGAAGCAGGCAAATCAGGCCAATGAGGCCAAATCCAGCTTTCTGTCCACCATGTCCCATGATATCCGCACGCCTATGAACGCGATACTGGGCTTGAACGAGATGATACTTCGTGAGACCAGGGACGATAATATCAGAATGCACTCGGAGAGCATAAAAACGGCGGGAAGCACGCTCCTTGGCATCATCAACGATATTCTGGATTTCTCCAAGATAGAAGCCGGAAAAATGGAAATAATAAACGTTGATTACAGTTTTGCTTCCCTCCTCAATGATCTTGTAAATATGGTGCAAAAGAAAGCGGAGGATAAGGGGCTTTCTTTTAACCTGAATATAGACAAAAATATTCCCATGGTCCTTAACGGAGATGAGATCAGGATTAAGCAGGTAATCATTAATATCCTCTCGAACGCCGTTAAATATACCAAACAGGGGGGCATAACCTTTTCCATACATGCAGATAAGATGCAGGATAAGCCGGATAGGGTCAGGCTTAAAGTAAGTGTTGCAGACACCGGGATAGGAATAAAACCTGAGGATCTTGATAAGCTGTTCGTTGCCTTTGAGCGAATTGAGGAAAAAAGAAACAGGAACATCGAGGGCACAGGTCTTGGTATGACTATTGTCCAGAGATTTCTTGACATGATGGGCAGTCATCTTGAGGTCCAGAGCGAATATGGCAAGGGCTCGGTATTTTCCTTTGAACTTGAGCAGAAGGTCGTTAAATGGGATCCCATTGGAGATTTCGAGGAGGCCTTCAGACGTTCAACAAGTGAGAGGGCAAACTACCATGAGAAGTTCACAGCTCCTGAGGCAAGGGTGCTTGTGGTTGATGATACTCCTGTTAATCTCACGGTGTTTGTAAATCTGCTTAAGAGAACAGGACTACAGATCGATACGGCGGAAAGTGGTGATGAATGCATATCGCTTTTTGCCAAGAAAAGTTATGATGCCATTTTCCTGGATCACATGATGCCGGATAAAGATGGTATAGAGACCCTTAATGAGATGAAGGACATAACGGATACTCCGAATAAAGAGACACCGGTAATCTGTCTTACCGCCAATGCGATATCGGGTATGCGTGAGATGTATACGAAAGCCGGATTTGATGACTATCTCACCAAGCCGATCGATGCAGAACGTCTTGAGATGATGTTATTACAGTATCTTCCTGAGGATAAGGTGACTATTGTATCCGATAAGGAGGACACCACATCCGATAACAATGACACTGACGAGTATGTGCTTCCGGATTTTCTGCGTGATATTAAGGAGCTTGATATAGACTCAGGGCTGGATTATTGCGGCGACTGCGAGGATTATTTGATGGCTCTTGAGACATACCTTGGCAGTGCGGAGAAGAAGGCGGAAGAAATCGAGAAATACTGGGCCGAAAGAGATATAAAAAATACAACAATAAAGGTACATGCGCTTAAGAGCACTTCACGATCGATAGGCGCACTGGAGCTGGGAGAATTCGCCGCAAGGCTTGAGAAGGCCGGAAACAGCGGTGATCAGGAAATACTGGAAAAAGAACTTGGCGAACTAATTTCCAGGTACAGACAGCTTGCGAAGGATCTTGAACCACTAAAGGACCTGGAGGAATCGGATAAATAGGATAGTCTTAGCAGATAATGACTGGAGGTAATTCTTATGAGGAAATCCTTTAAAACGCTATTGTCTTTAGGTATGGCTACTATGCTTCTTTTGCCGGGCTGTGGCAATGGAAAAAAAGAGGAAGCTGCCTTTGTTCCAAAGTATGACAAGGATACGGAGTTTTCTTTAACTGTTGCGGGCAGTTACGGTAACTTTGAATCGCTTGAAGCAGAGTTTGAGCGCTTTTATGAGTATTATCCCAATGCCAATTTAGAGTATGTAACCATGGATGATTACAATAACGTCATCTCAAGCGCCCTTGTAAATAACGAGCCGCCGGATATCTTTACGACTAGCAGCTGGATGGTCGGCAATGAAATGTATGATGCTATGTTTGATGCCTGCGAGGTTTTGTCCGATTCTTCTTCCGGTATCGATTATTCCTGCATCAGGGAGTCACTGATAAGGACTACGGATTCAGGAGATGTTGTAATGCTTCCGATTTTTACAACCTCATATGGAATGCTTGTGAACATGGATATCTTTGAAAAAGAAGGCTTAAAGGTTCCGACAAATTTCAAAGAGCTTATGGAGGTCTGCACAAAGCTAAAAAATGCAGGCTATGAATCTCCTATGATGGGTGCGGACAGGTTCAGCGGATCCGGTCTGTTTAACTGCTTCGTTTATCCGATGTTTGCATATAATGTCACAAAGAACAGCGATAAAATCGACGCCCTCAATAACTTCGAGCCGTCATCGGGAGAGCTGATGCGTCCTGCTCTGGAGAGGCTTAACGAATTTGTGAACTCTGACTGCATTGATGTTGCAAAATGCCAGGAGGAGATCGTGGACGAATACGACTCGGTAATCATGAGATTTTTCGAGGGTGACGTTCCGATGATGTTTGCTACAGGCGATGTGGTTTCGGGCACAGCCAAGAGAGAGAGCAAGTCTGATGCCTTTACCGCGAATCCCTTTAAATATAAATTCTTTACCGCACCTGCAGGTGACGACGGCGGTTATTTTATCAACTCAATCAGTATTTGTTTTTCCGTTAATAAAAACAGCAGAAATATAGACATGGCCAATGAATTTATGCGCTTTCTTATCAGCAAGAAGGAGCTTGGCAACATGGCAGGCTTAAAGAGACTGATTCCACCTGTTGACGATTTTTCGTCTGATGAAATCTATTCTGCCCTGGCTGATATACCTGCTGACAGGAGCTTTAGCGACAAGGAAACCGGTCTTTTGGATCCTGCGGTCAGACAATTCAGAGCTGCTATTTATGCTGTTGGAAATGGCGAGATGACAGTGGATGAGGCTGTTGCTGCTTACGGAAGTATTCCGGAGGAATAGAGTTTGAAGTATGTTGTTACCAGACTGGCGTTATTGCTGTCATTCGTGATAGGACTCAGTTTTTTTAGTATTGATGCAAAAGCTGACGATAATGCCACACTTATGATACTTGATGTGGATATGTGCGAGGATGCGGATGATATTATGGCTATCCGCCTTGCTGAAGTATATGATGCCCGGAATAAAGTGAAGCTTCTAGCCGTTACAAGTAATGTAATGGGTAATGAAGATGCAATCGCCGGGATGCTTACAAAAGAAGGCTTTGGAGATGTTCCTGTAGGAGTTAGTCCGTACCCGAACGATACCAGTCACCCGGCATATTGGGATAAGCTTTCTGAAACCGCATCAAGTAATGAGAAGATAGATGCTGTTAAGCTACTAAGAAGGACACTTGCCGAAGCCGAAGCACCGGTATCTATTGTCACCACAGGCTATCTTACAAATATTTATGAGCTTATGATCTCACAAGGAGATGAGTACAGCCCTCTTAGCGGGATGGAACTTATAAGAGAAAAGGTAAAGGAATTACACGTGACCGGCGGTGTTTACCCCGCGGGCGTGGATTTTAATTATGCCTATGTGCCATTTGCACCTGTTAGTGCCGGATATGTATTTGAAAACTGGGACAGCGCTGTGCCGCTTTTCATATATACATACGACCTTGGCGGCCCGCTTATGTGCGGCGGCAATCTTCAGGACATGGCTGAAACCGACTACCTTGCATGGGCATTGAAGAACAGAGGCGCTGAAAATGGAACGCCATCCTGGGATGCTTTTACAGTGTTTGTTTGTGCTAATTTTATAGATGCTGAAATTCATGGGATAACATGTGAAAAATGTAATATCGAAATTGATCAGGACGGAGCTGATATTATAGAGGACTGTCCAGAGGGGAAATTCTACAGAATCAGGAAAAGTAAGGATAATGAGTATTATAGGGACCTTATAAATGCTGATCTGTGATTGAGATGATACTATCAAATTTGCAACTTACCCCTTAAAAAATACAACTTACTTCATAATCCGTTTTCCAATTTCAGTTTGTGCCGTATTATCCGATTAACAGATAACCACAGATAAATCGGGGAGGCACAAATGAATTCAATAGAGATAAAAAATCTTACAAAAAGATACGGAAAATTCTTTGCGGTTGATAATCTCAGTTTTGAAATAAAGCAGGGCGATTTCGTTGGATTTCTGGGCGTAAACGGAGCAGGAAAATCCACGACGGTTAACATGCTTTCAACCATACTTACTCCGGATGGCGGAGATGCATATCTTTGTGGCTACAAGCTTGGCAAGGAAGATATGGAAATCCGCCAGTCAATCGGAGTTGTCTATCAATCAAATGTCTTAGATGACTTGTTTACTGTTAAAGAAAACATTGTCACACGCTCAAAAATGATTGGGTTGGACGACAGTACAATAAACAAGCGTCTTTCAGATCTTTCAGATATCCTGAAACTCTCAGATATTATGAATAAGCGATACAGAGTTCTCTCGGGAGGACAAAAGAGGCGATGTGAAATTGCTTTTGCTCTCATGCATTCGCCTAAGATTCTTTTCCTGGATGAACCCACAACCGGCCTTGATCCTGCGACCCGTGTTGATGTCTGGGACGCAGTTGAGAAGCTTAGGGCCAATACTGATATGACAGTTTTCCTGACGACTCACTACATGGAAGAAGCGCAGTCAGCAGACAAGATCATAATCATCAGTAAGGGAAAAGAGCTAGCGGAAGGAACTCCCTTTGAATTAAAGGAGAGATTTGCAAAAGACAGTTTAAAGCTGTATTTCAGCGAGAATAACAGAGACAAGGTCCTGGATATTATAGGAAAAGACAGGCTTATCACAACATCCTATGGCGGATGTGTTGAATCGAAAAATCCCTTTGCTGCAGCGGAAACAGCAGGCAAATTGAAGGGAATCGTTGATGGATTTGAAATAATACAGGGCAAGATGGACGACGTATTTTTGAATGTCACTAATGAATATGGGAGGGCAGTATAATGAGAAGCTTTTTTGCGATAAATAAGAGAAACATAAGTTTATATTTTAGAGATTACTCAGCTGTATTTTTTTCACTTCTTTCAATGATAATCATTATAGTTCTGATGGTGTTTTTTCTTGGAGATATCAACAACGGCGAGCTTCTTGATGCAATAAAGCTGGTTCCGGGAAGAGGCACAGACAGCGATGTCAAGACAATAGAGCAGTTCAGTTTTCTCTGGACCTGCGCAGGAATACTGACAATAAATGCATCAACAGTTACTCACGCATTTTTCTCAAATATGATTAAGGACAGAACAGGAAACCGCTTGAATTCACTGCTTGTAATGCCTGTTAAAAGACCTGTATTCGTACTTGGATATATTTCAGGTGCCTGGATCAGCGGTGTCATCATGAGCATAATAACCTTTGCTTTTACAGAGGCTATAGGCGTAGTAAAGGGGATGGAAGTTCTTCCTTTTGAGGTACACGTTAAGCTTCTTCTTTTGATAATGCTTAATAACTTTGTATATTCAGCTGTAATGTTCCTTCTTGCATCAATCATCAAGAGCCAGAGTGCATGGAGCGGAATCGGAATTATTCTTGGTACACTTTCAGGCTTCCTTGGCGGAATTTATTTCCCCATTGGGTCCATGAGCAGCACAATGCAGCATGTTGTTAAGCTTTTTCCCTTCATTTACGGAACTTCACTTTTCAGAAAGGTAATGATGGCTCCTCTTGAAAACACCTTCTTCGATGGAATGCCCGAAGTAGTACGCACGGAGGTTGACCGCACTATGGGCATGGACATTTTCATTAACAACAATCAATTGTCTGAGCCGGGAAAAGTGGGTATACTTATTGCTGTAGGGGTAGTCTTTATCATCATTTCCACTATTTTCCTAACAATAAGCAAGAAGAAAGACAGATAATGAAAATTACTATTGAGTCACCGTTACCCGGTGAAGAAGATGAAATCATCATAAAGATGGCAGAATTGGACGACGAGGTTCTTAAAGTAATCCGTCGTCTCAAGGACGGCGTAAGCAAGGACACTATGGCTGTTTATGCAAACGAGAGCATTCTTATGGTTCCCATCAGGGATATCCTGTATTTCGATGCAACAGATAATCGCGTATTTGCTTACACCAGGGATAACTGCTTTGAAACCAGGAAGAAGCTCTTTGAAATAGAAGAGCTTCTTGCAAATTCTTCATTTTTGAGAATATCCAAAAATGCCATCGTTAACATAAAATCCATCGATCATCTAAGCCCTGAATTTAACGGAAGATTCATCGCCAGCTTAAAAAACGGCGAAGATATCATCATTTCAAGGGGCTATGTCCCCGAGCTTAAGAAAAAGCTCGGTATCGGGAAATAAAACGGAGGACTACTAATATATTATGAGAGCATTTTTATCTGAATTTTTAAAATGGTTTTTGATCATAAATACAGGCATAATGGTCATAGTCTGGATCAATATTTTTAAATACGATACTATCTGGACAGCTATTATTCCGCAGATTTTCGGGGCAAGCTTTTTGACATCACTGGTAACGGCTGCTTATTTTTCATATAATCCCAGAAAGCCGATCAGCGTGCCTGTCAGAATATTACTTACCATCGCACATTACCTGATCCTGTGCGTGATCATAATGACTCTTGGCACACGATTTAACTGGTTTGAGCTCACGTTGCAGGGCGGCCTTGCCGTAACCTTAAGCGTGGCCGGTGTTTATATCATTTCAGCTGTGATTTCGTATATGCTGTCAAAGGGAGAAGCAGATGAAATGACAGATGCGCTTAAAAAATATAAAGAAGAGGATTAAAATACGGTATGCAAGGGTACATCTTCTCATGCATTTCTAAATCATGAAGGACGACCTATAAGAATGAAGCAGGAACAACCAGAGTTGTTTGCGGCATTCAGTAGTTTAGTTGTGGAGAAGTAGTATAATTATGGCAGTAATATAGCAGAAAGAAGGAGGCTTTGATATGAAAATCGAACTTGGAATGAAAGTAAGGATTAAGGAGACTTGTGAGGTTAATGCGGGTTATACAGGAGTAGTTGAAAGTATTCTGCGCAATAGAGAGGACCATAATATTGGTGTTGATATAGATGGAGACCACGAAAATCCCACACCGTATTACTACAGTGAGTCTGATCTTGAAGTTTTAGAATAAAAAACAATTATACCCAAAATAATTATCTGTTATGATCTGTTACAATATTTAGCTTAATGTTGGTGGTCTTCAGAACTTTGTGTTCGTTGCTGATCTTTGTTCAGCACTATTGTTTTTTATTTAGCACCACCGATCTGCAGCTTAGCCCCACTAAGGGGGGTTATACTTAATAATACAAACTGACATTATCTTGCTGTTTAATGAATTAGTGGGGATGAAAAGTGTAACTACACGTCGAACGCCACAAAGCAAATAAGGTCAAGTAGCCTAAATTGCCATTCGGGCAATAACTACGTGAAAAATGGTTAAGCAGGGATTTCTCGCGTAGGAAATGGCCACCTAAAAGCAATCGACTACGTGAAAATTGCTTAGGAATAGATAAGACTCGTAGGAAAGAGTTAATACTAAGGCAGAAACTACTTGATAAATACTAAAACCCAGGCTGGGACAAGTAGAAAAGACAATATTGCTGCTAAATCCTACGCGAAAATAGTCGAAAGTAAGAATTTTTCAAGTAATATCGACCTTCCGGGAATGTTTCCCAAAAGAGTTATAGATGGAAATAATTTCGGGATATAATGTTTCAAAGCCTCTTACTCTAAGTCTTCCTCTTCAACTCTGATGAATTCTACCCAATTGTTATCGTCCATATTTACATAAATGTAGTCACCTTCAATTGTGAATTCCCTGCGGTTGTTCCAGGTGGAATCCATGAAAAACTGGGAACTGCCCCAATAGAAATCAACTTCATCCTGCATTTCCATTTTCCTGTGTGATCAGGATTAAGTGTGATTGTATCAGTAACTAACTGAACCTGCCCATCTACTGCTTCGTCATACACGTGTTGGTAGGCTCCGAGATAGTTGGAAAACTCTGTCTGGGGAGCGAAGTGATCAAAGTCCAGAGTATCGTACACCATTGATAAGTTGTAACTGATTTGGGAATTCATACGGTCATTATTTCCCATGGTCTGATAAATCTCAACAAGGAAAACCTTTCCATTATATTCTGCTGCTTCATACATCTCATATACAGGTACTTTTCCTTCTGTGGGATTAAGACGTCTGATATATGACCAGTTATCTCCATAGAAAAACCCTTCACTTCTTATCGTATCATCAGGGTTCCAGTTCTCTGACTTTTTGCCAAGAACTTCAGTGGGAGATTTTCCATCAATTACGTTAAAGCCTACATAGCAGGTCCCTGCACAGTCACCTGTATATACAAAGTATGCACCGTCTCGTGTCTCATTTACTTCGAAAAGCTTTTTTTCATCAAAACTTATGTATGAATCATATAAGAGGGAATATCACACAATTATCACACGTATGGGTTGGCATTCATTAGCTGGTATTTGTTTTTTGATTGACACAGGTGTTGGCTGCCAGGTGGGACAGTCTATTAAAAAAATAAATATAGAAAATATGATGGAATTATGCAGATTGAAATATTAGAATACTAATGGGGGAGCTAATTGTTTTCAATCAACAAAAATCAAAAGGAGAAGGGAATCATTATGAAAAAAGTTTTTAAGTCTCTCTACGCGCTGGCAATCGCTTTGTGCGTAATTTCAGTTGCAAAAATAAGTGTATGTGCATCAGAGCATCTTCCGGAGGGTGCTACATTTTATTCTGAAAAGTATAAGTATGTAGTGACGAAGGCATGTACCATAGAGCCCGAAACTGCTAGCGGTGATTTTGGACAGGTTTTGATCGCAGGTTTTAATCCGACATTTTATAAAAAGGCAAAGAAAATAGCGATGTCATCATCCTCGTTCCTTGTTGGCACGGATAAAGCAGGTATCACCTTAGATGTAACTTGCGATAGAACAAGAGAGCAGTTCCATATTACAGGATTCACCTCCGGTGCATTTAAAAATTGCAAGAAAATTGTTTCAGTGGATGTGCCTGCATTTTCAACGGATCGCATTAGCTATGGTTCAAAGGATAAATATCTGTTAGATATCCCGAATAACTGCTTTGCAGGATGTACGGGGTTAACTAAAGTTACATTGGGAACAAACCTGACATCCTCATCTGAAACTCGTATAGGGAAAAATGCTTTTAAGGGATGTAAGAAACTGATTCAGATCGATCTGAATACAACGCCTGTTTTTATAGGAAAAAACTGCTTTAAAAACTGTAAGAAATTACACACCATTGTTTGGAATAACATTTCAAACACATTACCTCCCGTAGATGTTCAGGCAAATGCATTCAAAAATGTCAAAAAGGTGACTATCCAATCCACATTAAGTGATGCTTCCAAGGATCTTGCTATCAAGGCGAAGCGCCGCGGTGCTAAAAAGGTGTATTACTATTATGACCACATAAAGAAAAAAGCATGACAACCAGTAAAAAGGGGTTTAGAGAATTGAAAAGAAGAATTATAACCTTGACTTTATTCATGACTTTTATAATTGCAGGATGCAGTAAACAAGAAGAAGCCCCGGTAGAAACACCAGCTGAAAAGACAGATGAAATAGCTGAAGAAGAACCTCAAAAAGAGAAATTTTTACCGGCTGAATACATTTGGAGCACCTATGAAAAATCTGATGTTTTAATAAAATTGGATTACCCTTATGAAGATGGGAAGCATGAACTGTATGTACCTAAGATTTCAGAAGATGCCAAAATGGAATACCGAAAGGACGGAGAACTCATTTGCACTATCAATGATACCTTGCCACTCACAATTAAGGAAGTTACGGCTTGTGATTATACATTTGACGGAATTATTGATCTGATCATAGTTGGGAAGGGCCGTAGAAATAATGAGACCTTTTGGCTTTACGAAGGAAGGGCTCCTGAATCTGATAGGGGTAGCTTTTTGTTTAGTGCTGATAATGAGACCAGGGACTCTGTCCGGGACGAAATAGGCGATGAGTATAGTGCAGACAAGATTGAAAACTTCCTTACCGGAGGGCTTGAAACAGGAAAGATCAGTTCTTATGCTGAGGCTTATAAGGCTTTGATCCGTCTACATGAGCTTGGTAAAACGGATTACACATATAATCTGATCTATCTGGACGATGACGATATTCCGGAACTGGTTGAAGATGCCGGATATTTAAATATTTACAGTTTCTCTGATGGAAAAGTAACTCATCCGCTTATCGATTGTGCTTATGGAGTAGGAGGATGCGTATATTATGAATATGCGCCATATAAGAGCACACTCCGCTCTTTCGGACACGGTATGGAAGAGTATGGCAATACAATATATTCGGTAAAAGACAATATGCTTACTACTTTATATGACGAGATAGGCTTCTACGAATCTACGGAGACAAAATATATCAATTATACTGATGAAGCTTTATCCGACGAAGAGCTTAAAGATAGAATCGATGAGCTGAATTCATATTCTTATATAGAGATATATGGTGAATATCAAAAAGAAGAAATTCTGGATATGCTCGATTAATGATTAAGCTACGTTAGCAGAAGGGCATTTGCACCATAGTAAGCGAGTGTGTGAAAGTTTTTCTGTAAATAAGATATCCTAAGATAATTGACGAGCTGTATGGCGGTAAGATTACCGTTAGCGCACGTACTTTGGGAGCTTACGGTATCCGCAAGAGGTCGTACTAAGTCAGATATAAACCGGCGTTTTGTGAAGGAGGAATATGCCATGAGTGAAATGAAAGCAGAAAATCGTAAAGCTACCAGGAAAAAGGTCAAATTCACTGACAGCATTTTTTTCATTATCGTGATCATGATACTCCTGTATGTTGGAGTGTGTTCTAGTCTGGTAAAACTTGTGGTTATGCTTATTGATCCCCTTCTTGTTAGCGGTGGCGTCAGTGAAGCTTTGATTTTTATAATAGAAAACTATCTGGTTCGTATAATACCTTTTATTGGGATAATCCTCTTTACCGGACTTGTAAAAGGCAACAGGTTTATTTACAACTCATTTGCGATGAATTATGAAAATAATGGTTTTAAGGCGCTGTTTTTAGGATTGCTGATCGGATTTTTTATGAATGGAGTATGTGTTCTTGCAGCGGTAATTCATGGTGATATAAAACTGTCCTTTGGATTTACCTTATCACAGCTTCCAATTATTCTTTTTGCGCTGGTATGTGTGTTTATTCAGAGTGCATCAGAGGAAATGTGGTATCGCGGATTTCTTTATGAACGCATCCATGCAAACTATCCGCTCTGGCTTGCTATCATTATGAGCGGTCTGATTTTTGGTTTTGGACATATGTTTAATAATGGAGTCTCCATTTTGGCAGTTATCAACATCATGGTCATCGGATTGGCATTTGCCATGGCAAAATGGCAGAGCAGAAGCATCTGGCTGGTATTTGGTATTCACACCGGTTGGAATTTTATGCAGAACTTCTTCTTTGGCCTGCCAAACAGCGGTGTTGTTTCCGTGGTGTCAGTATTCGGGCTGGATGCTGTAAATACTTCTGGCAAGCTCTTTTACGATACTACCTTTGGAATTGAAGGAGCAGTATCATTGCTGATAATAGGATTATTACTGGCCTTGGTATCTTTTGCCCTGGCCTTCAAATCTGGCAGGCTGGCAGAACTGAGGGAGCGCTCTTGCCAGCCAACCAATAAGGCTTAATCAGCAGATTCACAGTGAAGTCGTTATCTGTATCCGGTAGGTATAAACAGTCCCACTGACTGCATTTTGCTCAAAAATACCCAATAGTCGAAAAACCACAATTTTGAGTGTTTATATACGATAATTGGCATAAACCGATTATCATATGCGACAAGGAGGAACAATATGTCTTTTACCGAATCAATCAAATCAGTTCTTACAAATTTCAAAGACTTCAAGGGAAGAGCAAGAAGAAGTGAATTCTGGTGGTTCCTCAAGGATTCACAGCCGGGCGAGAACCAATGGGGGCCGAATCCGAAGGGCGTGTAAAGGACAGCATCTGTGAAAGAAAAAGCAAGATCGTTAAGAAGACCTTCCGGTAAATAGATTAGAAGTTTTCTTTTAGGACCATACTATGAAATCTTTTAGGATGAGGCAACCGCACAAAGCCGCTACGAAGAGCTCTTTACAGAACTTGAAAGCGCTGATGTGATTAGTTTTCAGACTGTGGGTGGAGAATCATAAGTCATGTCACACCCCCGTATAGAAGCAATCTTGTCTTTAAAAATGCTGCAAAAGAAGCCCTTGAGAAAGTAAAGGTTATGGTTGTTTTAAACAGTTTCTTTATTAATCCCATAGTTTCCCCTAAACCTTACCACCAGAAGCAGCACTATAACTACCGCGCACATGATCTGGTTTTCACTTACAATCTTATCTGCATGTGAAGCTCTCAAAAAATCAAGCATTATCTTAACCAGGCTGTATATGATGGCAGCCTTTAACGGGTCAAAACGGTTCCTAAAATACACAAAAGCTGACATGACAAATATAAGAAGGAAAACAGATGCTTCTAAGATCTGGACAGGAAAAACGTCGCCTTCCTGCGTGTGTATATGGCATATTCCGTTATATGAAATTCCCCCGCAGCATCCGGCAAATGCGCAGCCAACTTTTCCAAGTCCGTACATAAGGGGAAGTACCAGCGTATAGGCATCCCAAAAAGCTTCCTTATACTGCGGCGTTATAAACGAAAATATGAATGCCCCCAGGAGCATTCCCACAGCTCCTCCCGTACTATTTAGTCCATATCCGCCCATACCGGAGAGAAGATAAGTCGCAATAATAGAGAGATAAACGCAGAGCAAAAGCTCCAAAGCAAGCGACATCACGATTATCCTGGAAGGAACCTTTTTCCTTCTGAGAAGATATGCTGACATTGTTATTCCAATAATAAAGGATGTAAGAATCATTATCCGGTACATAGTTATCACCCTATATTAAAACAGCCTTTATATCCGCCAAAACATGATGACAGGATAGTAGCACATGCTATTATCGCAATGACTGCTACGATAACCATAAATACTATCTCGATGACATAAATGACAAGAAGTACCTTGGCAAAACATACTTATTGATGTTCTTTTTCGCGGTCTTACTCATGCATTTGGAAGTATATGCATTTGCCTCAATAGAAGCACAGCTAAAGGAAAATACCATGACCATAGCTAAAAGAATGCTCAAGAAACAAACCCTCACACTTTTTTTCATATCATCCCCCTTGTTATGAATGCGCTGATACAGCTTTCAACAACCACTTTTAAAGTACCACGGGCAGTAGACATTAACAACTGTATTTGTGCAATTTTATCCATATTTGTTGACGTAATATGGTAGAATTTTATAGTAATAATAGTCAGTTTACAGCATGAGGAGACATGTGATGAAAAAGAGATTGGTAAGCCTAATAATTGCATCCTTTATGGCAGCACAGCTTGTTGCGTGCGGTTCAAATACCAAAGGAGAGGTAAGTACTAATACTGGAAGCGACCTCTCCAAGACTGAATCTGAGCAAAAAGAGGATGAGAGCAGCGAAACAGCTTCTGAAAGCAGTGAAGAATCAGCAACTAATGAAGAAAATACAGGCATGGCAAATCCTTGGAGAGACTGCACAGAGGATGAAGCAAAATCATCCTGTCCACGCCTGTTTAAAGCGCCCGAGGGCAGTAAGGTAACAGGCTGGAGCATGATGGGGGAAAAGAGCGATGATCCCGGAGCCCAGGGTCCACTGATACAGCTGGATTTTAGTATGGATGATATGGATTTTACTGCAAGAGCCCAGTATGGAGCCGATGAATATGCAGATATTTCCGGCATGTACTATGAATGGACTGCTACAGATGATGTAACCCTAGCTAACTGGGGTGAAGGGCATATGGAGGGCAAGGTCAGCCGCTATGTCGGTGATGATGGCATGGTCGATCTTTGTACCTGGTACGATATTGAAATTGGAATAGCGTATTCCCTGTCTGTCGAAGCTTCTGACCTTGACGGATTTGACATCCAGGCAGTTGCTGAGCAGATGTATAGCCAAGAGAACGAGCCCGGAGTAGATGGTGAATCTGATTCAGAGGACGGCGCAGAGGGTTCATATGCTCCTGCGGACTTTAACCCTGCAGATATATATGTGGCAACAGCTGAGAAGTCTTCCATAGATATTTCCGGATGTGATACATTCACACAGATTGTTGATAAGCTTGAAGATGGCATGGGCTATGCAAATGCCACCATCGGAGATTCCGATGTACTTCTGGTATCAAGCGGAACATACGAATGGGAATCCGGAGTTTATGCAGCAATAGATTCTGAGATTTTCTTTTATAAAGACGGAGTCCCTACATATCTTGCTACAGTATCATCAAGTGGCACAGCAGATCCACTGAAAATAAAGGATGGAAATCTTTATGTTGCCGGACACCACTTCATATTCAAATACCTGATAGACAGCGGTTGTCTTATCGAGACTGAGGAAGCATATGAAGAATATGATGAGAACGGTAACGAAATATACTATTACAAGACCTGCAACAGCCAGTTCGAAGATTATGACGCACAGACTGCGAAAAGCCGCTACGAGGAGCTCTTTACAGAGCTTGAAGGTGCAGAGGTTATAAGTTTTGATAATGTAGGTGGAAACTCCTAATGCAGGAAAAACTCCTGATTAGTACCGGCGGCAGAATTATCTATGGTTCTTTTTTTGTAAAATACTCTTTTCTATTTGCAATAAATGGGAATGGTCATGGGATGGAGATAGGTGTATTGTGGTAGAAACAAAAGCATTTGGGGGAATTATTATGGAGAAACAATTAAAATATCCTATTCTCATGGTTCACGGGATGGGATTTAGGGACCGTAAATATCTAAACTACTGGGGCAGAATACCAGCTGCCCTTGAATCAGCAGGCTGTCAGATATTCTATGGAAATCAGGACAGCAACGCTTCTATTGAGACAAATGCGCTGGTACTTCGTGACAAAATATTTGAAATTCTTGAAAAGACCGGGGCTGATAAAGTTAACGTCATAGCCCATTCTAAAGGAGGCCTTGATATCAGATGCGCAATAGCAAAGTATGGACTGGGAGATAAGGTTGCATCAGTAACCACCATGAGTACTCCGCACAACGGATCCGTCACGGTTGATAAGCTTTTAAAGCTCCCGGATTTTCTTGTCCGTATAGCCGGAAAGTGCACGGATATTGTTTTCAGAGTTCTTGGTGACAAACAGCCTGATTCCTACAGCGTATTCAAATCGTTCACTACAGATGGGGCAGCAAAGTTTAATGCTGAGTATCCCGATGCTCCAGAAACCTATTACCAGAGCTACGCATTTGCCATGAAAAGTCCATTCAGTGATATTTTTCTATGGTTCCCAAGTCTGGTCGTATGGCTCGTTGAAGGAGTAAACGATGGACTCCTTACACCTGAGTCTGTGAAGTGGACTAACTTTAAGGGAATTGTCCGAAGTAATTCAAGGCGCGGAATTTCTCACTGCGACGAAGTAGACATGCGCCGTATAAGGCTTACAAGAAAGCAGGGTGAAGGAGTGTCTGATATAACGGAGTTTTACGTTGGTGTTGCTAATGATCTGATGCTGATGGGATATTAAAAACCATATTTCTCCCAGAAGGAAAAATATAAGATTACTTTTTGCTCTACATGATATGTAACAGATTCATCTTTTTGTTAAGTATACATACATACCAGCTAAAATGGGCGGTACAGCTGTAGCTACTCATATAAAATCTGTAAATAGTTGTAATTCTATATCTGCGTTGTAAATACTTGTATAGAGGTGTAAATAGGTGTAATATTGTATCAAACATGTAAATAGTTGTATTGGAGGATATTATGAAAAATCCATTTACACATACACCTGGAAGAGTTGGTGATGCGAATATTACCACCACTTTGGAAGAAAAAGTCTATGAAAACTTCTTGTATCCACAGCCATCTGAGAGTGTATACAAGATAACTGGAATACGAGGATCAGGGAAAACCGTTATCTTTGGAAATATCCTTAGACATTATAAAACTGTGGACATGAAAGCTGAAGGATGGCTGGTTTACGATGTCTCATCTGCAAGAAATCAGATAAGCACATTGATATCTTATCTATTGCTTGAGCCGGAAGTTAAAAAAGCGCTGCTGGCAGAAAAAACTAATTTGAGCATTTCAATACCTTTTATTGGAATAAATGCTGGTGTTGATACAAAAACGGATTATGATGATGAAGTGCGTCTTGAGAAACTTATTGGCATTTTAGTCAAGGCGAAAAAGAAGATTATGATTGGTATCGATGATATAGCAAAGACCGACGCAATGACTGAATTCTGCTCAGTATATGCGAAGCTGATAAGAAATACTTTGGAGGATGAAATAGCAGCGCCATGGCCTGTTTATCTTATTTGCTCTGGGGTTTATCAGAATTTCTATGAGTTGGGCGAAGTTCCAAATCTTACTTTCTTTAAGAGGGCGGCCGAACTGAGAACAGAGCCATTTCCTATGCCTGCAATGGCAATCAAGTATGAAGATATGGCACAGATGGATGAAGACAAAGCTATTTCTTTTGCCAAGATGACTAAAGGCTTTGCCTATGCTTATCAGGTGTTTGGAAGTGCATACTTCGAACACAAAGACAAGGGCGAAGAATATGTGCTAAAGCAGGCAAAGAGTGAGCTGTTCGCTCAATGCTATGAGAAGATATGGAGAGAACTCCCTGAAGGAGAACGGGAAATTCTCAGAATAGTTTCTTCAGGTCCCAAAAAGAGAAAAGAAGTTCTAGAGGAGCTGGATGGTAAGGGGAGCTATCAGGTAAACAGTACTGCGCTGAAAAAAATGGGGTTACTTCTGGATAGCTCAGAGTCTTATGGCGTAGCGGAGATTACATTGCCATTTTTCGGTGAGTATATTCAGAAATATTGTTGATTATTTATGGTGTAGACTCACCATGAAATATCATGTGTTATGATTTAGTACATAGAGAAAATATGCTATTGTATTTACATACACATTCTATTTACTTAAGAATATCTATTTCATATTTTATCAATTGTTCTATTTTGAATAGCACAACATATAACAATATTAGGAGGCACAAATGTTACATATCATAGTTCTCAGCAAGGGGTATTTCCCTGAAAAATTAAGCACAAAGGATACTGCAAAGGACAGGGTAATTGTAATAGCTTCAGCAAACGATTCCATACCGGTGTCTGCATATCAGAATGCGATGTTAAGGAATATGGAGGTTAAGCTCCTTCCTGAAATAAAGGATACTTCTGCAGAAGGAAAGAATATTCTGCGCATTGCCCAGGCTATGCTCATAGGTCAGCTCACAGCAGCCGAGAAGGAATATGAATTATATACAGATGATGATGTTCTAAAGAAAGGACTCGCTCCTTCTTCAGGAGCAAAAGCTTCTTCTAAAAAGCAGCCACGCAAAAAAGTGAGCATAGAAGTTGAAGTAAAAGAGAAGAAGTCTGAACCTGCTGGGGAGAAGGCTCCAAAGAAGCAGATAGAAAAGAAAAAAGCAGCTTCTGAGAAACAGACAGTAAAAGCCTCGGATAAGGAAGCAAAGGCTGAAACAGGTGAGAAAGAAACAAAGTCAGCACCAACAAAGAAAAGACCCATGATCACAAATAAGATGACAGACTTTGCGCCAAAGCAGGAAAGCACACCTGAAAAGAAGGAGAAAAAAACACCTAAAGCTCCAGCAACAAAGAAATCAGCCGTAAAGATCCCGACGCTTGCACAGATAAAAAAAGTGCTGGGAGCTGCAAACAGCGGTTATGCTAAGACCTTACTTGAAGTGTGTAAGAATTCCAATCAGATAACATTCGAGATGAATATAAGAATGGAACTTGCCAAAGCAGGCCTTGGTTCAGGCACATGCCAGGAGATTGCAAAAACTCTAAATGATGAGTTTGGAAAGCAGCTTCCGCCAGCATAAGAAAGAATATATTCCTTAACTGATTCACTTAAAGGACAGTTAAGGGATTTTTTAATTGCAAGAAGGTTTCAGTAAAACTGCGTGAATTCTTATATTCTATGTGATGCATTTATTCGGATTAATGAGGGAAGGCTGGCACCTTGTCACGGGAGTTGCCAGCCTATGTGTTTGAAGAAAAGTTTTTATTCTTATGAGGGAGTAAGAGAGGTAACTCTCTTAATTGAGTATTATCATAACTCCCAAATCGTAAAAGAAAGTATCCGCTTTGTGTAAATATTGTGAAGTATCTTCCATTACTATTCCCCACATGTGTTTTCATTATTTCTTTGATAAAAATATCGTATGCCTAAAAGATTTGTTAGACATTTGTTGGACAGGGGTATTTACAATAAAAGTATAGAAAGATATTTGATTCTCGAAAGCGAGGAACGATGTATGGGAAACATGATTAAAATAGCATCAGTAATGGTGATGACAGCACTTCTTATTTCCGGTAACAGTTTCACCAGTAATGGAGAAACAGACCCCGATCATGCTCAGATGATGGAAATTTCCTGTCAGAGCTGCCACAAGAATATAAATGTAGATATCAGCCAGTCCCATGCAGAATGCACACACTGCGGTTGCATCAACCATTTTGACGGTTGAGTTGACCAGTAATTACCAATGTAGCCCCGACATGAAAATGCCTTTAACAATTTCCTTTTTCTTCTCCCTTTTTTAGCAGCCAGAGACACTCTGGCTGTTTTTTTGCCATTTTCACTTATCTATTTTATGACTTTAAAATAGCCATGAAAAAAGGATCCTTCCGGACCCTTACATCAACATAAGATAAAATTTCTATTTACCACACAAAAGCAACTGCATTTGCAACGTCTTCAGTAATCGTATTTTCCTTAACAAGCTTTTTGAGCCATTTATTCAGCTTGTCAACCTTGTGATTTGTATTGATAAAGTGGATTTTCTTGCCATTTACATTTGTTGAAAGAAAGAGTTCGTAAGTATACATAAGTGAAAACCTCCAAAAATCATAAATATGTTCTTTCATTCATTCTGGCCATTTGAATGTTCTTGTTGCTCACAGAAAATATATCGATGCAAACACATAATTACTTTAGGGCAAATTCATATGTTTTTTTATTTCTTTTGGGGGACACTTTTTCGAATAATAAGTTCACTGACAGGCACACTAACTTCAATAGAAAAAGGGGCTCTAATTAAAAGCAAACTCTAAATATTGAAGGCTGATCAGCCTCAAACACAACTTAAACTATCCAGTCCTTAGCAGAATACCTAAAAGCTAATATCTTTCAACCTTCTCCAATTCGCTGTATTTGTGGGATAAATACTACTTTTTCTATGCTACAATGGTAAGTATAACGGCGCTGTTTGTTCTGATGTTCGCTATTGCCGGTCCGTTTATACCGGGATGGCATTGGAGACAAATATGGCTTGGAGTGCTTCTGGCAACAGCAATCCATTTGCTGCTCTGGTTTGTTGTTCATGGCTGGAGCATATCTGTTCTTTATTTCAAAACCATCTAAGTGGAGCCTCAAGGAAAAAGCAGCGTGAAAACCTAAGGCAATTTAATATGAATAGTAAAAAACAAAAGCTACTATGCCGGCGGATATAGATAGAATAGAGGAGTATCATGGACATTATCTATAATGGAGAGCGACTGAAATATATAGAAGATTTCTGGGGAGAACAGGTACTATGGATTACAGATCCTAAACAGATAAGCATGGAGCATATGAAGTTTGTCGGGGGATATCCAAATGAGTACTGCATATACCTTTCAGAGTTGTCTGCGGCGGAACAGGCTGAAATTGTAAAGCAGCTACGTGAGCAATTGGCATATTGTGGTGTAAATTGTTCGAAATGTCCGGATTTCTCAGAAGGAAAGTGCCCTTCTTGCCGGCTCACAGAATGGAAAGCTGGAGATGAATGCATGCCCGTCAAATGCTGCAGAGAAAAAAGAATAGACTCTTGTGCATCATGTGATGTATTCCCATGCGATGATATGAAAGAGTTTTATCAAGAATCTGCTAGTCATCAAGAAGCATTTAAGAGATTTTCCAAGTTTAGCAATTATAAATCTTAATAGGAAACAAAATAATGAATATATTGGTAAGAAATGTAGAAAAAGCGGATTATCAATCTGTCAGGAGAATAATGAATCAGGTTCAAGAAATGCATGTAGCATGGAGACCTGATATCTATAAATCTAATGAAAACCTCATATCAGAAGACGTTTTTGACCTTATGATAAATAGTGGAAATGCTTTTGTTGCTGATGTGGATGGAGTAGTTGCCGGAGTTCTTGAAGTAACATACAAGCATATTGAAAGCCCTGCCCATGTTACAAGAGAAGTGGTATTTATTGATACTATGGCTGTTGACAAGGAATATAGAGGAAGAGGAATTGGACATCAGTTTTTTGAAAAAGTAAGAGAGTTGAAAGATAGCTCTGGATCTGATGGAATAGAACTTCAGGTAAATGCAATGAACCACGCTGCATATGAAATGTATAAGGAATGTGGGTTTACTGAGAAATCGATCAACATGGAATTACTTTAATATTGGATTTGATAGTACAGCTTATTTCATTACAAACATCCTGTGAAATCTCGCATTAGTGCCATAGTATTCCCCAACATAGTAAAGCCAGCATTCTAAAGGAAAGAGAACCCTTCAAAGTGCTGGCTATTTTTCTTAGTTTTCGGTTGTAAGATAAGGCTTCAGCTTTTAGGCAAGTACGTGTACCATCGTGCCAGGTGCTGACTGGGACGGAGATTTTCCTTCATTCATCTTTTCAAGCTTTTTGGCATTTGCGATGGCAGCATCCATGTAAGGATATAGTATCCGGTACATATCATCACGATTTTTCCGGTATTCTCCTTCTCCAAGAGATTTAAGAATATCCGTGAGCTTCGGCCAGTATTCGCTTCTATGAAGATCAGATTGCAAGAAGCTAAAATGAAGCAGAAACCATAATTCTACACACTGGTTTGACCATATCGCGTGATACGTGGTTTCAGACTCATTTGAACGCACCTCCCAGCATGCTCTGAAGATAGGGATCTGCGCCGTAGCGGCCTTCAAGATATTGCTTGTCATAGGAGGCTGTATTCTTGATTAGTGTTCCGTCCTCGCTTCTCATTTCATGTAAAGAATATACATCACTTTCGTGTGCTTCATTTTCTGCTGCAAACCAGATTTCATCACGGCGGAAGATGGAGTTTTTCATAGTAGACATATCATGGGAAGTGAAAAGCAGCTGTGCACCGTGACGGTTTATCTCTTTATTTTTAAAAAGAAGGATCACATAACGCAGAAGCTTCGGGTGGAGTTTGGCATCAAGCTCGTCAATGATGACAAGTCTTCCTTCACGTAGAGCTAGTAGGATAACTGGCAGAGCGGAGATAAGCTTCTTTGTTCCATCTGATTCTTCTGTGAATGACAGCTCATATTCCTTTTTTCCAAGCTTGCGCTTCATGTAAAGCTGTTTACGATATTATAGAAAAATAATTAACCAAAATGGATATAAAACCACATATCACACCTTTTAGCATTGGAGACCGTGCACTGTCTCTTACAAAAAAATGTGGGAAGTTTTCTCTTCTTATAGTATTATTTTATAGGATTTATGAATAAGTTAAATACAACCTGTAAACATAACAGTTTAATAGGTAACAAGATATAAGGAGAAGGTGTGAAAACGGTTAAATTTAGTGAGATCGAATATAAGCGCCCGGATATGGAGGCGCTTAAAAAAGCTCTGGAAGAAGCTACTGCAAAGGTTCTTAATGCCAAGAGCTATGAGGAAGTCAGGGACGCGTACTATGCTCTGCAGGAGCGTGAGCAGGCGGATGAGACAATGTCTACTCTGGCTTACGTCCGCAATACTATCAATATGAAGGATGAGTTTTACGACAAAGAGATCAAATGGCTTCAGGAAGAATTTGCCAATACCATCCCTCAGTACAATGCTTATGAGAAGGCTCTTACACAGTCTAAATTCAGACCGGAATTCGAGGCTGAATTTGGTGCCCAGCTCCTTAGAACGATGGATGCTTCACTGATGACGAGTGATGAAAAGATTATCCCTGAGACAATACGCACTGAGCAGCTTGGTCAGGAATACTCCAAGACAACCGCAAGTGCGGTGACAGATTTCAGGGGAGAAGAGTGCAATTTTTATGGACTTCTCAAGCACATGCAGAGTACAGACCGCGCAGAGCGCAAGGAAGCTTTTGAAGCATGGGCTGCGCTTTATGAAAAAATCAGTCCCGAGCTTGAGGCGCAGTATGGAGAGATGGTAAAACTCCGCAACGAAATGGCTCTTAAGATGGGCTTTAAAAGCTATACTGATATGGCATATATCGATAGGAACCGCTTTGATTATAAGCAGGAAGATGCAGCAAAATTCCGCGAACAGGTCAGAGAGATAATCACACCCGCTGTTGCAAAGTTGCGCAAGGCGCAGCAGGAAAAACTTGGCATAGATAAACTTTATTTCTATGACGAGGAGTTGAAATTCCCTGATGGAAATGCTGCACCTATCGGAAGCGCAAAGGAGCTTGTGGACAAGGCACAGAGGATGTACAGAGAGATGAGTGCTGAGACCGGAGAGTTCTTTGATTTCATGAAAGAATATGAACTCTTTGATCTGGAGACCAGACCGGGGAAACGCATGGGAGGCTACATGACATCCATGCCCCTTTTCAAGGCTCCCTTCATCTTCAGTAATTTCAACGGAACTTCGGCAGATGTAGATGTCCTTACCCACGAGGCCGGTCACGCATTCCAGGGATATCTTGCTATGAGATCAATTCAGGTGAATGCACTTCGCGGCTCAACAGCTGAGATAAATGAGATTCATTCCATGTCCATGGAGCACTTTGCTTATCCCTGGATGGAACTGTTCTTTGGCGATAATACTGAGAAATATGTTACTTCACATCTTTTTGATGCGCTCAGTACAATTCCTTATCTGGTAAGTGTTGATGAATTCCAGCATGAGGTTTATGCACATCCTGAGTACACAGCAGCTGACTGGAAAAGAACATGGCACGAGATAGAGCAGAAGTACATGCCATGGCGCGATTATGATGGAAATGAATTTCTGGAGGCAGGCGGTTTCTGGATGCAGAAGCAGCACATTTTCCTTTATCCTTTCTACTACATCGAATATGCTATGTCACAGATTTGTGCGTTCCAGTACTATGGGCGCATGAAAGAGGATAGAAAGGCAGCCTGGGAGGACTATCTACGCCTTTGCCGCGCAGGTGGAACAAAAGGATACTTAGAGCTTCTCAAGATTGGTAATCTTCATAGTCCTTTTGAAGTCGGAACAGTTGAAAAGAGCACAGCTCACGTAATTGAGGAGCTTTCAAAGCGCTATATGGCGTAAATAAAAAACGAAATAATACATAATGAAAAAAGTTTGGGGAATTATGAAATGAAAAAAGTTTGGGGAAATCTGCTACTCTTTATCACATCATTTATGTGTGTGATAGCTTTATTTGGATTCGGGTCCATAAACTCGAAAGCTGCAACAAGTGTTAAGGCACCAACAGAAGTAGGCTTTGATGGCCGATTCTATACATTCAAGGCAGTATCAGAAGGATATTATACTGTTTTTATCACAAATGGGGATACGAAAATTTATAAAAGTTCAGAAATGAAATACCGTGCTAACTCTAAGCCGAGTGCAGTTCCTTTTTTCTATGAAAGTCTGGATAATTTTGGGAAAATCACCTTATATGTGGTATGTTCTCCAAGCCCCAAAAACTATAACACACTGAAAAAATATCAATCTGATAAAGAGTGCAAAATTACAAAAGTATCAAAGACACTATCCCAAAGAACGCCCAAAGTTGAAGGCATCAAGGTAGAAGTAGATAACAGTAGAACTCCTGCCATTAGGTACAAAGTAACCTGGGAATCTGCGAGCACCTTTAAGGAAATACGGATTGGTAATCCAAAAACCCGCTCAATATCTTGCGCCTATACGAGTCTTTCCTATTTTTATGTCGATATGAAAGATTACGAACAGCCACTGGAGATTATAGCGAAATCCGATGATCTCAATAAGTTTGCGGATTCAGAGCCTGTGACAGTCACTCTTCCTGCGGTTGATCTTGAAAAAATATATAATAAAGGCTCATTTGAGATTGACCTTACAAATGGTACTTATGAAGTTGAAGACCTGGCATTGGCAAGCACAGTGGCGCACCTGGCTATGATATCAGAATTCGACTATAAGATAGTTAATGAACTCTCTATGGAAATGGACCTGGATAAAAACGGAAGCTATGACATTGTATATAAAATAGATTCGAGTACCTATAAAAATACTATATCCGTATTGCCTACCAACTCAATTAGGGATCAGGTGACGTTTGTAATGCCTAATGATGCCAAAAAAGATGCGATGGATGATCTGTCAGAAGATTATAGATTTTATTATGGAACTCTGAAATTTGTTTTTTCCAAACCAAAATCTCAGGACGCTTCTGATTCGAACGGTACTTTTTCTGTAAACGGATCACCTGTGGACACAGCAAATATAGTGTCAACTGTGACCGTTAATGGTATCACCTACATAATTGATAGAAACGGCAATGCAATCGCAATTAAGATAGCGTCAAAAAAGAAGGCATCTCTAAACACCGTTACAGCTTACGGAAAAACTTATCCCGTTATTGCAATTGCTGATAATGCCTGCAAGAACAATAAGAAGATAAAGACAGTCACAATAGGCTCAAACGTTGCTACTATTGGAAAGAAAGCCTTCTATAAATGTAAAAAGCTAAAGAAAGTGACAATTAAGGCTAATAAATCCCTGATAATCGGTAAGGGTGCTTTCAAGAAAATAAACAAGGACGCTGTCATCAAGCTTAAAGGCGTAAAGGGCAGCAAAAAGAGGAAACTGTTAAGAGCTATCAAAAAGTAATTATGATGCTTTAGCACAGTCTATAAGCTGAATGAATTATGCAATTTATGATGTAACAGATAAAAGCCTAAGGATAATTCCTCCGGCTTTTATCTTAAAGTGAAGCAAGTATTTTACACAGTTCCAGATAATATGGCTTTACGTTTACTCTTTTGTAAGTGGTAAATATAAAGCCCTCTAGTTGGTTGCTTACAAATGAAGTACAAAAAGAAAAGACTCAAGCTTCGTAGAAACTTGAGCCTTTTCTTTTTATTCCTCGCCCGTATATGTTCTAGTATAGTGTACCATGCTTACTTTCTTGGCAATCCCCAGTATAAACAATGCTGCCATAATAGCAATTGCTGCTTCAAAACTGAAAAAGCTTACTACTATTGCAAATAATAATAGGAAAATAGCTGCAAACTTTACTGTAAACTTCCCAGATAGTGATTCGATATGACACATACGCTCATCATGCATTTCGTTATAGATTTGTGTAAGTTTCTTATCATCCTTAAGAGCATTTGAATACTTTACAAGATGATAAATACTTATGATGTCCAATACGATTACCATTCCTATTACAAATCCCTGCATGAAATCAGCATAATTAGATGTTGCATACCTTGCAGTTATAGTTGGTCTCTGTGACACAAAATACAATGCTGCACTAAGTAGTATAATTCCAACATATGCAAAATTCTGTTTTTTAATTGATTCTCTCATCTGATTCATTTTTTTGTTATTCATTAGTCTTCTTCCTCCAAGCTCTCAAAATCAAATACTTCCTCAATGTTCATATTGAAGTGATGTGCAATCTTATACGCTAATATCAGAGACGCTGTATATTTTCCTACCTCTATAGAGGTAATTGTCTGACGCGTAGTTCCAACAATATCAGCAAGTTCAGATTGCGAAAGTTTATTCACTTTCCTTAACTCCTTTATTTTGTTTTTCATGACAGCCTCCATACTCTTGCTAAGTTCGCTTTGCAAATTTAGTATAGTTTACTTTGCATATTATGTCAAGCTAACTTTGCATTATTTTTTATCTTTTTTCAAAAATCATCCGTAAGCATTAAATAGGAAGCCCACACAGAATACCATTTTGAAAAATCAAGAAAGTTTAAGACTTTTCCTAGCTATGATAAAATGTGTTTATCGGGGACTTCTTAGTTCGTATGCATTTAACAAGGATGCAGACAGAATGAATGAGATAAACAGTGAGCTTGAACGAATAAAAAGTGAGCTTGGAAGAGCAGTTGCAGATGTGTTAGACCAATGAATAAATCAGCAGAGATTAGTCTGTAAGTAAGAGGTGTCATGGAAAGAGCAGAGTATTTAAAACAAAAATACCATTTGGAAAAGCATCCTGAAGGCGGATGTTTTGCAGAGGTTTACACATCACCTTTTTCTCATGAAAACCGGTCATTTATGGGAAGTATCTATTTTCTGCTTGAAGGAGAGGATATTTCGCATTTTCATCAGATTGACTGTGATGAGATCTGGTACCACCATGAGGGCTGCGGGCTTAAGATTACCATGATTATAGATGGAAATGTATCTGAAGTTGTAATTGGTCCTGGGGAAGATCAGAAGGCCATGGCTGTAATACCTAAAGGAGCCATTTTTGCTGCAGAAAACCTTGATAAAAGCAACTATTGTTTCATGTCCTGTGCCACAACGCCTAAGTTTACTTACGATGGATTTAGGCTTGTTGGTGAAAATGAGGTAAGAGACATCTGCCCTGCAGATTATGAGAAGATAAAGCACCTTGCTTATTCAGAGGATATGATCAAATGAAACTAAGGAAGCTTCGAAGCGCTGAAATTACAACCATATATCAGGAACGGCTGGCCCACGATTTTATCAAGGATGAGCTTTTGGGGATATACAAGGCCTTTTACGGTGCAGTTTTTCCGAGGGATATAGTTGAGAAAAACATAGAGTATCTGGAGGATGGAAGGCTATGAAGGTTTATGAGGGGAACATCCTGACTGTGAATCAGGATGATGTAACAGCTAGATATCTTGTCGAGGATGAAGGAAGGATTGTTTATGTCGGAAACAGTCTTCCTGAAAAATACAGCGCTTCTACTAAGATAGAGTTAGGGGAGCGTTCTCTTATACCGGCATTCTGTGATACACATCAGCACTTCGCGTCTTTTTCCACATTTCATTCAGGACTGAATGTCATGGAATGCAGTTCCAATGAGGAAATTTTACAGGGAATGACATACAAAAGAAATATGATTCTTTTGCGGAAATGATAATAGAAGCTATGAATGCCTCAGTAATTCCGGATTGTCGATCAAAGTATGCCCAAAGGAGACATTGCGCAAAGCATTATCTTCCTCATCTCAACCACGTTTAAAAATATTTATTCATGAATTCCGAACTCACTTCGATACTCTTTACCGGATCATTGTCAATCCAGTTCATGTGAGTTTCCAAAATAACTGCCATAACACCCTTTTCCTTTATGACTTCAGAAAGGCCCTTAAGATTCATATTGCCTTTTCCAAGCTCTGTGGCCTTTTCTTTAAGGATGGGTGTCATATATGGTCCTTTTTGAGTGTTTCCTCTGTCATTAATATGCCAGTACTTAAGACGTGAGCCGAGCTTTTCTATTATTGGATAGACGTCAGCGCCTCCGTCAGTCATCCAATATGTGTCCAGCTCAAAATTCACATATTCATCGTCAGTGTTTTCTATAATCACATCATAAGCTGTCTTATCCGTTGAAACCTTCTGCAATTCACAGTTGTGATTATGATATAAAAGCTTTACGCCGTGTTCTTTCAGAGCTTTTCCTGCAGTATTTAACCGCTCTGCCAGACTCTCAACCTCGTTTAAATCGCTATAATCAAATCTGTACATTCCTGTTATAACAACTACGTCTGTGCCGTAGCTTTTTGCAAGATTCGCAACATTCTCAGGATCTGCTTCTATTGCACCGAGATTTGAATGCATACTGCTTACCTTGAGCCCGCTCTCATAAATAAGCGTATGCCAATCCTGATTACCGCTGTTTCCTATGTCCATTCCACCAAATTTTGTCAAAAGCTTTACTATAAAAGGAGATTTTTCTATCATGAAATCATTTATCTCTATATAATCATATCCGGCAGCTTTAACATGTTTCAAAGCGTCAAGCGTAGTGTCGTAATTATCTGATACTGTACCGAGCATAATCTGCTGCACGCCTTTTTTTACAGTATTCTCCTGAGTATTAAGCTGTGCACTGAAATAATCAGCTATTTCTTTTCTTGTAACTTCATAAGGTCCTGCTGTGGCATTTAGATATATATTTCTTATCAAAAAGGCAATAATCATGCACAACACGGCAATTAAGACGGTGAATATCAGCGGCTTTTTTTCCTTTAACTTTCTCATTTTAGATACTTATATTTCCTTTCGGTTTATTTTTGCTTATAATATAATCATCATGTGTTGATTTCAACCGACAAATATTTAACTTCTGTTGATTTCAGAAAAGGAGTATCAATGACAGCCTCCGGAGAGACCAAGATTTTACATACAAAAGAGCGTATAAGAAATTCCCTTATACAAATGCTTGGAAATATCACTATAGAAAAGATAACTATAAAGGAATTATGTATGACAGCCGGCATAAACAGGACAACTTTTTATAAATATTATGGCAGTCAATATGACGTGTTAAACGAAATTGCTTCAATATATATATCTAAAACAACCGCTCTGGTTATGGAGAATTTAGCCGAGGATCGGAAAATAGCTGATGATTTGGTAAATGCACTTCAGTTCATAAAAGACAATGCGGATTTTTTTATCTTATTTCTGGGAAAAGATAACTTAAATCCTATATCAGATATAAGCTCATTACTACCGGATTTTAATAAATTTGTGCTGGCATCCATGCGTAATTCATCTATCACAGAATATGAAAAAAAATATCTGTCCTCCTTTGTTTTACACGGAAGTGTCAAAATGATAAGTGACTGGATATCTGACGGATGCAGCCTTAGCTGTCAGAAAATGTGCAGTTTAATATTAAATGCATCCGGAAGAGTAATCGGAATATGATAACAAAAGGAAAATTGATTATTATGAAAAAAATAGCACTGATAAAGGAAATATTGATTCTGACACTAGCCACAATAATAATAGGAGCGGCGGTCTTCTTTTTTCTCATGCCAAGTCATGCATCGGTCAGCAGTATTTCCGGACTGGCAATTGTATTGAAGAACTTTATACCATTGCCAGTATCGATGATAACAATGATATTGAATGTATTTCTTTTGATAATCGGCTTCATCACCTGTGGGGCAGAGTTTGGATATAAGACGGTTTATACATCGATTTTACTGCCAGTGGTGATTGGAACTTTTGAAAAATGCTTTCCAGATTTTGTATCTTTTACAGGGGATGCCACTCTTGATGTACTCTGTTACATATTCTTTGTAAGCATTGGTATAGCCATTCTCTTTAACAGAAATGCTTCATCAGGGGGATTGGACATTGTAGCTAAAATCCTTAACAAGTATCTGAGAATTGAACTTGGAAAAGCCATGTCAGCTGCCGGGTTATGCGTTGCTGTATCGTCTATCCTTGTATACGATACTAAGACATTGATACTGAGCATTCTGGGAACATATTTTAATGGTATGATTCTGGATCATTTCATTTTTGATCAGAAGCTTAAACGAAGAGTTTGCATTGTTTCCCCATTTGAAAAGGAAATCCGTGACTATATACTTAATGAGCTTCACAGTGGGGCAAGTATATATAAAGTCATTGGCGCTTATCGCATGCAGGAACACAACGAAATCATTACTATAGTTGATAAAAGCGAATTCCAAAAGCTCATGGCTTTTATAGATAGAGTTGATCCCCAGGCCTTTATAACAGTTTATAAGGTTAGTGATATGCAGTATCGCTCAAAATCCATGCCGGAAAGGATTTTTAACAGAGCCCATCCTGAGTGAATCCCAAGATGGCTTTTTCTTGTAAGCAATTTTCTCTGAATGTATAATGGTTCGGGGGAACTAATTGCAGTTAATAGCTGCATATTTTAGGAGGAATTACGGTATGTCATATAAGACTAAGGTGGAATATTCATTTGAGGAAGCGAAAAAAGCGTTCTGGGCTACATATCTATACAAAAACAAAGCCGGGATTACAGCGGCAATTGTTGCTTTAATAGTTTTTGCAGCATTTATTGTGAACGGAGTATGGACAGGGAATTATGAAAATGTTTTTGTTTTCTCAATAGTGCTGGTACTTTACCCGATTATTATATATATTCTTGCAACAAAACGAATAAGGAAAAATTACGAGAGTTATAAAATGTTGCATGGGACCACTTTTTCATATACTTTTTTTGAAGACGCCATGGTATCTGATGGGCCAAAGGGAACATCTAAGATCACATATAAGGATCTGTACAAAATCACTGAAACAAAAACCAATTTCTATATATTTGTAAGTAGTATCCAGGCTTTTTCTATCATTAAGTCAGAGTGTTCAGAGGAGTTGATTTCCTTCATACAGAAGCTTAAGACAGAAGTAAACGGCAGAATTAGGACTGCAGAAACAGGGGTTAATGATACAGATTATGAACAGCTATACAGATCTGTGGAGTCAAACACAGACATCCTGTATAATGCCAAAGTTGAATGGGAACTCGATGAACTCAAGGATTTCAACTGGCTTCTCATTAAAAATATTCATAAACCAATTATATTTGTGCTGGTGATCGTCGAGATAATGTTTCTTGCAGGCTTTGTAATATCATTTCCTGCGCATTCCTTAAGGCTTGCTATAGAGAGTATTCTTCTGGCTATTGTAGTGCCGGTGTTGTTTTATTCTCTATTCAATTATAGATGCAGGAAGAATTTTTATAGCAACAAGCTTCTTAGAAACTTTGTGGCTATTATCACATTTGACAGCGAAAAACTCGAACAGATCAGTAACGTGGGAAGCATAAAGGCATCTTACGATGAGATATACAGGATATTTGAAACCAATAAGAATTTCTATATCCTAATAAGTGATAATCTTGCCATTAATGTTAGAAAAGCGAATTGTTCGGATGGATTGATAACCTTCTTGCAGGATTTAGAGCAGAAGGTAGCGTAAAGCATACGCAGAATGGATGGTTCCGGTATACTAACCTGCCCAAATAACATTTGGACAGATTATGAGTTTCTATTTCACCACTTCTTCCATGTTACCTTGATTGGGGCAGGATTATAATATATCTTGTTAGGAGAACTTAAAAGAGGAGACTTGAAAATATGACACCTAAAATCTGGTTATTCATCGTATTAATCGGAGTACTTGCACCGGTTTATCTTTTGTTTGGAGTAGCAACTTCCAAAAACGTTAAGGAGATGTCAGAAAAGAATAAAGAAGAGATTGAAAAGAACAGAGCCAAGCACAGATATATGATACTTGGTCAGAGTTGGGGAATGGGTATAGGAGTTGCAGTTGGATGTATAGCAAGTTATCTCATAATTGGCAAAGTATCGACAGGTATGTGCCTTGGAATAGGACTTGGAATGTTTGCAGGTATGATGATCGGAGCAATGATCGACAGGAAAAATGCATCGGAACAGAATTCAGATGCATTCAATTGATGATAATGCCATGAGGCAGGGTGCAGTTTGCTAGCGTAAAGTTTTTGTAGGATTAATTGAAAAAGGGGATTTCCTTCATGGTATATCTTACTATCATATATTTCTACAATTACGAACTCAGGCAAGACTTTTTATCCAATAGCACGCCACTAGCGGAACATATATGAAGACAGTTACTGACATCTATTGGCAAAAATCATGTAAAACCGACACCTATTGGCAAACTTCGTGTAAAAAATTGAAAAAGAAATGTTATTATTCAGACAATACATCTTTCAATTAAATGCGAGTTTTGTCAAAAGATATGCTATAATTTGATGGGAGCCTTTTTTGTTGGCGTGCGTATTTTGCACGCCATTACAAAAACGGACATCCGACAGCATTTAATCAGATATACACTATGGTTTACAGAGGTGGATGATTATGAGCCACGAATACAGGGATCAGCTTGATATAAAGAACAATGAGAAAATAAATGAGCTTTTAAATGAAATGCCGGAATTTGTCGAGTATTTCTATGATCACATGGTAGCCAAGGGACGTTCAACCAACACAATCCTTGGATATATGTATGAAATAAATGTTTTCCTTAGATTTGTGCAGGTAATTGCCAAAAAAGATTCGGTAAAACACCTTGAAGTGACTGATCTTGAAAAACTGCGCCAGAACAATATCGAATCCTACATGGCAAAGTCTGAAAACGGCAAGGAACTTTCAAATAATGCGAAATGCAGGAAGCTCTCAGTACTCCGGACGTTGTATACATATTATATTGGCAATGAAATGATCACTAAAAATCCGACAGCTCTGACAGAAGGCCCAAAAATTAAAGCACATGATGTAATAAAGCTTTCAGATTCTCAGGTATCGGTGCTTTTAAACGCTATCAAAAGTCAGGATAAAATGTCTGAGCATGCAGTTAAATACAATGAGCGCATGGTTTCAAGAGATCTTGCGATAATGATGACTTTGCTTGGAACCGGTATGCGTATTTCCGAACTTGTCGGGCTTAACATTTCCGATATCGACAAAACTGATAAAACAAAAATATATCTGCGTATTGTAAGAAAAGGTGGCGATGAAGACAAAGTACGCGTTATTACTCCAGTTTATGATGCAATAACCGACTATTTGATAAAATCAAGACCTCAGTTGGTGGGCTCTTCAAGGGAAAATGCTCTTTTCATCTCAACCAGAGGAACCCGTATGTCCGTAAATGCCATACAGAAAATGCTGGAAAAATACTGCGAAAAAGCAGGACTTCCTGACAACATATCACCTCATAAGATGCGTGCAACCTTCGCCACAAAAGTATACTCAAAAACCAAGGACATCTATGCAATAAAGGATGCTCTTCATCACAGTACTATCGATACTTCCAAGCACTACATATCAGATAAGGAAGCAAGGATTGATGAAGCTGCAGAAGCGGCAGGATCATTATTTGAATAACACATCACATTTACTAACCAATCCTAAAATAGGCAACAATATCAACGTAATCAAACAAAGAAGACCAGAAACAAACAATATCACCACCATAAAGAAGATAAAGTAAACTAAAAAGACAAAGGACATCGCGGTGAAATCAAAAAATAACAATGACATCAGAAAAGAAAACAAGAACGCAGGACTACCAAACAGAGGAGAAAAAAAAACATAAAGTATTTTCAAAAGCGCTTCACGAAAAAAATACAGATAAGACATCAAAAACACAAAAAACCATAATAAAGGATCAAGCTATGCCTAATTATCATAAAAAGGTATATATTTATCTTGTTTCACCATCAGAAAAATGCAAGGTAGAACGGTTATTAACTGATTTTCGAGATAAAATAAAAAGTGACAATTACATTTCTGGTAAAATAACCATTATAGATAAGAAAAAGAAGGATACCCTTTTTGGAGAAGATATCAAAAAGATTTGCAATGCCATTAAAGCGGTGATTCTTGCTATTCCATTGGTCTGGATAACTCTTGAATTAATCCGGATATGTCCTGTGGAATTTCGAAATCCGATATGTTTTTTTGTGACTTTGATATGTTGGTTGCTGTATTTTAAGCTAAAAAAGAGAGTGTATAAGCCACGAATGATTTTCCTATATACTCTTAATTCAGCGTTAATGTTATATGTGCTAATGTCATCAATACATAACATAATTACTAGATTGCAATTGTTTCCGCCGACTATAATAGGTTTTCCGCTTTCATGGCTTATTCCAAAGGCTGCAAAAAGTCTTCCTGCTATCATTATCGTTGTTCAAGGAACTTTCTTGCTATACCTTTCTTATAAGGGATTGGAAAGGTACAAGAAAAATAAAAATATAATTAAATGGGAGTTTTCAGCAGCAATTCTAATGAGCTATTTTGTTCTTGTGTTCTCAGTAATATCAATTTTTACTGAATTATTTGATGAATCCTATTCGGATTTTAATTCATATGCAAAAGTGTTAGCATATTCCGAGGGTCCATCTGGTGGAAATAATAATAATGCTACTATACTAGATGAGGATATACCACTTTCAGAAAAATATGATCAAGTTACTATAACAGTAAAGAGAGATGAGAATAATATAAAAATTATAGATATCCAAGATGAAAATAGCAGAACAGAAATTTGTGGGACATACGGACAGAATGAGTATGGATATCGTGAATTGTATCCTAAAGAAATATATGTTAGCAATTATAATCATGAAAACATACCAATAAGCAGTATAAATTTGAAGAACTCAATAAACGAACAGACAGGTGAGAAGACAAGCAATATATGGACCAATGAGCATTTTTATTTGAGTACAGTGACTTATTTTGGTGCTGCATATGGTGATATTTATCCTGTATCGAATACAGCAAAAAGCTATGCGCTACAGGAAATATTTATCTCACATTGTATGGGGCTCTTTTTTGTCCCTATTATATTATTGATATTGCAGGTTTTTTGGGGGAAACCAGATGTGTTGTAAATATATGAGTGGAATCAATCTGATGTAACTGATTATTTTTATATTGATTTCCATAAGGGAAAATGGTAGTATAAAGGAAAGACGATTCACGGTAGAGCGATAGTAAATACACGCCACACCGTGAATTTTTGTTATACGAAATCATTCCGTTAAATCCTAATTTTTCGAAGTGCAGAAATTTTACGCGGTGTCGCAGTGAAGTATTAAAGTATTTCATAAGCCAATATGACGAATGTGTCATATTGGCTTATTTGCAGGGTTTTCATTGTGTTATGACGATGATGTCAGTATAAATATAATTCATAGGTTTGGGATTATTCATGAAAGTTTGTCAATTAAAAACGACCAATCTAAAGTCTGATATTAGATTGGTCGTTTTGCTAATTCTTAAGGACATGGTTTTAATGAATAGTATTTGTTAAACTGAGGAAAGTAAGCGCTTAGTCTTGAAAAAATCTGGTAGTTCTCTGCTTGTTATGTCAAAAAGGTTTATCTTCATCCTTGACGTGACCAAATAGAATTGACATATAATCACGCTTCCTCTGTAGAACTCTATCTACATACATCATGGTTCCTTCAAGCCTGTAAAATGCCAGATACTCTTTAAACCTTACTGAATAATACCCTGTGAACAATTCCTCATAATACAGAGGTGTTCCTGTTTTTGGGTGTTTGGACATCGATTCAATCTTATCCTGCAAATCATCAAGATATCTGTGTGTTATATCAAGGTCGCATGAAACCAACAGTACATCATCAAAAATATCATCCATATCTCTTATGGCCTGTGGTGAATAATCAATGTCATAAGTAATCATTTCTGTCTGTTACGGAAGTGTGCCCTGACATCAGCTGCCGGAACATATCCCTCTTCCTCTCCGGAACGTCGTCCCTTATTGAGCTCACACATAAGACGAAGCATAGCCTTAGTCTTTTCTATTTCTTCGTCTTCTTCTATGTCTCTAATAGTGTATTTTCCACGACCATTTACTGTAAGATATACCGGAGAACCATATTCAACCTTTTCCAGAACAGTATTATAATTTCTAAGATCTGAAACAGGACTAATTACTGCCATATCAATACCTCGCTTTCATTCTTATTTTAACATTACTCATTATATTAAGCAATATTTTAAGTAATATTTTGAGCGAACTCCTCATCTTCATATCTGATAAGTCCATTATGTAAACTCTTCCTGCAAACGAGTCACTCATACCCTTTATCAATTCCAGTTGCTGATTAAAATCATCAAATCATTCCTCTTTCAAGAAAAAAGCCTAAAAATCTTATTGTATCTTCATAACCCATTTCTCTTCTCCCCAGCGTAAGGCCTCTATCAATTGATAAATATCCTTTCAGATCTCCAGAAGGAACAATATTATATACGGTAGAATTTTCTTTATGGATAATATTACATTCTTGATATTGTCTATTATCCAGATGGACTACAATTATCTTTTTAAAGCCAGCGTTAAGTAAGGGCTTAACAGGCGTGTTGTCTGTTACTCCCCCATCAACGAACGACATATGATTGATACTGCTTTTGGGATAAACAACAGGAATCCTTGTCGATGCTGTAACAATCGTTTTTAAATCTGTATTATCAAGAATATTTAATGGAACATACCATTCTCTATGCCATTCAGGATCTAATTCATTGTCTGCATTTTGAAATACAGGCCATCCTCTTAGGGACAAACACGTGTAGATTAGTTTGTTTGTCATGAAGGAGTAATCCTTTATGCTCTGATCAATCAACTTAGGTACATTATTATCAATTAGACTGATTGAAAATTGCCTAATCCAATCATATAAATTTGTCACTACCTCATCAGGCGTTTTTGCACGCTCTGTATTTTGCTGTAAGGTATTTATTGATTTTTCCTTAAGCCGAAATCTTGGTTTTATTAAATCTCTTTTTTGAACCTGTTCCCATACGTTAGCGGCAGCATCATAATCACCCTGAGCGAAGAGTAATGCGTTAAGTGCACCAACCGACGTTCCTGAAATCCCAGTCACTTTATTAGCAAGATCCAATTCAATTAAGGCTTTCCAAACACCTATTTCATACGCGCCTCTAGCTGCTCCACCGGAAAAAACGATTCCGAGTTCCTTGTTGCTTAAATTATTTATTATTTTTCGTTCCAAGGCTTTATTGTAGATAGTAGATACAAATAACTCTTCGCAGCCATGCGCAGTGCGCTTTCCATCTTTAACAAGTCGGCAGTGACCCATATTAGATTTTTGCAATAGATAATCGTTTATTTGTATTTGCGGATTATTTATGAACGCCTTGGAATCTTCATTTACTGTCTTGGTATAATTTGGATTAGCTCCGTACCATAGATGTCCAAATACCACTTGGTATTTGCTATATATGAGTCCTCTAAAAAGGAGATAACACCATACACCTATTTAAGATAATAATATGTTTTGCTATTCATACGATTGGTTTCCACGCAATAAGTTATTATGAGCAGAAAAACCGACTATTTTTAAAATCCCGCACAAATCCTGAAAATCAGAGCGCGTATAACTTCCATAAGCCATAGTCCTTAAGGTGCATAGATTATAATTTTATAAACATTTATATTTTTCAATTACGACAATAAAAAATTGCATCAGAAGGTTACCTCCCAATGCAATTCTTATAATCACCAGCTTATTTTCTATTTGTTAGAATTTTTTATAGCTGTATTTTGTTTTTGATGAAACACCTGACCTCGAGATGAGCTTTTTATACTTGGTCAATTTATCCTTATATCTGACCCAGACCTGCATGTCCTTACTTGTTTTTGCAAAAGAGTTTTTATGTAATTTTCTAAGGTGTCTGGATTTAACCTTTATTTTCGAAAGGTTTTTACAACCACTGAAAGCGCCTGCTCCTATTTCCTCAACATTTTCTCCTATTGTTATCTCTTTAAGATTTTTGTCTCCTTTAAATGCTTTAGCATCGATTCCTGTAATCTTGTATGTAACGCCATCAATGTTTACTGCACTCAGGACCCGATATTTCTTAATCTTACCCGAAACATCCACGATAGATAGTTCCCTGTCGCCTGATACACGGTACTCTACGTTGGAATAACGTGTCTTTTGGTTCATTTGCAAAGGTTCTGATGCTGATTCGACAGGCTGAGGGTTATAAGCAGGATTTCTGTCTTCTCCAACAGGAGTCGCATCATCAGCACTTGGCTTATCACCTGACTCCTGTTCCGTAGTTTCCTCATCTTCTTTTGGATCATCAAGCACACGGCTCAGATCTACAGGAAATTTACCTTCTTCAATCTCAGGCCCCCAACAGTAATACCAACCTCCGTTTTCCTTCTGGGCTTGGTTTTCGTAATCAATTCCTATAGTTGCAATGTAAGGCGTACTAATCATGCCTGATTTTGGAAGCTTGTTATAGTAGCACTCCCCATACGGATTACCATCAAGATCTTGAGGCCATATATGTGAATAATTCTCAAAATCGTCAACCAGGTCGAAATGAACGGTTGCCTTGTCGCCGGATATAGAGTAATTTGATTCCTTGTAATCTTGGTCTAAAAGGGTGGTTGCATTGACCCTGAATTTAACTTTCTTGCATTCAGAATCAGCCCACCCGTATGAAACCTCATTGGGATCAGCATAGAATTCAATATGGACACCTATCCCCTTTACATTTGCGTATTTAGGAACAGTAAACTTATATGTCACGTCAAACCCTGACTCTGTGATATTTTCAACCCTAACATCTGAAACAGAAGGTTTCAGATCCTCAAATTTAAACACCCTCATGTAGTCATAATAAGACAGGTCATAGCCATCCGCCTTATCTGTTACTTTTTTATAACCATTACCTGAACCGGCAGCATATAGTTCACCATTGTTCAGCTTTACGTACGTAAAATGAGGATCACTCTCAAGGACGACTTTGTAACCCTGGTTGCAATAGTCAATAATCTTTGTACGCTTATTCTCGTTACTACCACTTAACGGGATCAGCTCATTTGATGCTTTTTTACAGAAAACTTCCTCGGCAAAATCTACCACAGTCTGCCCGACAGGGGATTTTTCAGTAACATCTGATAAAGATGTTATCCTGCCATGCTGAACAGCCCATTCAAACAGGACATCCGGATCGAAATACCTTCCATTGTACATCCAGTGTCCGTTACTCGGGCGTCCGCCAAAGAGTTCATTCAAAATTTTTGCATATGAACATACCCTGCAGCCACCACTTCTCATCGCCGGATAGTCAGACTGGTTCTGCAGCCAGTTTAAGTGATTAGCCGGGTAACTTGCGGCACGTGCCGGAATCGGAACAGACAGCATACATAAAGAAATGCATACAGCAAGAATAAAAGAAATAATTGATTTACTATTTTTCATACACCCCTCCAAAAATAGAATTTCAAAAATACTATCGATATTATATACACATAAGAGCTGTTTTGAAAGAGTGATTTATATATGAAGAGTGCAGGCTTAAATTTAGCAGATTTTTTCGAATTCCTTCTTGCTTTAAAAAATTGGAACCGGCTGCTATATAGACAGCCGGTTCAAGAAGAAAAGTAACGCTGAGGACGATTCCCCCGCCGCATAACTTTAACTCCTAGCAGAGGTTTGTTGTCCGTTAACACGGGACAGGAGATGTATGCTTGACAGGTCTGCAGCACATTTCAGCTGCAGCAGGGAGTAAATAAAAATCTTTTATATCTATATTATAGACATATTCGGTGAAACGATTATTAAAATTTTAGTGAACTACTTCGACTTAATGCTCCATGCCACCAATGGAACATATAATTGCGAATGGATATAATGATTTCTCCATTCAGTTATCATCATCTGAATCGAAAATAGCTATTGGCTCTTCTGCTCCTGGTTCAAATGTAAATCCCGGAGTATTCATTTGTTTAAGGTACTCTTTGTCATGCTGCTCAACATAAACCCGAACATTTTTCCCCAGCGGACTAAAATCGGTTTCTTCAAAGATTCTCATATCAAAATCTTCATCAACAAGCAAATTATATGTTTTGTGATATTCCGAGCCATCCAGTAGCTCATCCATGAAATTATCATCTACAACTGAATCAATCGGAAGCATATTCATGATTTGGGAAATTACCGTATTTATCACTCTCACTGCAATAAGGAGCCTCAAAATCAAATTCGACACTTCCATACATATTTCCTGAATCAGCATTATAGAGTCCATATGCCCGTTTCATTGCATATATGCTCACTGCAACCTGGTCTTCTGTTGTATATATTTTCCGAGTTTTAACATTAATCAGGACATCTTCGATTCCTCCATCCTTATACTGACCTTCAACCCAGTCTGTCAGACCATGATCCGGTCCGATTTCTATGCCACTAACTCCGTGAAATGATTTTCTATCAAGAACAGCATCGGGATATGCCTGATTAAGCGCTTCCTCTACAATAGGTAACGCTTGCTTAACATGTCCTTCTGCTTCCTTGGATTCATCCGCAGGGGATGGACATCCTGTCAAAAAGCAGCAGAAAATACAGCACATCATTATTATCGATATTATTTTGAGGTTTACCTTATTCATATTTTCTCATCCTCAATAAAATAACTTATAGGTTTATTTAACCGTTACAGCTACTTTCTTACACAGCCCATTCATCGAATAAACATAAACATTGCATGTACCCTTGTTGACTCCCGTAAATCTCTACTCCCCCTTCTACCTTTTATATGAATATGATTCTATTTCATCTAGCTCATAAGGCAATTTTCCAGATAAGATATACATTTTTTGTTCTTCTGCTTCCTCTAGGGTTTCAAATGTTAATACATTTATTTGGTCTGAATTAATTACGAAGAATATATTAAGGTCCGCATAAAGATATGGTCCTTCGCAAATTCCTATTTTTCCACCTGTTTCTGAAAGCTCTTTTGTTGCCTCATAAATCCTCTTTGTACCTTCGCTGTCAAGAAAAAGAACCAATCTATAAGAATCTCCTTCAGAAATTATCTTTATGTCTTTTATATTTTCTTCAGTTATAATCACAGATTCATCACTAATCATATCATTATAGGGCCTTTTTATTGAATCTCCTTATTCTGATTCCAAAAAACTGCAACCATCTATTCCAAATATGACAAAAAAGCCGTTAATAAAAAGGCAATGTGAATTAACACACCACCCCACAATGCACTTGTAAATCAGTTTTTACAGTAATAAAATCTTATTATGTGTAAAATGTTCCTAAATATATGGGAGCTTTCAAATTTCACAAAAAGGGAGAAAGGAAAAAGGTTTTATGAGTGGGAAAATGATTAAAAAGCTATTACTGTGTTTATCTATGCTGTTTATTTTGTGCCTGTTACCAGGCATTAATGTTAAAGCGGCAGACAAGATTGTAAAAAAAGGTGAGACCTGGAAGGTTGACGGAGTCCAGGAAGTTGACAATCTGACGGTGGAAGGCACGGTAGAAATTAACGGGAAACTAACTGTAAAGAAGGATTTTATTTCCAGAGGTAATGTTGCCCTGAATTATAATGCAGTGCTTGATATTAACGGCAATCTGCGTTTGGAAGAAGGAAAAATGAATACTGGCCTGAATTCTCAGGTTAGCGTAGGAAAAGACTTCAGGATACAGAAACTGGTTTCTGGTAAATATGTTACATCTTCTGCAGAATATACCACCTTTGGTTCTGGTACTACTATAGCAGGAAACTTAGTTGTAGACTCTCCAATTCAGCAGTTCTTTGCAAATTTCCATGTTAACGGCAATATTAAGGTTAAAAAGGAAATAATTTTTGGCGATCTTTATTTAACAAGTCCAACTACTCAGACTCTGGATCTTGATGAAGAGACCCGTATACATACTATACATCTAGAAAAATGTAATAAGATAATCTTTACAAAGTATATAAATGCCACAGGGCTCTTAGGTCAAAAGACAGTCACACTATCCAGTCCTGGAAAAAAACTGTACTCATCTATGTTTGGAATAGCTAAGGCATATGATGGTAAAACAATAATTGATGGTGACCTGACAACTTCTCAATTTGAAATTGGAGATAAGGAAACTCTAATTGTTAATGGTAATTTAACTATCGATGATTCTCCTGCAATGATTTATGGTGATCTTATAGTAAATGGAGATTTGCTAATATATCACACAAGCAAAAGCAGATACAACCACCCACACACTATATTTAGTGTATATAAAAGTGGCCGAGTTGTTGTTAAAGGTAATTATACATGCAATGATATCGCTGGAAATAGTGAAAACAAGGGCGAAATGTATCTGTATGGTGACTATACCGATAATGCAGGGACTAAATGGGAAGGGACACTTAATTTTTTATCCAAAGGCAGGACTATAACTGCGAAAAATGGCGGGCATATTTATAGAATCAGATTAAAATATGCAAAATCAGATTATACCTTTAATCCGGATAATTGCTGGGATTATCTGGAAGCTAATTCAAAAGATGTTGATGGTTTTAAAGAGAGGGATTATCCGACAGATTCCGGCAGTTCTTCCGGTGAAACAGGCCCTTCAACTGGTGAGACGGCATCAACTGAAAATACCCCTTCCAGTACTGTAACTGCTACTTCTTCTACCGAAACAGAAGAAGATAAAATTGATAATTCCATCAAAGCTGTTAAAATCAGCAAAGTCAAAGCTGAAAAAAAGAAATTTACCGTAACCTTTAAGAAGGTTTCCAAGATTAAAGGGTATGAAGTTCAGTATGGAACAAGCAAAGATTTTAAATCGGCAAAGAAAAAGACGGTAGGTGCTAAAAAGACCAGCCTGACCGTCAAAAAATTAAAATCCAAGAAGACTTACTATATCAGAATTCGATCCTATAAGAACTCTGATCAGGGTAAAGTATATTCTAAGTGGAGCAGAGTAAAACGCGTTAAAATCAAATAAACCTGGGAATTACTATAAAATCGTTAAGAAAGGGGTTGTGAAATAGTCAGCCCATGAAAAAAGGGAAGTAATTAGCTGAAACAGCCAGTTACTTCTCTCTTTTTTTCATAGAAAATCATTACCATTTTCTCAGCTCCTATACTGCCCATATAGGCTCATCATGTCTGAGGGAGCGCCTCACTGTCAGCAAATACCCTGCCCTCACCTATGTCCAGCTGCAGGAAGGATATCAGTGCCCTGTCAAAGGCTCTTTTCTGCGCTTCAAGGTATGGATAATCCTTTGCTATATTCGATGAAAGCGTCCTTGTTGTCGTCTCGCCAGTCTCTGTTAACAAGAACCCGGATTCCCTCATTAATCTGCCTGTCCAAGGCTATTTCACCACTTCATATTTTAATCTTAGATATGAATCTTCAAGCTTTTCACAGCTGGTAAGCCTAAGTATCCCGAGTTTGCCAAGTTCCTCTTTCGTTGTTATCGAATCTCCATCGATCAGTGTAGCGGTATTCTTCCCTCCAATAAGGACCGGTGCTACAACAATATCCACGAAATCAAAGAGCCCATTTCTAAGAAACATCCCATTCATAGTACCGCCGCTTTGAACAGTAAGCCTTTCGCATCCATACTTTTCCTTTAAGTCCACTAGAGCCTTTTCAAGGAAAAAGTTTTCCTGAAAGATAATCTCCAAATTATCTGCTTTCACTTTAAAAGCAGGGTGTTCCCAGTTTGTTGTTATCAACACGAACCGTTTTGATAGTTCACAAAAGTACTTGATTCCATGCTCAGTAAGATGGGAATTATCAAAAAGCACAAAGGATACAGGTGTTTTAGGGGGCATAGGTTTCTCATTGACTCCCATCTTTTCCTGTACACGCCCGGTATTAAATGACCACAAATCTGTAGTCTGCTCTATTTCGTAATATTGATGCAGTCCTTCTTTTAGTCCTTCCATTTCAGGAAAATCCCTGTCCACATCCATGTTATCAGTTGATCCGGTGCTGATTTTTCCGTCTACTGACATTAGCATAAATAATGTTGTAACTGGTATATTCATATGTTCCTACCTCATTCTGATATTTATATTATTAGTTTAATCCGAGAATATGAGTATTACCCGACTTTTCTTGCGCTGATTTGTCGTGAAAATCATAATACAAAAAACATCCCGAGGTGATTGGTCTCGGGATGCCTTTTAGGAGATTTCTTATTATGTGGAGCCTATTGGCTCTTAAGCTATCATGATATGTTTCTTTTCAGGAAGCTTTTCCTGTTCTTTCTTAGGAATGGTAAGTGTCAGAACTCCGTGATGGAAGGCTGCCTTTACGTCCTCTTCTGTGATCTGGTCGCCTACATAGAAGCTTCTCTGCATCGAGCCACTGTATCGCTCCTGCCTGATCAGACGTCCTTTCTTATCATTCTTGTCATTGTTCATGTTCTTTGAAGCACTGATTGTAAGATATCCGTCATTCAGTTCAAGGTTAATATCCTCTTTGGCAAAACCAGGAAGATCAACACTAACTTCATACTGGTTATCCTCTTCCTTAACATCAGTCTTCATCAGCCTGTCGGCGTGACGTCCGTAAAGCTTCCGCTCCATGTTGTTCAGTTCTCTGAAATCCGGGAAATTGAACAGATTGTCAAAAAGATTTTCTTCAAAAATACTAGGTGCTAACATAGTTTTTTCCTCCTTTGCATCAAAAACATTTATTTTTGAGCATTGGGACGGAGGGTTCAGATCTAGGGAACCTAAGTCCTTATGGTCTTCTCTGTTCCTTTGTTCTATATATTGTATAACACCAAATTGGCACTCTGTCAAGTAGAGTGCTAATTTTCTTATAGGATTTTTTATATCATTTCCAATAAATATCGAAAAACTGCTGAGGTCCTTTAAATAGAGTAACTATGCTCCCATCATTAAGGTCTACAACCTTAAAATAGATATCCTCATCATCTGTCGGAGCACCTGCTCCCCAGGGATGCATCTCCTCATAAAGAATCCGATCTTCATCAGGAGACAGAACGTACTGGTCGATATAGTAATCATCGCCTACTAGGCTCCTAAGCTTTTCATATATTTCATCTGACTCGTGTTGTTCTTTCTCCAGTCCAGTTACATCGATGGCATTTTTTGAAAGCCCACAGAATGTCCGACTGTATGCGCTATCATTGCAAGTAAATACTATGTCTTCATAACCCTCCACTTTTCTGTAGTTCTGAGAAAAATCCAGATGAAGGTAATAAGAGGGAAAATACCATAAAAATCTTAATATTATAAATATGAGCAAAAGGTTAAATGCCGTAATTACAACAAGCCCCATCCTCTTTAGCACCTTTTTCATATGCATTTCTTAAATCCTTTATTCACATTCTTTTTTTATCCAATCACAACTATAACATACAAAAAGGTCGGACTCCGATATCACTCGCAAATCCGACCTCATAAGATTTAATTAGATGCACCTGCTGATGATGAAGTACTTGCTGTAGCTTCCCTGTCCTTTATCATGTGCTGAAGGGTAATGAGAATGGCAACAACAGATTTTTCATGTTCAGGTTTATAAATATCAATGCAGTATTTGTCATGAATGGAAAGCATCTTCTGGGATATAACAGCGATGATCTCTCCATTTTCATCATATAATTCAAAGTTTAGTCCCAGGATATTCCCTTTGAGCTGCCAGCCTAGACCTACGATATTCGTAATATCTTTGATAATATGCAAAATCTCATTTGATATTTCAAAGGATGCCCCATCTGTCATGGTTACAAAGTGGCGCTCATGGAGAGTAAAAAACTTCCTTTCTATGTGGGCTAACCTGTTACCGGATGCATCATACACATCGGTCTTGTCATGAATCGAAGGAAATTTGGTCTCAGCATGATATACCACATTCTGAAGAACACAACTAATAATATGTTCTTTTGTCAGTGATAGCTCTCGGTCTTTTAAACAGTAATATATAACAATTTCTTTATTTTGTAATGAAAGCTTATGATTAGATGTAGCGTATTTCCCAGCACTCGGTGCTCATAACCTCACCTTTCTCTTCTGTGATGAATCCTTTACCCGAACAATACAATAGCATATATGAAACGAGCCCTTGAATTATAAGGGCTCGTTCGCATTACAGATGTTTACTGGTTCTCGGATCCCATTCTGCAGAATCTATTGGGATCAACTTCAAAAGCTTCCTTGATAAACTCTAAACGGATACCGGTATCAGTCCGTTCAACATCATTAACAAACGGCAAAGCTGACAGATCCTCAATAAACTTATCATCCCAGAGGCCTCCTCTAAGTGCATCCTTCCTGAACACATCCTCAAATCTCTCTGCTCCATCACACATACAAAATTACCTCCTAAAATATTCAATCATTAAAAAAAGCATACCACAATCTATGTTTCATTTTCGGTTGGGTTTTTCCAAAGGGCAGAAAGCCGCATAAAATAAGGCAAAAGTCACACTATGTCAAACGCGAAACACCCTTAAAAAAGCAAAAATATAGAGAACTGATGCATTTGTTTCATTTTTGGGACTGACTATGGGCAAATTTTGTCTGACCGCCGCAAAAATACAGAAAAAAAGAGCGCGTATTTTAAATACGCACCCTGATATTAAGTAGATACCACAGGATAACTGATTAGCTGCAACTCTTATGCTTCATATTTTTTTCATTAGCCACGGGTTTTCCCTTGACACTCTCCCCCAAATACACGCCAAACCATTCCCTCAAAAACCATTATATGCGCATAGTTTAGAACATTTTCGAGCGTGATTCTTGAATTTTATCCATATATACTGAATCCATGGCATACATCCCTTCTCACATTTATAGAAAAATATAAATTATTATTTTCCCAAACTGGTTAATTTATTTTCTTTCATTCCCTGCTACTATATAAGCATAGAGGAGGAAACCAAAAATGAATACAAAAGGAAACCTATAAGGTACCGTCACTGTGGCAGGATCCCGGTGGCGGTGCTTTGGGGTTATAGATCCTCTTCTATCGCATCAATTACAAAATCCTTTGCATCCAGCTCCTCTTCCTCACCGAAGATATTGAGCTGCTTTGCAGTTTCTACCATAGTGTTGTATTCAGTCTTTTCAGCTTCTGTCAGTTCTCTTGCCAATTTGGATCTCCTACCTTATATTCTCTCCCATCATTATATGGCATGCCTCATTAATTGGCGAGACCAGACAATACTGGGCATTCGCTCAGCACCGTCTGGCCTCATTTATCCATATTTGAAAGGTGATGTAATTCCTCGTCCTGTAGGTCAATTTTACCCTAAGGGAGTAGAAATTTCCCATCAGCAAATGTGACAAAAACAGCTGTTGTTGAAAGTTATCTTCAAAAAAGCCCTTAGGAAGCAATTGCTTCCTAAGGACTCTACATGTTTACAGCAAATATCTTTACCATAACTCAAAACTTCTTAAATGCATACTTTGTATTCTTTGAAACCCCGGATTTTGCTATTAGCTTTTTATATTTCTTAAGTCTATTTTTGAACCTTACCCAGACTTTCATTTCCTTATTAGTTCCGGCAAAAGAATTCTTGTAAGCAAGACGAAGATTTCGAGCCTTTATTTTTATTGTTTTTAGATTCTTACATCCCTGGAATGCCCCCTTGCCTATGACCTCTACGTTCTCTCCTATCGTAATTTCTGTTAATTTGGTATTGCCTTTAAAGGCTTTCGCAGCGACACCTGTAACCCGATAGGTTATGCCGTTAATTGTCATTTCATCTCCGACATGAACTTTCTTATCCTTTTTGGATACACCTATCAGATATATTTCTCGATCACCAACTACTTTATAATTCCTATATGCAAGATTAAATGTCTCACCAATCTTTTTTGCATGTGAAGTGTTAACTGTAGGTACATTTGCCTGATTATTTCCCGCATTGCTAGGGTCTTTGCTGGCATTTTCATCGCCAATAGGCGTATCATCTGGATTCGTATTTCCGCCATTGTCAGATTCTGTGACCTCTTCACCTTCCTTAGGATCCTTTAATTGAGATCTAATGTCAATAAACATGGATGAAAAATAGAAATCATCCCAATATTGATCATTTCTCCCAGGTATTTTATACCCTAAACTTATAGATTCTAAATATGGTCCGCGCTCTATACCTGTTCTTGGTAAACATAAAAAGCGTCCATACCACCTACCATCTATTGTAATATATGTTGGCGTCAAGTCATCCCCAAAAGCAAAATGAGCATACGCAATGTTTTCATCGTACGAAAAACTTTCATTGTATACAAATGTTAAATCACCTTTCCATGAAACATCACTATCACACCATATTACTAAGCAGCAATTGCACTGCAAATCTGTACGCCCCGAAGCATTTTTTAAGTCAAATGCTATATCAAAACCGTCTGAATTTAGATTTACAACTCTCGGATTTGAAACTTCTAGCGAACCTAAAATGTTTTCAGCTGTCTCAGCATCCCAAATAAATACACTATGTTGTCCTGCGCCCTCTGCGAAACCCTCGTATGTATAATATACTAAATGTGTTCGTGAGCCTTTGTTTTCCCAAAATTCAAGACCATAAATACCATTATCATCACATGCAAGAAAGGTTACGGAGTGTACATCGCTAATTACTATATGTTCTCCAAACTGAGCTTTCTTGGTAATCAATTCTTTTATTCCTTCTGGCGTATTCCATCCTCCAGAATTCTTTTTAGCTGATGAGCTTTGTTTGCCAGTTCCACCATGGACTACGCAATTAATAAATTTCGAATATGCATAGCAGCCTTTTTTCCAGCCAATGCTATAAGTATATTTACCATCACTTATAGTATCGACATTACTTCCAGCATTCGGATATGGGAAAACCTGTCCTGGTCTCCAATCCGATTTTGTCATGAAGTGTTCATAGTACTCATCTATTTGACTTTGCGTTAGTGATGGATGAACTTGCTTGTCTATCAATTGTTTAACAATATTGTAATTCGTAGATACATCTCTTTCTGATCCTCCCATTGCATGCGTATTAAGGGGACATAATAATAAAATCATTCCCACAACAAAAGACATTAAGAATCCCTTTTTCATTACACTCCTCCACAAAAAATTCAAAACTCAACAGTTACTATATAAGTAGGATTTTGGTGATATATCTGACTTAGCAATTAATTAGATTTTTCAAAAAGAAAGACATAACGAATCCCCACTCATCTAAACCCAAATCTCAAAAAACAATTATAAATACTTCTAAAATAATAATCAAAGCATTTTTATTATGATAACTCCGCAGAAAACCACTTCCGACGTAGAGTCGGTGGTGGTAGTTCATCAGTTGAAAAAACCATAACTTCTTCTCAAATTTCTATCCAAAACTATATACACTTACCATGACAATACCACAAATGATTCCTACAAGTAATCCGGCAAAATGGCCAATAGAATCAATCTTCCTGGATGTAGTCATAAGTGCAAGTAAGACCATTGTAGGTATCATTGATTTTAGTCCAGAAAAACCTCTTACAGAAAATGCTATTACCATATATATACCCAGCAGACCGCAGATTACCCCTGATGCTCCTATGCACAGCGTAAATGGCGATATCTTTTTGTGTATCCTTGCTGACATGAATCCTCCGCATAGCATAATCACCGCATAGCATACGGCAAAAAGCCAGGATTCTAACACATGTTCAAGTGTCCTTCCTATATTGTACAGAGAATACATATTACAAAGAAGGTGAAGGAATTCCTTCTGTGTAAATGCTGCCGTCACTATCCTGTAATACTGCTTTTCCTGAAGACTATTTATGTATGACGAACCAAGCCGTGATACATCCAGCTTTCCAGTATTTAAAAGAATGAAAATCAATATGTTTATCGCAATTATCCCATATGTAACAGGATATTCTGCTATTCTGAGGCTTTCCATGACTGTTTCACCGTTTTAACATGGGATTAACCATCTTCTGGAGCATTTCCATGGCCTTTTTGTATGACTCAGCCATCTCATCCGGGTTCTTTACTTCCAAACCTGCTTCCTTAAGTCTGGTATCTCCATCAGAAAGCTCTCCCATATATGTTGCTTCTTTAACGGATATATGCCCTTTCTGACAGTATTCAAGCACAGCTTCAGACACATCCGAATCTGTAATATTTATTGTATCGACAAAAAGCTCTGCGTTTTGACCCAGAAACTGACTGTCCTTATCTGATGCGAGCATGAGTACGACAGATGAGTGGTATCTCTCCTTAAGCATCCTGAGCTGCCTTGTAAGGATATCCCTGTCAGCATCCCCGTAATTTACAAAAATTGTTGAGTAACAATTTGCCGCCATGCTCCATTTTCTCCTTAACCAACTATTCTTTTTAGAACTTCCTTTGTTTCATCACTGAAATCCTTAAGGTCTTCCATAGTGATCACTTTGTACCTGATGAGTGAGATCAGATGATCATAGAAGTTTGACCTGCTTATATCAGTTATGACAACACCGGGATTCCTCTTATCAGCCTTTAGGCAACCTTCCAAAGCCCAGTATTTATCTGAGGCGTTCTGATCGCTGTTAAGAATAGCCTTATATTCCTCAACAAGCTTTTCCATATATCTTTCCTGCCACTCGGGGAGGTTCTCTCTGAAAAGGTTCCAGTCCTTTTTTGATACGTCCATTTGGTTTCTCCTTCCATATAGAACTACATCTCCATCCCCCAGGAAACTCATTTTGATTTTAAAGCGGGAAAACCCTTTTTACAAGGCGTCAAAATGGATAAAAAGCCATGAAAATATGCCTAAAAATCTGCCATAAAATATTAACAAATGCACTCCTTTGCGCTAAAATCATTACTAACCGGGCGCTGGTGCCCAAAATCCAATACTTATGAAGGAGGATGACGGTATGAACAAAACAGAACTCATTGATGCTATGGCAAAAGAGACAGGCCTTAGCAAGAAGGACACTGAGAAGGCTCTTAAGGCTTTCATCGATGTTGTTTCAAAGCAGCTTAAGAAGAAGGACAAGGTACAGCTTGTAGGCTTTGGTACTTTTGAAACTTCAAAGAGAGCAGCTAGAAAGGGTAAGAATCCTCAGACTGGTGCCGAGATTAAGATTCCTGCTACTATCGCGCCTAAGTTTAAGGCTGGTAAGGCTCTTAAGGATCTCGTAAACAAGAAGTAATGTTCTAACTGGAAACTATTAACCTGTTTTTAATAAGGAACGCAAATTTTATCAATTACATCATTACAAAAGAAAAGCCCCTTGCCACGAATGGCAAGGGGCTGATATTATATCAGGCCTACAAAAGGTTTTGTCACGAACCAACTTTTTTCTATTGATGGAAATAATCATAGATGCAGGCCGGACATAAGACTTACATTATTACTAATTACTTTTTGCTTGTTCTGTAAGTAATATTGTATGATCTTATTCCATATGTCTTTGTAACCTTGCTCTTGTATACAACATACAAAGTTGTTGTAGCCATGTTGTCTTTTGATTCTTCCTTTCTAACCTGTGTGTACTGAGTTCCGCCAACAGGACCAGATGTATTAGTAATATCTGTCTTTTCCTGATCAGGGATCTTATCAAGTTTGATCTTCTTGTTATTCTTTACAAATGTAACAGTATTTGCGTTAAAATCCTTCTCTTCAATGCCATAAATCTGATCCAGAGTATCTCCATCACCGTTAAGATCTATTCCGGTTGTAGGATTTCTTCTAATCCTGCTTCCTGTAGTTTTATCAATACGATATTCATCGGAATTATCTATATTGATGTTCTTAGTGCCATAGGGAGTGCCCTTTACATAGAAAGCTTTTACAAACTTATAGTCCTTTCCTAACTTAACACTAATCTTTCCTGACTTTTTGGTAACATAATTGATCCCTTCCTTATTATTTGTCTGGGACTCAAGAATATTACCATTATTTCCCTTTCTGTCCTTATCGCGTGTTTCATCAAGTCTCTTTCCGGCATAAGTAACAGACTGGATTGCTCTGGCGTCGTCAGACACAGTAATTGTAATCTTGTGCTTCTTGCCACCTAATTTGTATTGTAACTTTGCTGTTCCAGGTTTCTTGCCGAAAATGCGATATTCCATAGCATATCTTGTACGTTTAAGTGACTTGTATGCTTTATAGAAATCAGCCCATGAATCATAAGTTCCTACAACATCTCTTGAACCATCATAGTTTCTAAAGAAAGCTTGCTTTGTGTTCTCATCATAAGTAGGATAAGCATCTTTTTCACTGCTTCCGCATTTCTTTATAGTAATTACATCTTTTCCACTCTTGATTTTAACGCTCTCAACTTTCTCTCCCGGATTTCCTTCGAAATGCCAAGTAACATATTCGTCGGTTCCTATAGTAGCCTTCTTTATTTCTTTAAAGTAATTCTGAGCTTTCCACTCAGCATCTTCATCTTCAGTAGTAGTTGCCCATGAAGCACCAGTAATTCTGTTTTTATATGTTTCAGATGTAATTTTGTGCGATACTTTGTCGTTTTCATCAATAGTAGATGTTCCTGTGCGGTCTATATCATATACCTCTGAACCACTATAAACCGCTGCATTTACATTAACAGGTACAACCAAAGTAACTGTGAGCGCAGCAGCCATTGCCATTGCGCCAAAACGTTTTAATCCCTTCATAAGAGACCCTCCTTCATAAGAATGAATATACGGTTTTACGTAACCGTTTCCTCGTGACATTTTTCATTCTATCACCCCCCCAAATTTGTCAAGGCGCTCAAACACTTGTTTTATGCGGTTTAATAAAGTTTATAAAATGTTTATAATTTCGTTTACATCTTAGATTCAGCAAGGACACAGTTTTTTCACATTTTAAACGCAATCATATTGAAACGATGAATTTGCAATAATTTATAATTGTAATATTTTTATATATCCCTCTTTTTCATTCAGATGTGCTCTAACTTCCTTTCCTCCAAAAAAGACACGCATCTTTCGATACGTGCCTTTTAACTCAGCTAACAGGTTATCCTTTTCTGAATTTGAAATTTGCCTTATATACAACTTCAAAGTTCTCATACCAGAAATCAATGTTAGCTCCTATACGTAATTTCTCAGTTATATTGCGGTTCAATCCAATATCGAACATATCAAAAACCTCGATACTAGCCTCTACTACTATTTCCATCATTTTTGTTCCCTGATCCATTACAGAGTATAGCTCAACAATCTTGTAATCACATAACCCAAGCTCATACCAATACTGATAACAATAATCTCCATCAAACCAGAATTCTTCAGGATTTTCCCGAAGATACTTGGTTATAGCATCGAAAATTACAAAATAATACTTTCTCTCAATGATATTCTTTGTATTCTCTAACTCGTTCATAAAAAAACTCCCTAAAAGCCGATCATATTATTTTCAGAAATAATATAAAAAAAACAATGTGCCGTTTTTAGCACATTGCATTGGCAGGATCCCGGTGGCGGTGCTTTGGGTTATAAGGGTTCTTCTATTTCCTTGATCTCCGGTATTATCTCGTAATCATCAGTAACAGTAATAACTGCATATGTAGCCTTATCACCTGTAACCTGGGGATAGCAGATGCTTCCAGGGTTTACAAGAGTGATATTATTTTCTTTGTCCTTCACAATCTCTGCAAAGTGGCTGTGACCAAAGAGGACAAGATCAGCACATCTTGATTTAGCAGCCTCTTTTAAGGTCTTAAGGCTTTCCTCATATTTAACATTGTAGGCATTTCCATGTGTTACCCATACGTTTATGAAGCCAGCCTTGAATTCCTCGTTAAGTGGAAGACTGTTTCCAAAGTCACAGTTGCCGCGGACTATCTTTACTTCATAGGATGGATCATCTCCTGTTATGGAGGAAATAGAATCCTGGATATCACCGCAGTGAACAAGAAAATCAAAGGGAGATTCCTTTTCAATGGCTTTTTTTGCAAATCCCGGATATCCATGTGAATCTGATATTACTAGTATTTTTTTGTTCATAACGATATCTCCGCTTCATTATAATCTGATGGATAAATGATAAAATCCTTTGCATCAAGCGCCTCTTCTTCTCCGAAGATGTTTAGCTGTTTTGCACCTTCCAGCATTTGGTCATATGCTTTCTTTTCTTCATCAGTCAGTTCTCTTGCCACGATATTACTCCTACCTGTATATTACTCTTTCTAATTATATGGTATGGCATATTAATTGGCGAGACCAGACAATGCCATGGATTTCCATAGCACGGCCTGGCCTCTATAATATTTTAAAATCTGCTCTTTGCCTTATTTCTTCTTATACTTCATTCCCTTAGTGGGCTTGCTCTTTTTAATGAGCTTTACATACTTATCATAGACCTTTTTGGGGATCTTTACGGTTGCTTTCTTATCTATGTTCCAAAAAGCTTTCTTTCCGATCTTCTTTACTTTCTTTCCCACAAACTTGACCTTGCGGAGATTTGTGCAGTCAGCAAACGCTTTGCGACCGATTTTTTTCACGTTCTATGGAATTGTAACGCTCTTGATATCCTTGTTGTCGCTGTAAGCTTCATCACCAATTTCAGTAACCTCATAGCTGTGCCCATCTACAGTCACATATGAAGGAATTCTGCTACCACTGCCTTTTACAATGCAAGCTTCACTACCGCTTACAGTCACATCCTCGCCGGATTCAGCAGCATATACTTTGCCACTTACAATATTCTTTTCGGATTTATCGTCGGGTACGTTGCTATTTTGAGCCACAGCATTGTTATCTGCGGCCTGCTGATTATTATAAGTAGCGTTATTAGACGAATCTGCCGAAGATGTCTGTCCATTAGTATTTTCCGAATCATTGCCAATTGCATCATTTGGTGTGGATATCGGTTTATACTCATACTTTGTTCCATTTGCCACCGGAGGTGTAATGCAGTAATAACACCCATAAGGATCTGTCTCCTCACGTTCATAATGCACATGATTATGTGCGTTCATGTAGGCTCTATTTTTTAGATAATAGTCATACAAAACAGGTGAGTCATCCCCCCAGTCATCCCAGGTACAATCAACCTCATACCATTCACCATCTTGCAGCTGAACAATATTCCAAACATGCCTTTCAAGCGCCATGCCATCCTGTTTAACACACTCAATATCCGCCATATTGCAAAGAAGATTAAATGCATCAGCATATCCCACGCAGAGGCACTTTCCACCAATCAGAGCTCCATACGCATCTGATGCATGAGAGGCAGTTTTACTATATGTAATATGAGTGACAAGATAATCATGAAAACCCTTCACCTTTTCATTCTTTTCCATCCCCCCAAAAGATGACACCACTTCTGCTGCTTGGCTCAATACTTCATTCATGCAATCAGTATTGAGTTCAAGCTGTGTATGAGAATCATTGATCCTTGTTATTATTGCAGGATGGTCATATCCCAATGCGGCTTCAACGACATGCTGCTCATCTTCTGTCACCTTTTCACTATCATCAGTTATGCCGAGCCTTGCATTAATGTCAAAATAAGTGACGAACCGCACTCTGCGCTCAACCATCAGTTCTGTGTATGCACGATACGCCTTCTTTAATTTGGGGTCTAACTGCTCGTAAAAATATCCAGTCTGCGTAATGTAGGTACTCCATGTTCTTCCATTTGCCATCGCCTCTGCCTTTATAGGATTTCCTATAGTGAGAACCGCAAAGAGCGCACCTACTGCCGTAATAATACTTTTCTTCAACATTTCCTTTCCCTCTTAGTGCTTAATGACCTTACCGCTATATATAAATCATGCGGTTAATTAATGTTTACAATAATAAAGTTGGGCTATATGTAATAAATCATAAAAATAAGCGCAGCAGCACATAATATACTATATATGATTGTGCTTGTAAAGGATTTATTCAATTAATACATGTAAAACTTAATAAATTATTTCAAAGTGTAGAAAATTTTACAGTAAATTTCAGTTAGCAAATGTGATAGTATTATTTTCGTTCATATATAATTTGAAGCATCAATGATTTTCTTTAGTTTTTCTATTTCCCATTACCGATCGTATCTCCCCAGTGAATCCAGAATTTGCTCATCTATCATCCCTTCGGTACACTTCCCTACAACGTTCTTCAATTTCTCTGCATATGCTTTATAATCCGGATCGTTGACTGATTCATAGATACTTGCAAGTCTTGCGCATGCCTTCCAGTAATAGTCACTGCCTGTATTACTATATTTTCTGATGATCTTCTTATAATACTTCTTTGCCTTATTCCAGTCTTTTGTTACACCAAGACCAAAGAAATACATCTCCCCCATGAAGTAGTACCCTGAATCAGAACGTAACTCACCATGGTTAACCTCAGAAGATTTATCTAGCAGTTCATAAGCTTTCTCATAATTTAGGGGAACATCTTCACCTTTGATATACATTTCTGCTATGACCTCATAGCCAAATGTTTCACCACAATTCGCAGCCAGCTCGTAATAATCGATTGCCTTATCTACATCTTTTTCAACGCTTATACCCTGTAAAAAAATATCCCCAAGAAAGATGAAACCTTCCGGTTTGCCTTCTCTGGCAAGAGTATTCATTTCTTTTCTCAATTATTTCAGGATTATCATCCCATTCGTCAGAACTCAGTGTTTCCACAACAAAATCCTGCATAGCACTTATATCCCCTGCATCTGCAGCCGTAATAAGGCTTTCAATACATTTATCTTCATAGCACATCTGGTAATCTCCTATGACTTAATCGTGCCTGCTCTCTCATATATTTGAGCGTCCCAGCCTGCAATAGATTTGATTCACTATATCCAGAAACTCATCCGGTAAGCGAGCTTCGCATTCTTTCTTAAATGCTTCCGGAACCCCATAATATGCTTCTGCAAGACTCCCTGTAATGCATGTCAGTGTATCGCAGTCCCCACCGAGTGAAACGGCATTCCTGATACAGTCTTCAAAATCAGTTCCTTCAAAAAATGCTGTCAATGCCTCCGGAACTGTTTCCTGGCAGCTTTCAACATGATGATAAGCCGGTCTTATCTCATCACAGGTCCGGGAAAAATCATAGCCAAATTCCTTATTTATAAAGCTCTTAACTTCCTCTTTACTCATCCCATTCCGTAACATATATATCGCAGTAGCAACGGATTCTGCACCTTTAATTCCCTCAGGATGATTATGTGATATTTCTGCAGTCCATCTTGCAACCTCACGAGTACGTTCTTCTGAGTCAAAGAACCATCCAACTGAAGAAACCCTCATAGCTGCGCCATTTCCCCAGCTGCCATATGGCTGTGGATTTTCTGTTCTTAACCATATCGCAAATTTTCCGCCATACTCACCCTGAGCATACCGGCTACCTATATCCTGCATGCAGGATATGAGCGCACTTTTCATCGCCAGTTCTTCAGCATATTCCCCGGCACACATAATGGCTTTAGCTACAGCAAGTGTCATGGCTGAATCATCTGTGTATCTTATCCATTTTCTTTTATCAAATAGCTCAAAATCCTTAGTTTTATCGCCACGGTCAAATTCATAAGGGGCGCCTATCATATCTCCTAAAATTGCTCCATACATATATGCATGTTCTCCTTCCTGTAATTCCAAGAAAATACATTGCTTTCTGATACTATTACAATACCAAAAGTGATGTCCATTATTTTGTACAAATCCTTTTCAGTCACTATACCTTTTTCATGTCTTTGATATCAGAAATCATCCTCAAACGTTTTTTCTGAATTATGAACTTTTATTTCTTCTAAAATAATATCCGTAATTTCATCCCATTCACTAAGATCCGGGCATTCATAATAACCTTAAGAACGATTACGTGGACTCCTTTATCATTGCGGACTGCCTGCGTTTTGGAAGAATCAACAAAGAGGTGTATCTGGATGACTATCGCTACAAAGCTCTCCAAAACCTCACACGCGCACGTTATGTCACTGTTCAAAACCTGACCAAGGAAAAGCAGCGTTTCATGAACGTGTTGTTCAAGAAGTATTCTTCTTTCACACAGGAGAAGGTGTTCTCCGATAAATTCGGAGCTACAGCCTTAGCATTGCTTTTAAAGTCAGTAAATATCAACCATACAAATTGGAAAAGTACCAGGATGAAGAAAAACTTTCTCAATATAGTGAAATCAACGATGACATAGTCATTACAAAATAGTGAGAAAATTTAGTGAAAATCTAAGATGTGTAAATAACTGCGCATAATAGAGATATTATTTCTGTAGTTTTATCAATTATTAGAAAATTCTAAATGTAATGAACATTTGATTCTTTAATAATCGGGACTTATAATCTCAAATGTTGTAAGAAATAGTTTCTAGGGAGGAGTTTTTATGGGGACTAAATTGTCACGAATTTTTTCTTATTTTGTTTCACTATCGTTAATCATATGCCTATTTGGGCCAGCAATACCTGTCTCTGCAGGTGGGTTCTCCGCTGAACCATATGTTCCAAACAATGTAGAGTATAATGCTGAAGCAGCCATGCAGTATGCATATAGTAACTACAATTCTCTGCCTGACAGTGTACAGTGTGCTGAGTTTGTCACTAAGTGCATGAAACAGGGTGGTGGCTTACCTATTAGTGGTAGTACTTATGTTGGAACCCTTTACAGGGAACTCATAGCATTTGACAGTTTTACGTCTTATCAGCTTGAATGCACTGGTAATTATGTATACGCTAATGGCGCAAATGCTGGAAAGATATCCGTAGGCGATGCAGTATTCTGGCAGCGTGCAGATAACGATAAATATCCACACACCATGATAGTAACAAAGATAGATTCTTCTGGAAAAGTCTATGTTACCGGAAAAAATGGTAACATAAGAGATTGGGCTACATTTGCAGGTCCTCTTAACAGAAGCAAAGAGCCCAATGTAGGTCCTTATAATGGTACGATGAGACTTTATGTCGCTCATTATCAGAAACTTATTTCTCCTACAATTTCCAATCCCAGAGTTGAGAATCTTACGTCAGACGGGTTCGATCTTGTTTTTGATCTGAATGATACCGCAGGATTTGTTATTACTGAAGCTGTTTGCTACTCATATATTTATCTTGACCTTGACTCTGTTTCTTGGGGCAATAAGTTCAAATACGATGGTATGAGCATAGAAAACCGCAATTATAAATACGATGATCATAAGATGTGGTTCCACTTTAAGTTATTAGATGATTATGGACCGACTCCATATAAAGTACAAAATGGAGAAATGACCTATGTATATTCTAATTATGAAGGAGAACTTCCTAATTCCGGTATATCACGTGGACCATATATGACACAGACCAGATTTGAATATCACCTTCAAGGCAGCGATGATATATACAGATTCTCATATAACTGTTTTGATGAGAATAAATATGTTATAGATTTGCATCCTCAGATGATCAATCCTACGGAAGGGGAAGAGACTACAGAAGCAGACAACAGTGACAACGAATCACATGATGACACACCTGTAGGCGATGGTAGTGCTGATAAAGACCAGACTCCAGGTTCTGGAAGTCGAAGTTTCGGAGACACTAAAAATACTACCGTTCAGGGCCCCCGCCAGAAACAGATAGGCGAAACCTTTAATGTTGCAAACAGGAATTATAAGGTTGTAGGTGATAAGGAAATCTATTTGACAGGCTTCTCTAAGAAGGACAAGAAATTCCACACCGGAGATGAGATGACAATAGATGGAATCACATATAAAGTAACAGGTGTATCTCCTAAGGCATTTAAGGGAAATACAAAGTTAACAGAAATAACCATCGGAGAAAATGTCGAAGTCATCGGAAAAGCTGCGTTCCAAGGATGCAAAAATCTGAAAACAATAAAGATCAGATCCCGCCGTCTAAGGACTACTTACAAAAATTCATTTTCTGGCACGAACAAAGACATGAAAGTACTAGTAAGGTATAAGAATAAGTTAAAGAAATATAAAAAGCTTATTGCTAAGTCGGGTGTTTCTGGCAAAACAACATATGCATATAAGAAATTTTAATCAATAGCATTTCTTTGCCTAATAGATATACTCAGAAAGGCTGTCACACTAGTGGCAGCCTTTAATAATTTAGTGCGTGCTCAACAATTAATAACCACTGATATTTACTGACTTTGCGGGCAATCCGTGAGATAATAGATGCAAGGAAATCATTACTATTGTTTCAAAAACCTTGCACCTTTCGCGGAGAATCCCATACATATTACTACATAAATCAGAATAGTCTTGATAGCCATTACATTTGACCAAAAGAGTTAAAATTTCTTTGCCAATTTCTCCAATAGAACCTTCCTGATCAATCTGATCTGCAGTAATATCCTGTCCAAGAATATTTGATAGCTCAGAAATCACATCAATATTAGAAATACCCTCTTTTTCCCATTTTGAAATAGCCGCAGCCGTAACATGCATTTTATCAGCTAACTCCTGCTGACTTATACCTTTTGACATCCTTATTTGGCGGCATCTGATTCCACAATTCTGTGATAATGATTTTTTATCTTCCATTTCTATCCCTTTCTGTACAAAAATACTTACAGACTGTTTTTATCATTTTTATGCTACCATCTATAGAAGATGCTTTTTATTTACAATACGTTGATTTATATAACGAATAGTTAAGATTAATTTATATCCATTTAGAACTACTATCATTCTAACAAGCTCCGCCCAGAAAAAGGCTTATATCTCTCCACGCATATGCATGATGTGACGTTGCTCCCTTTCAGACCTGATTCTTACAATCTGGGTACTGATAACTGTATAAATACATGTCAGAAGTGGAACTATTAACGATCTGATATCTTGAATACATGTAAAGTAATAAATTGAACCCATGAGAAAAAATATTAGTCCCATAAAGTATAATGCCTTATTAGCCTTTCTGGCTGATTTGCACCATCCTAATGCCAACCCTTTGCCTTTCTTTATTGGATATAATAACCATATTCCATGATGGTTAAACGGATAATTCAATGCATCTAATGCCAGATGGAGAATTCCACCAATCAGATAATATTCTCCAGCTTCAGGAATCACATTAATTACACAAGCACCTGTAAGAATGATAAAAAGAAGAGAATGTGTAAATGTTCTATGCTCTGATTTATAACCTATTATTAGAATCAAGAGGAAAATTATTATCCCACCAATGACAGTTGAGCTACCTTCAGTAATCTTGTATACAATCCCATTACCATAAAAAAAGTCCAGGGTTAATCCGATAAGCAAAACTCCAAGAGTAGCTAGTCGAGTCCTTCCTGCATCAGTAACTTTAGGATTGGTTTTATTATCTTTTGTATCGATATCTATTATGACACCACCTAGTGCTCCAGCAACTACTGCTGTAACATAAGTTTTCGGATCAGAGGCACCATTTGCCATGGCTATAGCCAAAGCTCCTGTGGATCCAATTATAGAATGTGTATATCCCATCATATGATTTTTATAACCCCTCTGTCATTATTGTTCACATTGGTCCTATATTATTTCGGTTTACATAATTCATTTATGCATTTGAACCCATCATTTGCTAATTTCCCAATATCACTATCACATAAAAAAGGAGCCCGAATATGTATTATCGAATCTGTGCTCTTCAGAACTGCAAATGATCCTATATCATTTCTGCATATTGTTTCTTCAGCTGTCTTTATGATATCATCGTCAATAAATGTGATCCTCTGTTTAGTTATATTTATATTGTGATCTTCTTACGTCTAAAAAAGATCCATCATATATACTGCTTTATGAGTTCTTTTTTTATGATATTTTTTCTCATAGTTCTCTTCTATTTCTCTTACATTAAATCATTTAATAATATCCACATATCAAAGCTCATTCTATATTAATTCTGCAGGAAACATTTTTTATGTGTTATTCATTTTTCCAGGAATGCAATATTATAATCTCTTGCGATTTTTTCCCAGGCCAGAATCATTATTTCTTTACTGCCAATATTTGCTTGTCCCCATGATCCTGGATGAGCAACGCCATATACAGTAATATCTGAATTAAGTGGAAATGTAGTTTTAAACGGTTCACCAGTTTGTAACTGTTTAACAAATCCTTTTACGGGATGTCCTGAAACCATCTCATAAGTTATTTTGCCTAAACATATGATAATTCGCGGATTTAGTACTAACACAAGATCTTCAAATAATTCCTTATCCTTTTTCATGAGACCTTTTGTCATGTCTCCTGTCTGATGTCCTTCTCTATAACCTAAGGAATAGTTAGTGAAAAACAGACGCATTCCGGGATCAGGAGTCATGATCTTAATATCATCCCCAAATACTTGAAATAGCTTAATCAGCATCTTGTCTGTCGGGTTGTCTTTTACATAATAAAAACTGTTCTTTTTACCTGCTTGAATGTCCTCAATACTTTTGCGCACTTCAGGATTATTATCAAGATTTCCCCAGTCCTGCCCCACTAGTAATACATCAACTCTTTTTGTGCCTAAATCCTTTAACTGATGCCCCTGCCAATATGTCCATAGATTAATTTGATTCCCGTTTTCCCAAAGCGGACAAGGCACATAAGTGATCTTCTTGTTTCCATAATCAGTCCTGGATGCAATATCAGTTTTTGCCAGTTGTACTACTTCCTGATAAGTCATAGCTTATCCCCCTTCACAATCGTTGATTACACATCACAACATCCATCTTCTATTTTTTCAATGAATGACCTGATCTCTTTCGCTTTCCAGCCTTTTTCAGTCAAAATAGCTTTGATATTATCTTTGTAACGTGCACTGAGCTTGACTTGTCTCTCCGAATCCCACAAAAACCATGTTTTAAAGATTATTTCATTATATGACTCATCCCCAATAAACCGCAGAGCTTTTAGCTTTGCACACCCTATAGCTCTAATGTCAGCCAGCGTATTTATATTGTTACGAATAAGCGCCAGCATAGAACGCTTTGATAACCGCAAATCCTTTACAGATGTAGTTTTGATAAACTTTTCATAGCCAAATATCAGACCGATATAATAAGAATTAACAAGTCTCTCTAGATCCTTTTTTAGTACAGCGGATGCTTTTCTGTATGAATATCCCCTGTCCTTTGCAATATTCTTAAAGGTCCTGCCATATTGGAGATGTTCCAGCAATATACTCATGTATTCATCATATTTAATAGCATCTATGATATATGCTATACCTTTTTCTTCGTCTTCTGTCATGGAGTCAGGCATTTCAAGATCCATTTCAAGACAAAGCTCCCTATAGAAATTCAGCGGAAATGGATATACACTTTGTAGTTTATTCTTCATAGATATCCTTTCGAGACTGGTGAATGCTTTAAGAATATTATAAGAGATACTAGAAGATTTTTTATAATAAAATCATTGTTATAAATGAGATCCTGCACGTAGAAAAGGTCTAAATTTACGTTCTGAAACAATCATGTTTCGCATTTTTTCAAGCCTTAAAGGCGCTGCTGGGGAAGGTTTGGAAACCGGGCGCAGGCCATCATTCTTTTTAAGGCCTGGGGTGTCGGGGGGTGTCCAATAAATTCGGGCGGCGCTCTTAATTATCCCGTTTCCCGCGCCGCCCGTATAAAAGAGATTTGAACGGCTAAATTTTCACGTCCACCGTTCAAATCTCTTTTTGGGGAAGGGGGTCTGGGGGAAAGGGCAGGTTCGGCTCCCCCAGCGGAAAAAGCAGCCAGTGACCAAAAGGTTTTCTGTGATAATTCCCTGCTCTGACTGCTTTTTTGTTCCATTATCCGACTGCTGCAATTTCCTCGGTAGGTTCTACCTGGGACTGCTTAAAGAAAAAAGCCTTTTTCATAAACATGTTGCCACTTGCATCACTCCTTTCTTCATTTGCCTTGTTGCTCCTTTTCCATATTGGAAACTGAGAAACGGCTTTTTCTCCATGCCTTACAGTAAAACCTCTCCTTTTCCACTCTGCATAAGTGTGGATCTGCTCCGGTTCTTCTATGAATTTTTTGTTTCCCTGTTCATCCTCAACCGGAATAAGTTTTCCGGTCTTTCCTATGACTCCTTTTTTCATCAACTCTATCCGGTTTGAAAAAATTATATCCTCGTTCTTCACTGTGCCCTTCCTTTCCGTAGGGAAAAGCCTTTCGGCTCTTCCCCACTTCTTAAAAATCTATATTTTAGGCTGTCATAAGATACGCTCTGTCAATCAGCTTATCCTCGGCGCTTACAGTTGTTGCATTGACTTCTTTTACCATATTCTCAAAGTCGTTCATGGTCATGCCCTCAAGCTTGGGAACTAATATACATTCATGGATACTGCTAGGAAGCAGAACAAACTCATGAACGTTAAACCTCTCCGCAAGTTCTCCTATTGCCTTGGTATCAAGGATTGCGCTTGCTCCCTTTATGTTGCTCTTATTTGAGATTACATACATCTGCTCCAAGGGGTTCATATCATCAGCTAATTCTATTCCCATCATATTGCTGATTACCTCTGCCATTGATTTAATAGTCGTTTCCTTGCTTGTATTGTCCTCTGCCATGTTAAAGGCTTCGTCCTCTGAAATATCCCACATTTCAAGCATTTTCGGTGTTACCTTGATAGAAATGCTCTCTCCGTTGTATTCATCTGTCATGTAAAGATATTCCTCTATTCCCTCAAACTGTGTGTGGCGCTTTACCAAGGCTTCTGTTCCCTCTTTCTGTATGCCAACTCTACCATGCTCCATGAAATAATCGGAGTCCATAAGTTTGTTAATATCAAAAGTGAACTCTCTGCTTACTATTTCAACTATTCCGCCAATAACCTCTTCAAGGCTCATATCGTTCTCATAAGATGAGCGGATAATATCCTCTGCATATACTGTAGGCTCAACTCTGTCATCCTCTTCCCTCTTGACTATGATTGCATTCTTCTCGATTCCGTTCTTGACTACAATCTTGGTATCTACAACAAAACCTCTGTTTTCAAGTTCCTCAATAATCATATTTTTAGTAATCATGTTTTAAAGTCCTCCATTAAACTGAATTGAATTTTATTTGGTTTCTAGGCTGACGAGAGCCTTATAATGTGCTTTCAAGATTCGGAACTTATTCTGGAGGGGAGCGCTCCTTATTTTGTGCGATATTTTTCATGCCTGTTTTTTCCTTTCATGTGTTTATAAATGTGCTTTCTGAGTTCCTCGCTCATCTCTCGGGTTTGCGTGCATCTTCAGGAACAGAGACATAGATGGATTCAAGGAACAAGGAACGAGACGCCGTAGGGCAGCCCTTGAAGACAGATATGCCTCTGTTACGATGCACATCAGCAAGCCCGATGAGCGAGGAACGATGAAAGTGCATTTATACATGAAAGGGAAAACTGGCCTGAAAAATCCGCACAAAATAAGAGGGGGTTCCCTTGGGAACCCGTTCGAGGAGGGGACTTAATCATTCATTTCTTGCTGTATCTTTCAGACTGCCTCGGAGGCAGTCAGCAGCATGTGGTCTGGGAGCTCGGGCAGACCTGCGAAGCTGCTCGGAATGGTACCCTTAGACTACGTAAGTTAGCAAATTAACAAAACAGATCAATACCATCAAACAATGTAAAACCTCATCACATAACATTCTTTAAACAGGATGAAAATATAAATCCAAAATATCTGATATCAGCTCGAAAAAACAAAATCCCAGAATATGTTTTCCTCGAAAAGCATCATATGACCGCCAAAAACAAAAAAGGATAAAAATCCTTAAAGTACATGAACATCGATTTACGTATTGTAATAAAAAAATGAATAAAGGAGCTCTAGCCAGTGACGAATGATGGCTTGCATGAAAAGAAGTTGATAATGTAAAGGAAACATGGACCGGATTAACGCTATCAGAAAGATTTCAACAATAGAATTAAGCAGAGAAATTTAACTATAGATTCCTACTTCTGCGATAACCGTAAAAAGCTTATAATAGACTCCGGCATACTTTAAAGACGATGTCAGCAACTATAAACTTCATAAAGGAATAATGACATGAATATCATATTTAAAAGCTTTGGACAATCAGTTGCATTTTTACTATTTGATGCAGCACTTTCCATCCTTTTTCAGCACTCTATTATCTTCAGCGAAAAGCTGATTGATTTTACTATCTTTTTTGCGGTTATACTTTTATTTAATTTCATAGCCCCAAAGCTGCGAAAACGTATGGGATTTGATTCATAAAAAGAATCATGCCACAAAGATTATCTATGCAAAGTAAGATCTTCAACTATATTATTATAGCAACGCAATGATATACCGAAATTCTATGAAAAATATGCCGGGAAGGGTTTGGGAAACGGGTAAGGGTGCTATGGGGTTTCCCAATTAATTCAAAGGCACGCTTATATTATCACGGACCGTGCCTGCATTTTCAAAAAAACTCCAGGGGAAGATCCCCTGGAGCAAGCACATTAATCCCAAAATAAAATTTTAAGGACTATCAATATTATACGCTAAGATCCACATTAATCCTAGCTCAAGTAATATATTAGATAATATAATACATAAATATAATATATATATGTATTATACTTTGTATTAGAAAGTTCTATTAGAATTTTATTGGTCTGTTTACTTTCCAGTCTGCATACATCTGGAGCACTTCATCAAGTTTGTAAATAGAAAGGACCAGTTCCAGTGTGACACCATTCGTCTCAAGCATATTAGTAAAATCAGGGAAATCCTCGTTTGACTGAACCCTTTCCCATGCAGCCCTCTGTATCTCTCCAGATTTTTTACCTTCTTCATACTGCTTCATGATCTCTTTAATTCTTGCAGCATCCTCAGAACTGCCCTCAAGAACTTCAGTATGGGTATAATCATCTGTAATACATTTTATTAGCCATCCCACATAATTGTTTATGTATCCCTGCTTATCAGCAAGTGCAATTGCGTCACGAACTTTATTTGCATTAAAATCCGCTTTCTTCAAAAGCATGTCAATATCTTCTTTAGTGAGATCATTATGTCCAACATATTCATCGTATAAAGGCTTATACTGTTCCAGATCGTAAGGCATTTCGAGCTGCCTGAAAGATTCCTGGCTTTCTATAACCTTCTTTTTGGTTATTACTGAAGTAGATGGTTTATTTCTATAAATTCTGAACATTATTTCAGATGTTCGTCTTCCGTTCCTAAGACCTTCATACTCAAACCTTATATCACTTTTTTCTTCAAGTTCCTGCTGGGCTGGCTTAAGAACATTTCTCTGGAGTTCATACCATTCATCGTATTTCCGGTCCTTTTTATCAAGCTTGCTGTATAGCACATCCCAGTCTATATGAGACCCCATTCGCGCCATTTCTTTAGATACAGCTGGATCATCGCCGTTTGCAAGTCCTATCATGAATCTGAATTCCGAGATATTATATAAGACATCTACTCTTCCACCGTTTACTTCAGGTTTACTCTTATAAATATCTTTCTTTAAAAGTTCATATATTCTGAAAGATGAGTTTTTGGTGAAATCTGTCATTACGGATAATTCCAGAGTAGTAAAGTTTTTCTCAAGTCCCAGTATATGCTCTTTAAGCTCATTATTGAATTTGATGATGAAAACGCCATCCTTATATGTGGCATTAGGAACTACAGAAAAAGCTTTAAAGTTCCCCTTACCATCTTCAAGAAACATAGTATGCCCTGTTATAGATTTGGATAATGCTTTAAGGTCCCTGTAAATATGACGTTCATCACTTACAAGTTTCTTAAGTTCTCTTGGATAAAGACGCGCCTCTAAAGGAGATTCCTTATCTTCATTATTCACTTCTATCCTGGTCAATGCTATAGCCATTACCTGATTTTCCAATAGAGATGATTTGTATTTTGCTGAAATCATCTCGTTGGATTTCACAAAACTAAGGCTATATAAAGGCTCATTTGCTTTATTGCTCATTATTATACTCCAATCTCTACGGATTTAATATTAGGTTAAACCATTTTCTACGGTCATGTCAATATTAATCCGTAGTAAATGGTGTGTAAATTAACACCAATTATTACGGAAATACATAATAATCCGTAGATAATGGTTTATTAACCCCACCATTTATACCGCCTTTGGAAATATGTATATCCATTCTGAAACTACGTAGAAAATGGTTCATAGCTTATAAAGAAATGCACCAATCCCTACGTGATAATGGCTAAAACCGTAAAAATTGGTGTATGCAGATTTATTGTCTTTTTCCATTTCTCGGAAACAATAACCCCAGTAAATATGCGGCTTTAATAAATCCTGTTTTTGTTGACTTGCATGGTCATGCACTCTTATCCCGGTATTTTTGGTGTATCATATTCTCATTTTTCATTTATGGCTAATAAATCCGTAGAAATTGGATGTATTCATACGCCAATCTCTACGTAAAATAGCAATGATTCTACATATTTCCGTAGAAAATGGTTTATTTCTATATCACTGTAACCAAAATTTACTGGATCGGATTATTCAGACCTTTTGCATAAGCCAATTTCTACGCTTTTAATATGAATACGTAAGAAATGTCATATAAAAACGGTAATTTTGGATGCATTATTTAATGCAAAAAACCAAAATTACCGCTAAATTAATCCAATGACTACGTGATATACAACCAATTTCTACGAGATTAACAACCAATTTCTACGTTTTAAAATCCGCAAATGCAGTATCTGTCTGGATTGCAGGACCTCCTAAACAAACAAATTAATTTTTATGTTGTTGACTCTACCTTTTATATATATTATTTATAGCAATAAAAACCGTAAAATTTGGTTGTGGATAACTTTATTATAATACCTGTTTTAATATATATTCTAAAAATTCTGAAATAGATACGTTATTCTTTTTAGCCTGATTTGCTAATCTTTCATAAATATTATCACTCAGATAGAAACTACGCCCTCTGCTTTTCTTTTCAACTTTAGCTTTTGACATTTTCAAACTTATTCCACTAAGTTTATTTTCAACCTCATTAGAAGCATTTGTTTCAGCAGTAACCGGAGAAGATGTTTCTATTTTCGCTTCTGTCTCATTCTTACTATCCTTGGGTGATGATTTAGATGTTTGCACAGGCTGCTTAGGAGTTTCTGCCTTTATCTGTGCAGTTCTGTTCTTTAGAACGGGCTTTGTTTCACTGAACATGTCGAGTGCGCTTGTTTTCACAGTATTTTTAGCCATTGATTACCTCCAATAATTCTTTTGTGAATTTAACATAGTCTATAGCTGCATTACTATTTTTGAAATTCTCAAATAATGATCTGTTGGCTACAATAACATTACCCTCATCATCGTATGTATTCCTTATAGCCTGAGCTTTCTTTACGTCCTGGCTTATTCTGATCTGGGTGTCAAACGTCTTGAATCCTTTTTGAGCACCGACTTCAGGAAGTACTTCTCTTATACCTACATCCAGGCTGTTGCGAGAATCATATGAAGTCATTAGTACACCATATATTTTCAAGTCTTCATTTAAAACTTCTATTACTTCATTGACTGTATCAATCAATAGTGAAAGACCATCTACTGCATATTGTTCTGCCTTGATCGGGATGATACAGCCATCAGCTGCAGTTAAGGCATTGATCATGTATATTCCAAGATTCGGAGGAGTATCCATAATTATAAAATCATACTCATCATCTAATTCAGCAATCTGTTTTTTTAAAAGTCCTTCTCTTGCTTTCTTTGCATTAAAAGTATTTTCTTCAATTGCAAGTAGACCGTCGCCAGCAATGATGTCTCCGAGTGGGGTTGTCTGTACTGCTTCTTTGGCTGTACAGTCTTTTTTTAATACATCTACTATTGTGTTAACACCATCAATTTCTGCTCCATATGTGCTGGTAGAATTATGCTGGGGATCCAGATCTATGAAAAGGACCTTGTATTGAAAATGGCTTAGTGCATCTGCCAGATTTATTGCTGTAGTTGTTTTCCCTACCCCGCCCTTTTGATTTGCAATCGCTATTTTTATTGCCATGATAATCTCCTATAAAAATATATTATAAAAATGTAATACAAAAATATAATAGAATAACTAATAGTTGAACTAATAGCTATATATAATATAATAGCATAATATCATAAATAATACAAATATATAATATAGCATATGATATAATAGAGTAATATAATATATAGTATAATAGAATATATAATATATAAGACTAATACATAATATATAATATATATGTCATATATAATACTATGATATAAGTGTAATATATAAGAGAGATAGTAATATATAATATAATGTATATTACTAATATATAGTATAATACATATCACTATTATATATTATAATACATAATACTTATGTATTATATAATATATTAATCTAATACAAATAAATAATAGAATATATATTAGTTATTTGTATTAGTGCTTGTATTATACAATCTAATATAATGAAAAATATTTAAATATACGCATTTGGCATTCTAAAAAGATTAAAAAGCATGAACAAGAAATTATCTATATATTGTTGACTTCATAAACGCAATCAAATATATTATCAGTAAATCTAACGTAGAAATAGATATGCTTTAAGCAGAGAAAAATGTACAAATCCTTCAACACAAATAATCTTTCAAAATAACAGAAGGAGTGTACAGAAAATGAGTAAAAAAAATAATATATTCAAAAAAACCATGCGCAAGATAAAAACAGAAAATCATTATGATGATGAGTACGTTACCTGCCTGAAATCTGGAATATTTATGGCTCATATGATGGGAATGGGTGCTGGTGAAATTATCAGAGGACTGGAAGAAGTAGGTTTTGATGAGCCAGTCAGGTCAGCACTCAGAGAGTATTCTTATAAGATGGACGAGATGGAGCAGCTAGAAGTTGATTACAGCAGGCTTTCAGAACTCCAGGAGGTGAATGCGTGATGAATAGAGTAAGAAGAGCTATAAGTATATTTCTACTCATATGTGCTATGGCTGCAGGATGTGGAAGTCCCGGGAAAAGCACAATAACAGGCAAATATGTAGATAAGAATGGGAATACCATCGAGTTTAGTGCAGACGGAAAGATTGAAGAAATTGCCCATGACGGATCAACTGGGTTAGGTACCTGGGAAAAAAATGGAGACGGAACATATAAGGTCCAGATTGACAAGATACTCGTAATGACGGGAACAATGTATGTTGATGGAGAAGATATATCCATCGATATAGCGGGCAAAACATATAATTATACAAAGGAGAAATGACATGATAGGAATACTGTTAAAAGTCCTTTATATGCCTATATATCTATTGATCAAAATACTGTATACAGCATTTGAATTTCTATCAGGAATATATGGAGTTATTGCATATCTGATAGCCGGATTTTTCGCATTATGTGGTCTAGTATTTCTTATAAGTCCAACAGTCAGTACGAAGTCAGCCCTGATGACCATACTAGCAGGTGTGATCATAGATCTGGTCCTTAAAGGGATATTATGGGGAGTGGGGCAGATATACGTACTGAATGAGTATATTTATGAATCGATTAGTGATTTATAAATATGTTTTTCGATTGTAATAGCAGAACAGAATGGTAATAAGTGATTGAAGCAAAAGGGGCTGTGAAAAAATGAGAAATCATTTTTTCCAGCTCCCTTTTATTGCTATTTTTTATATTTATTATTTTTAATAAAAAGAACTTGACTATTTAAGCAATGTTTAATAAATATCTGCGATAATAAATAATAGTGATTGGCTTAATGCCAAAGAAGAGAGGTAAACAGTTTCTTAGATAGTGTAAAGTCTGCTATGGAAAAATGAGCCAAAGAAAAAAGGCTCAAAAGAACCTTGAAAATGTAGATATTGATACCGACAAGCTCTCCGAGGGCTTAGGGCTCCGCCCTAAGAACCTGCAAGGGACCAGTCCCTTGACCCGTTAAGCGGGCTCTGCCCGCACCCGTCCTCGCCGGAAGCAGGCCAGCAAGCACACTTGCTGACCAATGTATCAGGATTATCCGTGAACCTTATGTCAAGGAACTTTCGCGGCATATCCTCGCGGCGCTGCCGCTTCGGTATTCCACGTTTTCCTTGACAACGGTTCCGCTCCGTTTTATGCGGTTGCACCCTGTTGGATGTTGAGAATGGTCTGTTGACCAAGTATTATTAACATCTGCCATTTACCAGGCATGTTGCCAGCATTCATGACCATATCATCTAAGACAGGTGGCTTGAAACCATTGTGTTTATGCGGCCGAAGAAAGTTGTAGTACGCAACCCATAATGCGAGATCGTAGTTGGCACCATCGTAGTTATTAAAGCCATTGGTAGGCCGGTAGGATTCTTTGTAAGTGCGGTTGAGTCGTTCAATCATCTGTTCGTACGGGCGGAACTCTGCAGATACTGCATCATCGTTCGTAAGACCTAAAACCTGTGTGATATCGAACTTGAACTTTTCTCCAGCATTGATAAGAAACTGCTGAGCAGCCAGAGGGTAGGCGCTGTAAGCATCAGCTATGAATCTGAAGTTCTTAGGTAGTTCCTTAAGATGCTGAAAGGCCATGCGCATAGCCATGATGCATGGACCGACACCACGGTTGTCTGATACCTGATATCCGACTATAGCCCTGCTGGCGGCATCCATGATGAACCAGATGAAGCCTTTTATACCAAGGACCTTGATATAAGTTTCGTCGGCAGTGAATACAGATCCCTTTTCGTAAGGGTAAGTATCAACAAACGGCTTTATACACAAAGCTGCAGTCTTGCAATAGTTTGCCACCTGCTGATGTGAAACAGAAATATCGTACAGATCCTTGAGAGCATGAGAAGTCTTACGTAGTGATAAGCCAAGATTAACATGCATGGTTAGACATAGGGACATGATATATGCATTGTTCTTTGTGAACTTAAGGGATGAAGCATTCTTAGGAAGTGTGGTTATATCCATCTTGAAGAAATCTATCGTGAACTCACGGTAGATGTAATGAAGCTTATATTTGTTCTTGCCATAGTCTTCGTCTAGATCTTCTTTATCAACCTTCTTGAGATTGCTCAGGTAGTAAGGACATTTGGGATTAACACATTTGTGAACGATGAAATGCTTACGATCTTTCTTTGGAACAAGAGTGTGAGTGCAGTACGGACATCTGAGCTTAAGTGAAGTATGACGGTTATCCTCGGGTGAGAAAAGCGTCTGGCATACCTTACACTGGAGCTGGCCTTTAGAGCCATTATTCTTGTAAAGGTATATTTTGGGAGCGTTGCACCTTGGACATTTGCAATCATCGGGAATGTCACATTCAGTACGACGCCGTATAGGTTTGATGGGCTTGTCATCCGGGTAACGCCACTGAAGGTAAGCCATGAAATCCCTGTAATCCCAGGGCTCTACATTCAGAATCAAAGGGAGCTTATCAATCTTAAATTTTTGATATTTGGGAGAATGAGAATCCTCATAAGCCCACTGTTTAAGCGGAATATATCTACAGATAAAGTTGATCAACCAGCAGTTTTGTTGATAGAGCTGATGGATGATTTCAAGTAAATAAAGTATAATGTTCACGAGCATTGTTTCCTTTGCGGGATGTTTTCTTGGTCGTTAACATTATACCAAAAGGGAGGTCAATGCTCTTTTTATTTTGAACTCCCGAAAAATAGAGGATTTATAAAGAAAAAAGGAGTGTCGATTAGACACTACCGTTTCTTATAAGGAGGTTTTTTTTATGAAAGTGATTGAAAAAAGAGTATTTTCAAGGCTGCTAAGCTATGTGCTGGCAGTTGCACTTATGGCTGGACTTATGCCGGGAGTTGTGGCGAAGGCGGTATCATATTCTGAGAATGCTTTAGCTAATCATATAGGGTTAGGTAATGGAGATACTATCCTTTTGAGTGAGGGAACCTCCCCAATATACTTTAAGGCTAATACTGAGTATAAATATAGTATGACTGAAAAGAATGCTAGAAATACTACTAATACGTACGGAATTATACGCAGAACTGAATCACAGAATATGGTTTATTATATGGAAGGGTATTTTGGTGATGAGAATGGTAATCCAAGTGATTCAGGATCAATGGTACCGCTTATAAGTATTCCTAAAAATGATGACAAGGGGGTAATTAAAACTATATCCGGAAATGGAACACAAAGTGATCCATATGTATTTGGGGGAGAAAGCAATAGTCAAGGTGATCCCGAAGAGGATGCTTTTAAAGCTGAAAAAGAAACCCAGAAAAAAGCTGCAGATGGGCTCCTTAAATCCGATGACAGCGAAGCCTGCAAAAAGCTTGTAGAAGATGCAAAGAAAACTATTGATGAGACAAAGTATGATAAATCAAAGGATCTCGATGCAAACAAGAAGGTACTTGCTGATATCGTCACAAAACTTGAAAAAGACCTTGAAGAACAGCGTAAGAAAGACCTTGAAGAACAGCGTAAGAAAGGCGCTGAAACAGCTGCAGAAGATCCCGACACTGTAGTTCATCCTGATGGCTCAAAGACAGTAACAGAAGTCAAGACAAGTGGTAATAACACAGAGATTACAGTTACAGATTACAACAAGGATGGTTCACAGCTTGCTCAGTATATCTACAATGGTGCAAGTGGAGAAAACCTTGATCTTAGAACCATTAATTACAGCGGTAAGAATATCGTAATTCCCGACACAGTAACAGGTGGCGGAAAGACCTACAAAGTAACAAGACTTCGCAAGAACTTCATGAAGAAGTGCAAGAAGGCTAGAAAAGTTGATGTAGGTGAAAATGTAAACAGGATCGATAAGGGTGCTTTCAATGGCGGAAAGAAAGTTAGATACATCACAATCAGAGGAAAACTCAAGAAGGTCGGCGCAGGCGCTTTCAAAGCCTTAAAGAAGGGCACCATCAAGTTTAAGACCAGTAAGAAAGTTTATAGACATAACGTTAAGCTTGTTGAGAAGTCAGGACTTAATCCTAATATAAAAGTTAAGAGGATTAAGAAAAAGTAAATAACCGAGGGTTTAGAATTTTTCTGTAGATGTGAGAATTGAACCCGGAAAAACTAAATATTGAAAACAGCAATAAAAGGGAGCTGGAAAAAATGATTTCTCATTTTTTCACAGCCCCTTTTGAATTGTTCTTATTGTTTACACCATAAGTATATACAGCAAAACGTAAAGCATCCTGCATATACTTTCTGCCATCTTCAGGTAAACATTCCATTAATTCAATGAATTCATTCGAATCAGTAAATCCTTCCAATTCTGGAACAGATACACGAAAAGCTTCTGCAAATTTTAAAATCTTTGAATATTGAAGATCAACTTTTCCCTGTTCGATATGAGTGATCATTGTCCCGGTATTATAACCTACCAATTTTGCAAGATCTGTCATTGTTAGGTGGTTGTCTCGCCTAAATTTCGCGATGTTTTCATATAGCTTATCCATATGCCCTCACAAGTTAATATAAATAATTTTTTTATTATTATAACACACGAAGAATAGGAAATAGCGCAACTGAAAATATTAATTTTATGTAATTTTTTAACGCTATAAATTAGCAGAGACACGGTTTAAAAAGTATTTATTTAATCTTATATCGATAAATAAAACATGAATTATATTCATCTTTGTGTTGATAAAACATAACAAAGGTGTTATATTTGCCTTGATGAAAGATTATTTGTGTTAATGTTTGGGGAATGGAGGGCTAAAATTAATATATTACGAATATGTGAAGTTGATTACGAATTGTTACATTCTATAATTAAAAAGTCAAATATACCAATTACAAAACTTGCAGAATGCTGTGGAATAAGCAGATATGCATTTTATAAAAAAATAAATGGGGAAGGAGAGTTTAAAATTACTGAATATATAAGGCTTTGTGAAACTTTGGGGATAGATATTATGGATACGATAACGAAAGAGGGAAACGTTAATTAAAATAATATTTACAACATGGAGAAAACTGATGAATGAAGAGGAAACATTATTTGGGGAACAGTCTTTTGGACACGAAGGTAAGGCATCATTAAAAGAAATGGGGCTTTCTCTTCACAGCTATATGGGACAAGAAATTTTCTACAAGATAGTAGAAAAATCAGAATCTGAGATTGCAATAAAAAAAATGATAACTGATTCAGGTATACCGGATCATGAAAAGAAAAGCCTGATAAAGCATATGGAACGGATCATGAGGTGGTGGAAAGATGAGAGAAGAGGATGCAAGAATCTTTACAAAAAGCGCGTCCAGAAAGGGAATACATCTAGCAGTAAGGGTTACGAATAACATTACAGATAAAGCAGGAAGAATAACTGCCATTGGAATAGGTAAAGCGTTAAAGATGTATGAAAATAGGACTAGGGTATTTAAAGGTAATAATGCTCTAAAGGACTTTTTAAAGTTTGATTCAAAAAATAGAGGTCCAGTTGGACGGGTAGATGTGAGCACATCGGACTTTAAGGAATTTGGAGATATATGTAAAAAGAACGGGGTTGATTTTGCTATAGTCAAAGATCATTTTGATGAAAATAAGGTGCATTTCTTTTTTTCAGGGAAAAATGCAGAAGTAATGTCACACCTTTTTGAAGATTATGCGAGAAACAAATTTCAACAGGACATAAAAGAAGACTTTTTTGGAGAAGAAAAAGAAAGAGGAATAGATAAGGAAATATCTGAAAAGTCCTTAGCAGCAGGTAAAGAAAGGAGACAGGAAGAAGCGAAGAAGAAAGCAGGAGAAAAGGATCAAAATACAAAACAAATGGATGATATCAAAAAAGAGGATAAAGAGCATGGTTTAGACGGAAGAACTGTTTCAGATATTATTTCAGGATTTGAAGAAAGGGAACAGGAACTAGATAGATGATTGATTCGGGAAAAATCATTAGTACGTTGCCGTATATCGTAGTGTTTTACATTATGGATAAATTTTCATATATGTATAGGGCTGTAGATGGTTCAGTATCTGACAAACTGAGTTCGATGAATGTTTCTAATCTTTTAGGGTTCCCAATAGTTTCGGTAAATCCTATAGATATGATGATGGGTCTTTGCGGATGTTTAGGGCTCTTCCTGTATGTCCTATATAAAAATTCTACGAGAAAGAACCTAAGACCTGGCAAAGAGTATGGGGAAGCGAGGCTTGGTACAGCAAAGGATATAAAACCTTTTGTAAACCCTACGTTCAGATACAATTGCATCCTTTCTAAGACTGAATTTCTTACGATGCAGGAAAAAGTAAAACCATGGTACATGGGGAGAAATAAAAATGCTGTATTTTATGGTGGATCTGGAGCAGGTAAGACATTTAGTGTGCTCCTTCCTAACCTTCTGCAGTTTCATTCCAGTTATGTGATAGTCGATCCGAAAGGAACACTGATCCAAAGCTGTGGGTGGCTGATAAGGAAAATGGGATACAGGATAAAGGTATTTAATACCGTAGATTTTGGTGCATCGATGGGGTATAACCCTTTTGCTTATATAAAAAAGGAGACAGACGTTTCAAAACTTGTTTCCACGCTAATGGAAAACACAAAGGAGCCAGATGAAAAAGGACAGGATCCGTTCTGGCCAAAGTCTGAGAAGCTTCTTTATACAGCGATAATCGCCTACATCATGGAAGCATATCCCAAAGATGAACAGAATATGCTTACTATGATAGATCTGATAGATGAAATAAAGGTTGTTGATAAAGTGCCTGGAAAACCGGAGGAAAAATGTGAGGTAGATATACGTTTTGAAGATCATGAGAAAGAATATGGAAAAACATTTGCAGTCAGGCAGTATAGAAAATTTGAGAAAGCAGCTGGAAAGACAAAAAGAAGTATCCTTGCATCTGTCGGATCAAGGCTTTCGCCATTTGATATAGATGAAGTAAGAAGTGTCATGGAGTTTGACGAACTTGAATTAGATAATGTGGGCGATGAAAAGACAGTTCTGTTTTTTATAATTGATGATTCAGATACAACATTTAATTTTATGGTATCAATGGCTCTGTCACAGATGTTCAACACGCTTAAGACAAAAGCAGATCTAAAAGGAGGACATTTAAAATATCACGTAAGAGTATTGTGGGATGAAACCTACAACACGGGACAGATACCAAAACTAGAACATCTTATATCGCAGCTTAGATCCAGAGGTATCTCATTATGGATGTTCTTCCAGGCAAAAAACCAGTTGGTGGACCTGTATGGAGATAAAAAAGCAGAAAATATCGAGGCTTCATGTGATGTCAAGAGCTTCCTTGGAGGAAATGAATTTACATCATGGAAAGATTGGTCTGAACTATTGGGACAAGAAACGATCGATGTTATGGATCAGAGTGATACGTATGGCATGAATAGGAGCTTTGGCAGTAATTATAAGAAAACAGGAAGAAAATTAAAGAGCGTAGAAGAGATTGGAAACATGCCAGGGAATAAGTGCCTTGTAAAGCTCCGAGGAGTTCCGGCTTTTTATTCAGATAAATATGACAGTACAAAACACCCTTTATACAAATATACAGTAGATGCAGACAGTAGTAAGAAATTTGATATAAATGCGTATCTTGACGAATTTAGGAATTCATTTTTGTGTGCAGATGAAAGATATGACAGTTATGAAATAGATCTTACTGAAAATGCAGTATAAATCCAGCGATGAGCTGCGTTTATAAATATAAAAAAGGAAAGGAGGAGAATCCCACCTAAAATATGCATTTATGTGAGCGACAAAATAGCGACAAATGTATTCTTGGGTTTACTTGAAAATGCAAAAAACCGACAAATATGGGCTATTAAGGGATTGGGATTCAGGTATCAAAATGGAGTTTTTTAAAAGTGGAGTCGATCTTCTCCAGACAGTAGTCACATTACTTGGAGCGGCTGCGATTATTGGAGGACTTGTAGAAGTAGGAAAGTCTCAGGCAGACAATAATCCGGCTATCAGGGCAACAGGAATCTCTATGTTTGTAGGTGGTGCAATCATCATTGCAGTTGGGTTGACACTTGTGCCAAAGCTCAAAGATATGGTTAATGGTACAGGAACAGATGCTACAAAGAAACCTCAGGCAGGATATATCGTGACTGCTCCACTGGTTCCGGGAATTAGAAAGTAGTTTTTGTTAGCAGAAAGGGCTTAGTGCCCTTTCTGTAAGGAGCTGAGAAATGGAATGGTTAAGTAGTTATTTTCAATCTGTGCTGCTAGAAATGTTAAAAGGTGCAGCTGCAGGATTTTTTGATTCATTAAATGGGCTGACTGGATCCATAACTGAACTTACAGATGTTAATCCGGGGACATATGATGCATCTCTGTTTGAGATGATCAAGAAAATATCAGATGCAGCGATAGTCCCTGTGGCATGTCTGGTACTTGCATATTTAATGACTATAAATTTCATAAAGATAATCCAAGATAGAAATACATATAAAGAGATGACGTTCATGCCTGTATTCAAGTGGATACTGTTCACATCTATAGGAATAGTTCTTGTGACAAAGACATATGACATTATACTGGCGATATTTGATGTTACCGGTTTTATCCTTGAAAAGGCAGGTGGAGCTATGGCGGCATCAAATGTGAATATGCAGTTGCAGTCGAGTCTTGATGAACTTGTGAATTCAGTAGATCCAGAAGATATAGGAACAATGTTCAGCATAATAATTCAACTTCAGATATGTAAATTCATGGTAAATATTGTTGCAACGTTATGCAAAGTAGTTATGTATTTCAGAGTAATAAGTATCCTTGTTTATTCTTCAGCCGCGGCTATACCTATGGCGACACTGATGGATTCGGGACAAAACAACGTAGGACAGAACTATTTAAAAAATATAGCTGCATTGGGGCTACAGGGATTCTTTGTATTGATAATTGTTGCAGTTTTCGATGTTCTTATAGTCAATCTTGCAACAACAGGTGGCGGATCCATTGGAAATCTTATATGGGACACTCTCATGTATGTTATAGCACTCTGCATGGGATTATTCTCAACCAAGAAGGTTGCCGATGTGACGCTAGGGGCACATTAACAGAGGTGAAGAAATGGCATATACGGACAATCACTGTGATTTGAATAAGATAAAGGACAGACCGATATACGGGTTTACAGTACGGCAGATACTAAGCTTTCTTGCAATAGGGATAATCGGAGTACCGGTATATATCATACTGATGAACAATCATATAGATACAACGATATCCTGCCTGATCATATGCTTTATGGCGATACCGATATTTTTCATAGGGACGTATGAAGATGTTCATGGAAGATATTTAGAGAAGATAATTAAGGATAAGGTACGTCTGATGTTTCTGACCAGCTCTGAAAGACCGTTTGCGACCAATAATTCATTTGATGCAATCAGAAAGCAGAGAAAACTTGAAGAAAAATATGATCAGATGGTCAGAGATGGGAAGAAGAGGCTGGAAGAACGTAAAAAAATCAGCTCAAGGCGTAAGGAAAAGATAAAAAGAATCCTGAGAATAAATAGTAAAAAGGGTATGACCAAAAAGGATGCATGAGGGATAATTCATGATTAAAAAGAAAACAGTTATAAAAGGTGCTAATGCACCAATTTCGATAAAAGACAGAAAACGCATGGAAAAGGCAATAAAGAAGGCAAAAAAGGACGGAGAATTTCCGACGACTGCCCAAAATACAATCCCTTTCAGGGCAATGTATAAGAATGGTCTTTGCCAGCTTGAAGGATACCGCTTTTCTAAAAGTATAAATTATGATGACATCAACTATGTATTAAAAGACAGTCCAGATAAAGAGACAGTTTTTCGCAAACTATCAGACCTATACAATTTCTTTACAGAAGATGTTCATCTTCAGATGACATACATGAATACAAGGATCACCCAGGAGGAACTAAATAAGGCTCTGATCATAGAAGATACAGGAGACTCTTATGATGAATTAAGGGATGAACTGACAGATATTCTTTTTGACAAGGAGCGCAAGGGTAACAAGGGAATCCGGAAGAACAGATATCTTACATACACCATAGAAGAAGACAATCCGGTAATTGCAGCTAAAAAAACAAAGGACCTTGATGAGGCTATACAGGCAAATCTAAAAAAAGCCGGGCTTAAGGCAGAGAGTCATGTCTTAGATGGTACAGAAAGATTACGGGTACTTCATGCAGCAATGCATCCTGAGGGAAATGATAAATTCAGATTCAATTGGAATCTTCTTTCGAAAAATGGATTATCAACAAAGGATTTCATAGCACCAATTTCTTTTAGATTTCCTGTCAATGGCAAATATTTCAGGATGGGGGACATATATGGTAAAGTATCGCTTCTCTCATTAGACTGTCCCCGTGTAGATGACAGACTGATAACGGATCTTCTTTCTATAGACACTCCGATAATTGTAAGTATTCATATAGACCCTATAGATAGGGTAAAAGCAAAAAAATATATACAGAAAAGAAATATGCAGCTTAATTCCACAAAAATAAAGGAACAAAAGCATGCATCTAATGAAGGATATGATATAGATATTCTTCCACCTGAACTTACAGCAAATGGCGAAGATACTGCCAAAATGCTTAATGAGATAAATTCCAGTAACGAAAATCTTTTTAACATAACCGTGCTTGTATGCTGCTTTGCAAAAACCATGAATGATCTAAAAGTTACATGGGAGCAGTTGGACAAGATAGCAAGCCAGCAGTCATGCCAGCTTATTTTGTTAAGAGATCAGCAGGAGCAGGCATTTGTTTCATGTCTTCCTATAGGTGTAAACAAAGTAGAGATCCAAAGGACAATAATGACAAGCCAGCTTGCTATGCTAAATCCATTTACGTCAGCTAAATTGTTTATGCCAAAATCACCATATTACGGGGTAAATCCATTAACCAATGAGCTCATACTTGCTGACAGGACAACTTTAAAGAATCCAAATGGGTTGTATCTGGGAGTTCCCGGTGGTGGTAAGTCATTTGCCGGAAAGAGAGAAAAAATAATGTTTTTCTTACTTCAATCTGGCTATGACATTATCGTTATCGACCCCGAAGATGAGTACCAGGGTTCCATGAAACTGATAGGGGGGCAGATAGTAGATCTTTCTGCATCATCGGAGCAGCATATCAATCCTATGGATATAAACTTTGATGTTGGTTTCGATGATGAAGATCCAATAAAGACTAAGTGCCAGTTCATGTTATCGATAGCTGAACAGATTGCCAGCAATAAAGTTGGCGGAGTGAGAATGGGACTGGAAGGTGATGAGATAAGCATTGTTGATGAAGTCACTCTGTCTATTTATGAAGAATTGGAAGAGAAATACTGGAAAGGCATGCATAGAAATCCTACTGCACAGGAAATGCCTACATTACAGGATTTTTATGAAAGGCTCAGAAAGCATCCAAATGAAAAAGCAAAAAGGATAGCGGACTGCTTTCAGATATATATAACAGGTTCATTAAATATTTTTAATCATTATACAGATGTGGATCTTAATAACCGAGTGGTTTGTTTCAATATCAAAAGACTGACAGCAAATCTCCGTGAAGTTGCACTTGTCATACTGACGAGCTTTATATGGACCAGAGTATCAAAAAACAGGAACCTTTCTAAAAAAACGTTGTTTGATATAGATGAGTTTCATTTGATGTTAAGGGACCCTCAGACAGCAGCTTATTTTATCGAGTTTTGGAAAAGGTTCAGAAAATGGGGTGGCGTTCCAACAGGGCTTACACAGAATGTCACCGATCTTCTTAAGTCATCTCAGATAGAGCAGATATTCAGCAATTCAGAGTTCATATATATGCTTCCACAATCAAAACGTGATAAGGATATCCTTGCAGAAAGGCTTGGAATATCGGATGAGGAATTAGACTATGTGACGCAAACAGATTCCGGTGAGGGGTTGATGTTCTTTGGTAATAAAATAATACCTTTCAAAGACGATTTCCCTAAAGGGAAGATTTATAACGTTCTCACCACCAAACCTGAGGAGGTAGCTGCTGTAAATGACTGAATTTGCCAGTGATTACATGGGTCTTGATAAAAAGACCTATAAGAAAAGGAACAAAGAAGGAACGGCCTTTGGCTCAGAATACTTTACACCCACCATGCCTACGGATGCTGCCAAAGAAGCATTTAAATATGTGAAGAAAGGAACCAATGCACAGTTCGCAAAAGACAAGGCGGCTGATGCAGTTAAGTTTTCTGGAAAACAAGCAGTAGCAGGGGGAAAGTTCATTGCCGGGAGTGCATCTAAAGATGCCAGGAATGCCTTTCGCTATAGTCTAAAGAACGCTTCAAGTGATTCTTATGGTGATTCCGGAGGAGAGACACTTGTTAATTTAGAAGCGTCAGCTGAGCGTAAAGTTGGAAAAATGCGTGCCAAGCATAAAGCCAAGCAAAAAAAGAGGGACCAAAAAGCGCAAAAATTCTCTGCACAAAAAATGGATGCTGAATATACAAAGGCACTTGCTAATGGAGATTTCAAAACATTCGAAGCAGAATTTAAAAGTGCAGATAAGTCTTTTAATGTATCCAGTATTGTTAAGAAAAAAGGACCAGCAGATTCACATGAAGCATACAGGGCATTTCACAAAAAAGCCATGCAGAAAAAGTTTTCCCGAAGGATCTATAAGAATGCACATTCACCAGCGCATCAGATGAAAGTAAAAATGCGTAAGCAGGCTACAACGCTGGTAGGCAGAGGCGCTGATACCGTTAAGAATATAGCGATGGAACTTATAAAAAGACCGCATTTATTACTGATAGCAGGAGCGCTTCTGATGATGATAATGGTCCTGAATGTAGGAATGGGACTGTTTTCAATGATGATTTCATCAGGAGAAGCTTCGGGTCTTTCTTCCACATATCTGTCAGATGATGAACAGATAATGGCATGCGAGCAATATTACAAAGACAGGGAAGTTGAATTAAAAGACTGGGTAAACAAGATAGGTGAAAATTACCCCGGATATGATGAATATGATTTTTCGGATGTGGCTTCAGTAGAACATAATCCGTATGTAGTAGCATCATATCTTAGTGCGCTTTTGCACAGACCTTTCACGAAGGATGAAGTCGTCGGGGAGCTCGATCATTTTTTTGAAACTCAGTATGAGTGGTTTACAGATGATGCCTGGGTAGAAAGAGTTATTCCAGATTATGATGCTTCAGGAAACGCAGTAGGGTCGCACAAGGAAAATCATCATATATTATATGCTCACCTTCATAATAATGGGGAAGTCGATACTGCGTATAAGCTGCTAGATAAAGAGAGTGCGCAGAGATTCACGGCGCAGGTGTCAGTAAAAGGGCAGAAATCATATCTATGGGATGGATATAACATAGATGAGACTAGTGGAATGAACAAAGGTGCAAGGCAGCATTATCAGGTCCCGAAGAATGTTCTTAATGATGATCCTGCTTTTGCCAAATTATATTATCTGGCTGATTCACTTGTAGGAACACCATACGTATGGGGAGGAACAACACCAGCTGGATTTGACTGTTCAGGATTTGTCTACTATGTATACAACAATTCGGGGTATGCATCAATGCCTAGATATACAGCGCAGGACCTATATGACAATAGTGAGGTTATATCTGCTGATGAGGTAAAACCAGGGGATCTTATATTCCTTACTGGAACATATTCAACGTCGAAAACAGTAACACATGTATGTATTTATGTAGGAAATAACCAGGTAATAAACTGTGGGGACCCAGTCAAGTACTGCAATATAACTACTGCTTGGTGGAAGCGGCACTTTTATAGTTATGGCAGATATAAGCGATAGAGAGAGGAGGAGCTATGGATAAACAGATAGAAAAGATAAATCTAGATATTGAAAAGGAAGAGGAAAAAAGGAAGATTCTTGAAGAAAAACTGAAAGCTTCTACGGAGCGTCTTAAGCAACTTAGGGCTAAGAAAACTGAGATTGAGGATAGTGAGATGGTCAAGGGAATACGTGACCTGAATATTTCACCAGAGGAGCTGAAAGAGATACTAAGCAGTATCAGACAGAAAAAGAACGCTGTGATAAAAGAGATGGATGCTATGGAAAAAAGGACGTTCGATAAAGAGCAGGAGGAAAAGGCGGTATGAAACGAAAGATAATAACAGTACTCGGCACATGTATGTTATCTCTTCTGCTTATGGGAGTTCCGGTATATGCACAGGGAGATGGAGGAACTACTGATGCTGCTACAGCAGATGGGGTTCTGCCAGAGAATCCTGGGGAAGAACAACAGCCAGAGGAACCAGAAGAACCGCAGGAACCTCAGCCACTATCATTTGATGGAACAGGAACAGTTGTAGACAATATTAAAGCAGGATCCAAACAGTTTTATACTATTTCAACGGATGCAGGAAATGTGTTCTATCTGATAATCGATTTTGATAAGGATAACAACAACGTATATTTTCTAGACACTACGAAGGAGAGAGATCTTCTTGCTTTAGCAGAAGCTGCGGAAGGGGCTGAGGTCCAGGAAATAGCTGAGGAGGAACCACCAAAAGCAGTAGAACCTGTGGAAGAAGAACCAATTGAGGAACCAGCACCTGAACCGGAGGAACACGGAAACAGCACATTACCGATCATTACGCTATTAATTATCCTGATTGGCGGAGGCGGAGTGATGTTCTACTACTTCATTTATAAGCCCAAGAAGGATGCAGATGAGGCGGAAGAATTCGAAGAAACCTTCCAATTTGAGGATGAGGACAGTGTTGACAGGTCATTTGATGAGGCAGGGACCTTTGACAGAGAGGAGGAAACCACATGAACAAGTCCATTCTCATAGGCAGACTTACAAAGGATCCTGATGTAAGGAATATGAATACAGAAAATGCTGTATCTGTAGCCAGATATACTCTAGCTGTTGAAAGAAAGGGAAAAAAGGGGCAGAACGAAGACCAGTCAGCAGATTTTATAAATATAGTAACTTTTGGAAATGGCGCCGAATTTGCCTCTAAGTATCTTAGTAAAGGGAAAAAGATAGCTGTTATAGGACGTATACAGACTGGCAGTTATACAAATAAGGATGGTATTAGGGTATATACCACAGAAGTAGTTGCAGAAGAGCAGGAATTTGTTGAGAGCAAAAATCAGAGTATGAATACTGAGCAAGCCGATGACATAAACATAAGTGAGGAAGAATTACCATTTAAGTAAATGAAAGCCAGGGAATTCCCTGGCTTTTGTATAAGGAGAGCAATGAAAAGCTACGTTAAAACCAAAGAAAAATTTAAGGAGGAAATGAGTTTTGATGAATTCAATTTTGTAGTTTCAGGTCTTAAATACGTAGGTAATGACAGATGGCGAAGGATTGTAGATTTTACTCATGTGATAAAGAAACCTCATGAAAAAGAGCTTACAGACAGAGTAAGGACCTGCATTTTTTTTGATGATTACATGGCGCTCCGGGACATGGATACGAGGCTCAGATATGATAAAACTCTTTTTAATGCTGTGCTCGATAATGTTGAAGAATTTACGGATGAAATGTTGATCAGGGACAAGGAATTCTATGAAAATCTTGAAAATAGAGGAGACCAAAAATAAATGAATAATAACAGGAGGCAGAATAATGACCCCTTGATTGAGCAGATGATAAAAGCAATGAAACTAGCAGATGAAAAAACGATGGTAACAATATCATTTGAAGAGGAGGATATGGCTGATGAAGGCGGACAGAACTTATACCTTGGACCAGGTGGAAGTACGACTGAAACTTAAACCAGCACAACCTCTATATAGTGAAAAGCCGGTAACTACTCCTGAAAGAGCCATAGAGGTCATGAAGGGAGCTTTAATGGAAATGGACAGGGAATGCTGTTGCGTGCTAAATCTGGATGCAAAAGGCAGACCTATAAATTTCAATGTCGTCAGTATAGGGGATACTGCTGAAAATAGAGTTCCTACACAGAATGTCTTTAAATCAGCTATTTTATCAAATGCATCGTCAGTGATCATGTTTCATAACCATCCATCCGGGAATGTGGAACCAAGTTACGCAGATGTTAAAGTCACAGAGAATTTGGTTAATGCAGGAAAGATAATGAATATCCCAGTTAATGATCACGTGATCATAGGGGGTGGCTCAGGTAAGAGCTATAGCTTTAGAAGTCACATGGCAGATATATTTGAAAAGGACCATTCTGAAAGCAGAGAAAAGACAGTAAAGGATGATGCAATATTGATGGAGGTATCCCAAACCGGAGCAGACTATTTTGTAAATATCCAAGAATATGCCAAAAGGAAACATACGGATGTGCATATCATAAATGGGTATATCAGTGCACACAGGGAAGCTTTTAGGGGACATATAGCAAAGGGGAAAAGTGGTGCTAAACTGGATGGTTTTGCCAGGGAAAAACTAGATATTTATATAGATAGCAGACCAGATAGAGGGATACGTTTTTCAAGATTTGGGAGGAATGAGATGCAAAATAATCAAGAGCAGCAAGAAAAAAATAGTAGGGATGTTCTTATGGAACGAGATAGTGACATAGCATATAGCGATACAGAGATAGGTGTAGATACACCGGATGAAAGTGATGGAGCTGATGACAGAGACAGTTATACAGTAAGTAATCCAAGTAAGAATCCAAGGAAAAGCAAATCACAGGGAGCAAAGCATTATAAGGTATCAAAAATCAGTAATCATTCAGAAGAAAAGCAGAAGGAAAAATATAAAGAATTGAATGTACAGCATAACCAAGAAAATGTCATTAATGAATTTGAGCTTGATAGTCAGGATATGGAGCGATAGTTAAATGAGCAGAAATAACAGACATAGAAATAAACCTATTTTTGTTAGGGTTACAGAAGAGGAAAATGTCCTTATAGAGGAAAGGATGAAGGCTTCTCATATAACTAATAAGAGCTCATATATGCGCAAAATGGCAATAGATGGATACATAATCAATGTTGAGATGAAAGAGATAACCGAAGTCATAAATCTGCTGAGATATTCTTCAAACAATCTAAATCAAATAGCCAGACATCTTAATGAAACAGGAAGTATCTATAAGGAAGACATGATGGAAATTCAAAATAATTATAAAGGGCTGTGGGCGGACCTGAAGGAAGTCCTGAACAAAATAAATATGATAACAAAAGTGTAAAGGCAGGTATTCACCTGCCTTTTTTAGGAGGGAATATGGCAACAACAAGAATAATAGCTATGCATGCGCATGGTGGAGAAAGTGTTTCAATGTCATTGGGGTTAAGAACTGATTATATAAAGAATCCAGATAAAACAGAGGATGAAAAATACGTAAGCTCTTACTTATGTGATAAGGAAACCGTTAATGAAGAATTTACTTTTTTACGTCAGATGTATGATCGAAACCATACAAGAAAATTAGGAAAAAATGATGTGATAGCTTATCAGATCCGTCAAGCATTTAAGCCAGGTGAGATAGATCCCGCAACTGCAAATAAACTAGGATATGAATTGGCTATGCGATTTACAAAAGGGCGGCATCAATTTATTGTTGCAACGCATACTGATAAAAAACATATCCATAATCATATCATATACAATTCAGTGAACATTGATGCTTCAAGAAAATTTAGGGACTTTCTTGGTTCAGCAAAAGCACTTAGAAAAGTCAGTGACATAATATGTCTGGAGAATAATCTATCAGTTATAGACAATCCTAAAAAAGGGAAAAAAAAATATGGCAAGTGGCTTGGAGATCATAAAAAACCAAGTAAAAGGGATTATATCAGAGCTTCAATTGACAAAGCATTTTTAGAAAAACCACGAACAATGGAAGAATTCCTAAGAATACTAAAAAACCAATATGATATTGATGTAGATGCAAGCGGAAAGTATGTAAAACTAAAAAAGGCAGGAGATAAAAAATATGCAAGATTGGATTCTTTGGGTGAAGGCTATCGTGAAGGAGATGTAAAAAAGAGGATCAGAGGTGAATATGCGCAAACAGTAAAAAATCCTTCTGAGAATTATGAGTCGATAGCAGGTCGTAGAATAAAAGATATCACTCCAAATGGAAAATCCAAGGAAGAAAAGCTTGGACTTCTAATAGATGTTCAGAAAAAGATAAGTGAAGGAAAAGGACCTGGATATGAAAAGTGGGCAAGATCATTTAATATGAAGCAGACAGCTAAGACGCTTAGTTTTTTATCGGACCTGGGAATAATGTCATATGAAGATCTAAACAGAGTTCATGGGGAACACTATGAGAAATATAATGCATTGAAATCGGATATCATCAAAATAGATTCAAAGATGGAAAAGATCATTGCATTGCAAAAGGCTATTATTTCATATGCTAAAACGAATGATGCATATCAGAAATATAAGAAGAGCGGGTATAACAAAAATCTAAAAAAAGAGTTACTCGAAGAGATTACTGAACATGAAGAAGCAAGAAAATGTTTTAAGGAATATGAAGGTGATAAGGTCCCAACTATAAAAGTATTAAAGGAACAATATGCAGAGCTAAATTTGGAAAAATCTGAATTATATAAAACATATAATAAGGAAAAACGTGATTATATGGAGATAGCTGTTGCTAAGAAAAACCTCGATATCATTCTCGATAAGGACCATGATGGTGTGCATGATTTTCTGGAAAAGGAAGACCATGAAGTGGATAGGTAAGCTGTTTTTTGTAATTAGCCCGAAAGGGCGTTGCTTCAAATCTTTTGATTTGAATAGGGGTATTAGGGCCCTCCCTAACAAGCATTTTTTCAGAATTCCGACTGTTCGGAAATCTGAAAAATATGGCATGTGGCTAGCCACATGCCCTGCTTGCCAAAAAGATTGCTAGACCGCTTAGGCGGTCTGTACAGCAATCACTTCGCCGTTTCCGGCGTTATAATGTGTAGAGAAATAAAATATAAAATAGAAACAAAAAGAAAAACTATATTTGAAAAATATGGAATATAAAAATGTTATTGCAAGAATCGTTTATATTTACTTATATTAACTTGGTTTGTTAAAATTATTTTTTAGAAATGATAAAAATATGATAACTGTTGACTCACATTAGTGAGTTATATTTTTTTGTTGAAACGATTAGAATTCAATATTGATGATTAAAGTCTGCTTTTTAGGACAGCATATAAATTATAATTATAGGTATGGTTGATAAGCCTAATTAATAGCTGAGGAGTTAGGTGATGGAAGATAGCATTAATTCAAATGAACAAATGATAAAGAGAATAAATGATGTATTAAGCAGTAAAAGCAATGCTGTCATTAATATAGTTAATGATAAGCTTACGCTATCTGTTTTTTCTTTGCTTGAGCATAATTTAAACAATGTCAAAGAGATTAATTTTGTCATTAGAGATGCAAGATTCTTGCCTCATCAATCTGAAATATCTCATGAGTTTGAAATCAATCCTACAGATGTTTTGTTCAATGCATATGATATTACAGAGAAAAATACTTTGCAGCATTTTTCCAAAGCTAAGAGTATGCATGATTTTATAGAAAAGCATGTGAATATAAAGAAAGTAAATCCTGGAATACGTGTTGGTGGAAATGTGTTAATCATAGATGATGATTTTATGATCCAGGGATCTTCATCACTTGAAGTATCGCAGAAGCATACTAGAGAAATGCTGAACAGCATAAATTTTGATACGGTCCTGAACGGCAGTGCGGATAAGGAACAAATAGCTGGTGCACTCAATACTTTTAATCAGATATGGTTCAATGAAAAAATATCTGTTGATTATAAGGATGAGCTGCTTAAAAGCTTACAGTATGTTTATAAAGAGCATTCTCCGGAGTTTTTATATTATTTCACACTGAATGAGTTGTTTGGTCATCAGCTTGATACTGGGGTAGAGAGATTTGAAAAGGACAGTACCAAGTTTAAGAAGACTGAAATCTGGAATGCACTCTTTGATTTTCAGAAGGATTGCGTCGTTTCAGCAATAAGAAAGCTTAATACATATGGTGGCTGTATCATTGCAGATTCTGTTGGACTCGGAAAAACTTTTGAGGCATTGGCCGTTATAAAGTATTTTGAACTCGGTATGAATCGTGTGTTAGTGCTGACACCGGCAAAGCTTTATGATAACTGGAATTCATTCAGAGGAGATTATAAAGATTCATTTTTGCATGAACAGTTTAATTATAGAATCATGTATCATACTGATCTTTCGAGATATAAAGGCATGTCAAAGTCAGGTATGGATCTGAAAAAGTTTGACTGGGGGTTATATGATCTTGTTGTTATAGATGAATCGCATAATTTCAGAAACAGAAATGATAGATACGATGAAAATGACCAGCTTGTTATGACGCGATATGCAAGACTTATGCAGGATGTTATCAAGCATGGAAATAATAATACAAAGGTATTGCTTCTTTCTGCGACACCAGTTAATAACTCTCTCGTAGATTTGAAGAACCAGCTCAGTATTATCACGCATGATGAAGATTTTGCTTTTGAAGACGAGGGCATATCAAGCATTGACAATCTTTTGAGAAGATCATCAACAATTATAAATCAATGGGAAAAACAACCAGGTCATACAAAGAACGAACTGCTTGATAGTCTGCCATCGGATTTTTATAAACTGCTTGAATTGATGACAATATCACGAAGCAGAAAGCATATTACAAATTACTATGGAAATAAAGATGTAGGGAAATTTCCTGATAAGAATAAGCCACTTACTAAGAATAGCGATATAGATTGCAAGGGGGAACTGTTAAACTTTAGAGATACTAATGATTTATTAGAAGCACTGATACTGTCTGTCTATACACCTACAAGTTACATCAAGGAAGAGTATAAGAAAAATTATATGGAAAAATATTCTCTTTCAGGTAAGCATGGCGGAAAGATATCTTTTGATACACAATCAAGAGGTATGATCATTCTTCATAGATTCAATCTGTTTAAGCGACTTGAAAGCTCGGTTTATTCATTTGAAGAAACACTGCGGAGATTGCTTGAAAGAATTGATAGAACCGAAGAATTACTTCGTAAGGGATCGGGACTAGTTGACGAGGAAGAAACAGATTTTGATGAAGAAGAGGTTTATATTGAAGGAAAATATGAAATTGATGTCAAGCATCTTCGTGTGGATGACTATTTAGAAGATCTTGAATCCGATAAGGCTGTTGTAACGGAAATACATAAGAATGCCAGAAAGATTCTTGATGAACATAGAGATCAGAAGTTAATTGATCTTAAGAAAATATTGGTGGATAAGGTTACAAATACTCCATATAACTCAGGTAATAAGAAGGTAATAATATTTACAGCGTTTGCAGACACAGCAGATTATCTATATGACGAGTTATCAGATTACATGGTGCAATTCGGAGTGTTTACTGCAACGGTAGCAGGAAGAGGAATAAGAACAAATAACAAGAAGGTAGACAATGATTTTAATTCCGTTCTCTGTGCCTTTTCACCGGTATCAAAGATGAAAAAAGAAATACCTTCGGATGAACAGGTTGATCTTCTTATAGGTACAGATTGTATTTCAGAAGGTCAGAACTTGCAGGATTGTGATACAGTAATTAACTTTGATATTCAGTGGAATCCAGTGTCCCTGATACAGCGCTTTGGAAGAATTGATCGTATTGGAAGTAAGAATACGAGCATACAGATGATAAACTTCTTCCCTAACATGGAACTGAATGAATATCTAGGATTAGAGCAAAGAGTAAAGGGTAAGATGACTACTCTTAACCTGGTATCAACAGGCGATGAAGATATACTTACACCGGAAATGAATGATTTTAATTTTCGTAAACGTCAATTGGAAAGGCTTAAGGATGAAGTAATAGATATAGAAGATGCCAATGAAAATATATCATTGACAGACCTCAACATGAACGAATACCTGAATGAGCTTTCTGAGTACATCAATGCAAATCCTGAGATTAAGAAGGTGCCTAATGGAGTGTACTCTGTAACTGATGATGAGAGTAAGGGCGTGCTATTCTGCTTTAAACACAGGAATGAACTTGAAAAACCTAAGTCAGACAGTTCATTGTATCCATATTACATGATTTATATCTTAAATGATGGTGAGATACTTTACGGAAATGCTCAGGCACGAGAAACGGTTAAGCAATTCAGAAAGTTATGTTATAGCAAAAACAAGCCTGTAAAAGAATTGTTCCAAAGATTCTTTGACAAGACCGATAATGCAACAAAGATGGACTTCTATTCAGGACTACTTAATAAAGCAATAAAGTTTATCCAGGGTGAAGAAGAGTCAAAGGCAGTTCAGATGATGTTTGACTTTAGCGGATTTAATAATGCCTTTGCAAATGAATCTGTTGACGATTTTGAATTAGTATCATTTTTGGTGGTAGAGTAAATGTTTGATATTCCGAAAAGATTTGAAACAAACCTTGATATTAAACTGAAGGACTTTATTCCGAAGGAGTTGAATCCTAATGACAAAAGGCGGATAAAAGAGTCTGTCAGATCTGTTAAGATGACTTATCAAATTGCTGGTGAAGAAATTCCATCGTTGGTCAATGACGAGTATCGATGTCAGGTCATACAATTTTACGAGATAGAGTTGGAAAACATAAAGGATGCTAATTTTATAGCGAGTATATATCAAGGCTTAATAAAACCGCTTTGCATCATGAGATTCTATGACAGTAAAGATGAGGAATACTCATTTGCGGATAAGCGTCTCAGTCAGACTGAAGAGAATCAGATTGTGGTTGAGGACTTATATCTGTCACAGAAATATCCATATGGACTGCCAGGGGAAGGTATAGGAAAGTATCTTGAATATTTATCATTTGACAAGATAAAGAATAAGACAGATAAGCTGGTATTCTATCGGGAATGGTTTTATAAATTGTATTTGCTTGAACACAAGTCGGCGTATATTAACACAGAACTACTATTAAGTGATAATGTTTGGTACAGTGAATCACAAGCGATTCAGATATATCATACGTTTGTGGAATTGGTAAAGGCAAGAGAGGATGTTACAAAGATTCATACAAATGCTGATAAAATAATTGCAAATAAAGAAATAAAAAAGATTATAAAGAAATTTGAGAATTGGAGAAGAAATATATGAAAGAAGGACAAAAGTTCCTAGTGTTAAAGTATGGGACACATATTATTGACAATTGTATTAGTAAGCATATTGAAGTTGTTAACAAGTATGGCTATTGCTGGTTTGGAAAAGTGGGAACTATTCCATCTGATAGTTTTATGAATGAAATATTGGACACGGATGAACCAACAATGATTTTGTGTGGTAAGGATGGTACTTATCAGTGTGTAATAGATTGCTTTGTGAAAGATAAACCTAAATCAGGGTGTCCACCCTATTATAAAGAATATTTATTTGATAAAGGGGTTTATCCATCAGAGTATTATAGGATTATTTCAATAAAAGAAATTGATAAAGCAGAATTAGGAAAGTATGTATGTGAGAATAGTAGGAATAATTTATTAAATTCAGTTAATAGGTCAATGTCTCCTTTTTTTAGAGCTATCGTTCCGATAAATAAATAGCAGGAATTGAGTAAGTAGGAAGGTATAAAAATGGATAATATAAGAATTTCTCAAAAAATATTTGATGGTAATAGTAGAAAGCTTGAGTTAATTGCTAAACTATTTCCTTCCATTATAAGGGATGGGGAAGTAGATTATGATGCGTTAAAGGAGGAACTTGGGCAGTTTAATGAGACTGGGAAAGAAAAATTTGAATTGACATGGGCTGGAAAAACTAATGCAAAAAAAGAGGCTATGACTGATATTAAGGGAAAAACATTAAAAATGTGTTTTTCTGAATCAGACGAGAATGCAGAAAATATATACATAAAAGGGGATAATTTAGAAGCTCTGAAACTTCTTCACCAGAATTACTATAGTTCTGTAAAAATGATTTACATAGATCCACCTTATAACACTGGTAATGACTTTGTCTATAAAGACAATTATAAAGAGGACCAAGCATCTATTGATTTAGCAGAAAACAATATAGATGATATTGGAAATAGATTTGTTAAGAATACAGATTCTCAGAATAGATTTCATGCCAATTGGTTAAATATGATGTATCCAAGGTTAAAATTAGCTCGCGATTTATTACGTGATGATGGAGCTATTTTTATTAGTATAGATGATACAGAATCAGGCAATCTAAAAAAAATATGTGACGAGATTTTTGGGGAAAAGAATTTTGTTGAGTGCTTAGTTTGGAAAAAAAGGGCGACTCCACCAAATGACAGAAGTATAGGCAGAATACATGAGTTCATATATGTATATGCCAAAAATGTAGAAATGGTCAATCTTGGTCTATTGCCACGCGATGAAAAATCATTGTCAAGATATTCAAACCCAGATAACGATCCAAAGGGTGATTGGGTGGCTTCAGATTTGTCTGCTAATGGAAAAGGCGGAAGAATGACATTGTCTTGCGTATACCCAATTAAAAATCCTGCCGATGGCAAAGATTATTATCCTCCAGAGGGAAAATATTGGTTATTTAATAAAGAAAAGATGGATTTGTTTTTGGCTGAAGGTAGAATTGGATTCAGAGAGGGATCGGGCGCTCCTTTTTTAAAGAGGTATTTATCTGAAGTGAGGCAAGGCTTAACAATGCCGACTATTCTTTTGGACTTTGGATTTTCTCAGAATTCAGCGGCAGAAACAGATGGACTTTTTGAAAAAAAAGGAATATTTGAATATGCTAAACCGGTTAGTCTTATTAAAGCTCTTATACGCATAGGTGCACCTGGGAAAGATGATATTGTCATGGATTTTTTCAGTGGATCAGGGACAACTGCGCAAGCAGTAATGGAGTTGAATAGTGAAGATAATATGAGTCGCAAGTTTGTTTTAATACAGATTCAGGAGCCATGCGAGGAGAGCACAGAGGCTTATAAGGCTGGATATTATACGATTTGTGACGTTGGAATAGACAGGATACGAAGGGCTGGAAAGCGTGTAAAAAATAATTATCCATCGGCTGAAGTAGGAATGAAAGTATTTGAAATAGGAGATACAAATATCAAGTGGAATTCTCTTTTAGAAGCAGGTCAGCTGAAATTATCACAAATAGAGTCAACACCAGATTTAATGGATTTTATGCCAAATAGTAAAGATGAAGATATTGTTTACGAACTAATCCTGCGCCAGAGAGATGTAATGTTGAATGAAGAATTAGAAAGCTTGGAAACTATTGGTAAGAGGACATATTTATATGCGGATAGCTATCTTGTATGTCTTGAGGATAAGATAGAGCAAACTATGATTGAGAGGTTGGCAAACCTTGATCCAGTACCTGTTAAGTTTATATTTAGGGATTCCGCCTTCGGAGATGATATCGCATTGAAGGATGAAACATTCAGAAGATTAAAAGCTGTCATAGATAAGAACGCTGGTGATGCTAAAGTTAGTTACACCGTTGAATTCATTTAAGGAGATGGGCTAATGGAAATAACAAAAGTAAATGAGCATATAAATAGTATTCCAAATGATAATATAGAAAAGCTCAGTCGACTTTTTCCAAGCGTGGTAAAAGATGGCGAGGTTGATTTTGAGGCTTTGAAAGAAGAACTGGGAGAGTTTAGAGAGGTTACTCGTGAAAAATATGAATTGACTTGGGCAGGTAAAAAAGAGGCTAAAAAGCTATCTCAGGAAGATGTAATAGGAAGAACATTAAAGTATTCTGCTGAAAAAAGTGTTAATCCCACAATGACTGAGAACATATATATTGAGGGAGATAATCTTGAAGTTCTTAAGCTTTTACGACAAAACTATTATAACGCGATAAAAATGATATATATTGATCCCCCGTATAATACGGGAAAAGATTTTGTTTACAGAGACAAGTTTTCTATGAGCAAAATTGAAGCAGATTACTATGAAAATGCAATTTCTGAAGATGGAGAAAGATTAGTTGTCAATCCGAAATCAGGAAATAGATATCATGCGAATTGGATGAACAACATTTATTCGCGGCTGTTAATTGCACGAGATTTACTAACGGACGATGGTGCTATATTTATCAGTATTAATGATATTGAACAGGATAATTTGAAGAAGATTTGCAATGAGATATTTGGAGAGAGAAATCTGATTGCGACATTTTGCTGGAAAACGGATGGGAATTTTGATAATCAGGCAAAGGTTAAAACTTGTCATGAGTATATATTCTTTTATGCAAAAGATGAATCTCTGTTTCCACCACCGCCGGTAGTAGATCCAAATGTGGGTGATGAAAGCAAGCTTAATAATCCTTATATAAGAAACACTATAATTAAAAATGGTCCCAAAAATCCTATTTCAACAGTTACGATTCCGGCTGGTTTTCCTGCGGATGTTAATAATTGTCATATTAGCAGAGAAAGCGTTCAATGGCCACAATATTCTTGTGATATAGATGTAGAGAATAGTAAATTACTTAATAGCGTTGAGGCAACTACGGGATGGGCGGCAAAAGCTCAATTGGTTGAGTTTATACAGAATGGATTTAATCCTGTTTTAGACAGTAAGAATCAAGAAACAGAGTTTGTTATGACAAAAACTGGAGCTATAGAGAGTATAAAAAAACGTAGTGATAGTCAAAGCCATGTCATTTCTGTTTTGGAAGGATTAGGAGGAACCCAAAAGGCAACAGCTGATTTAGGAGAACTTGGAGACTATTTCGACTATCCCAAGCCGATTGTCTTGTTAAAGTACTTAGCAAGTATGGTTACCACAAATGAAAATGACATTTTTATGGATTTCTTCTCAGGGTCTGGTTCGTTTGGACATGCAATAATGGATTTAAACAGATCAGATGGTATGAATAGGAGGTTTGTTCTTGTACAATACCCCGAAAAAACAAAAGCAGATTCCAAAGCAAAGGCTGCAGGATTTGATGATATCTGCCAAATAGGGCGTGCACGTTTAAAAAATGTGTGCGATTACATATATAGTGAAGATGGATTATCTTACGGGTATAAAACTTTCACAGCTTCGGATACGAATATTAAATGGCATTCTCTTGTAAATAATGGACAGTTGGATTTCACACAAATCGAAAGCACACCAGATATGATGGATTTTATGCCTGATTCAAAGGATGTTGATATTGTTTACGAGATTATGCTTAGGCAACGAGATGTTCCTCTCTCAGAGAGTATTGATAAGCTAAGTGATATTGGGAATAGGACATACATGTATGCTGATTCGTATTTGATTTGTCTTGAAAGTGAAATAACAACAACGATGATTGATAAAATGGCGTCAATAGATCCAGTACCAGTGAAATATATTTTTAGGGATTCGGCATTCAAAGATGACATTGCACTGAAGGATGAAACCTTCCGTAGATTGAAAGCAATTATCGAAAAAAATACAAGTCAAGCTAAGCAGACTTACACTGTAGAGTTTATATAGGAGGAACCGACGATGGCAAATAGGATTACATTCCAATTTGATGATAGTCTTGATTATCAGGTTCAGGCTGTAAAATCTACAGTTGAACTGTTCAGAGGATTATCTAGAAGCATAGATGGCATTTACAGACCAGATCGTATTCGTAAAGTAGGTGAAGGTGATCCGGTACGTAACCACGGTATAGTTACGGGGAGAAGGCTTCTTGAAAACCTTCGTGGAGTACAGCTTGAAAATGAGCTTTTTGCAGACAATGAACTTTATGACAACAACTTTACAATTGAGATGGAAACCGGTACCGGTAAGACATATGTTTATCTTCGTACTATCCTGGAATTATACAAGGAGTATGATTTTAAGAAGTTTATTATTGTGGTTCCATCCATAGCAATTCGTAAGGGTGTTGAGAAGTCAATTGATCAGCTTAAGGATCATTTCAATCGTCTTTACAATATTGATATTCAAAAGCACTGCTTTATTTATGACAGTAATAACGCTAGACAAATTAGTTCAAAACTTGTAGAGAGTAACGATTTGTCTATATGTGTAATGAATATACAGGCATTCAACAAGGATACAAATAAGATTCGTGTTGAAGATGAGTATGGTCAGATTCTTTGGGAAGATATTAAATATATCAAACCAATAGTGATAATAGATGAACCACAGAAAATAGAAGGTACAGGAAAGAAAAAGTCAAAGTCTCTACAGGCTATTGAAGATCTAGAGCCTTTGTTTACTCTTCGTTATTCTGCTACACATAAGAAACTATATAACCAGATATATAAGTTGGATTCATATGGTGCATACCAGAAGGATCTTGTTAAGAAAATCGAAGTCAAGACCGTACATGGAGTTATACCGAAAGACTTCCCGTATATCCGCTATCTGTCCTTTACATCAGATCTTAAGGCAAGAGTAGAGATTTTCTCTCAGGAACAGGGTGGCACTATTAGATTTAAGTCATTTAATGTGTCAGGCGGAACTTCTATCTATGAGCTTTCTGGTGGTTTGTCTCAATATGAGGATATGCGTATTGCTGAACAACCACATAAACTGAAACCGCTTCAGATAGCAACGAGGGACAAGATCATCTCTTTGGAGATGGGACATAGCAATTATGAAATTCAGAAAAATGAGGCAGTAAGAATCCAGATTCGTCTTGCTATTCAGAATCATTTTGCAAAGCAGATTAATCTGCTGAAGAACGGCAGAAAGATCAAGGCACTGACTTTGTTCTTTATTGATTCTGTAGATAAAGTGCGTGATCCTAATGCAGAAGATGGAAGAGGCGAATATCTTCGTATTTTTGATGAAGAGTATAAGGATTATGTGAGTACTCATACTCATTTTCTTGAAAAGTATAAGGAATACTTCCCGGAGTACCTTCATACGTTCAAGGTTCGTGAAGGATATTTCGCTGTTGATAAAAAGAATAATGCTGTTGATGTAGAGGGTTGGGATTCTGCTCTTGATGATGAGGCAATGAAGATTAAGGCTAAGTCTCAGGAAGATATCGACAGAGGAATTGAACTTATTCTTGAAAAGAAAGATGAGCTAATTTCATTTGAAGAACCATTGGCGTTTATATTCTCACACTCTGCACTTCGTGAAGGATGGGATAATCCAAATGTCTTTACACTTTGTACGTTAAAGGCGGGTGGTTCAGAAATTGCAAAGAAGCAGGAAATAGGTCGTGGACTTCGTTTACCTGTTGATATAACTGGAAACAGATGTCTTGACAGAAAACTGAATGAGCTTACAGTCATTGCGAATGATTATTATGAACATTTTGCAAGTGCTTTGCAGACTGATTTCAATGACAATATGAACTTCAATAAAAATGAGGTTACAGCGGAAATTCTCATTTCTGCTCTGAAGGCAGCCGGTGTTCCAAAAGCAAAAGTAACAGCAGAACTTGTGGATACTTTCAAGGAAGAATTGGTATCTGCCGGTGTAATGAATACGGATAATGTTCTGAAAGGTAATCCGGCACAGATTACAAAAGCATTTGAGGAAATGAACTTTGTAAATGAGACATTGAATGAGCATGCTGAAGCTATTAAAAAGCAGTTTGTGGACTTCATGATTCAGAAAGGCTCAAAAAAGATTGAAATTCGTAATGGAGATAATGAGCCTTATGACAACAAAGTAAGAGCCTTTGTTACTGAAGGTGAATTTGAGAAAGTTTATATGGCTCTTAGAAAGAATCTGATGCAGAGAACTATGTACAAGTTCAAGATTGATAAGGACAAGTTTATAAATGACTGTGCCTTTGATATCAATCAGAAGCTTATGTTCATGGAGTCAAAGAACCAGTATAAAGTTGAGACCGGACATGCTACTTATAATGAATCTTCAATGATGGAGATGAAGAAGGCAGAGTATGCAGATAAGGAAATGACTGTAGAGGCAGAAGTTGTGCCAAAGTCTGATTTTGAGATTGCAAATTATATTATGTATCATACTATGCTTCCGAGACTGGCTATTTTCAAAATAATTGCTGGGGTTGATAAACGTAAGCTTCTTAATAATCAGGACATCCTTGATGAGGTAACACAGCTGATCCTTAATAAGCTCAATGACACAAAGGCAAAAAATATTACATCCTACGAAGTAATTAATGGATATGAGCTGGATAGCCGTAATATATTCGAGTTGGATACCATATCCGAAGAAGATTTTGATAAGGAATGGAGAGTATTCCAGGCTAATTCTGATCGAAAAGCTGCTATGAATGAATATTACAAGATGGACAGCTTCGGTGAGTATGAATTTGCCAAGAAGCTTGAAAACAATGAGAATGTCTTGATGTTTACAAAGCTTAAGAAGGGCGGATTTGTAATAGATACGCCATACGGAAATTATTCTCCTGACTGGGCTGTTGTGTGTAAGAAGGAAGGTCTTAAAAATCCTGACCTGGGTATTTATTTTATCGTGGAGACAAAAGCAGGAAAGGCAGAGGCTAATCTTCAGGATGTTGAGCGTAATAAGATTAAGTGTGGAAAGCTTCATTTTGCAGCTGTTTCAAATCAGATTAAGTTTGAGTGGGTAAACAGTTATTATGACTTCATAGAGAAGTTTGGTGTTAAAGATAGTGAAGAAGTACTCATAGAGACAATAAGTCCTCATGATAGCTCAAAAGTGGTGAAAGAATATGTTGATAAAATTAGTGAGGAAGTGAAGTAATGGCAGATTTTAAATATGAAATTGTTGAAGAAATAGGCGTTCTCTCAGAGAACGCCAAGGGCTGGAGAAAAGAGCTTAATAAGATTTCATGGAATGGGGCAGAGCCTAAGTATGACATCAGGGATTGGGCACCATTCCATGAGAAAATGGGTAAAGGGGTAACTCTTACAGAGGATGAATTAACTAAATTAAAGGAAATAATATTATAAGAGGATGTATGTCAGATATAAAAGATTGTCAGATTTGCGGTTATAAAGAAGCATCTTTTGAGGCTGATTACGATGTGGATACCGCTTTTTACACGTGTCCCGTTTGTGGGAGATATCAACTTACTATAAATTATGCCCTACATAGAAATATAGATAAATCTAAATTGGCTTCATATTTGTTTTATAAGAGATTCAAAAGTAGCTTTGGAAAAATTGAATATAGATATCATACTACTTTGCCTAAAGAGAAATGTGATGAATATATAGCTGAAAAAGAAAAAGAAGGGCTGCAGCATGGCCACCCAGTCCATATGGATGAAGATATAATTAATTCATGGTATCCAAAAAGTTTTGCTGAGAAAATTGATATGATTTTGCTCAAATTGGATGAAATCGGAGAGTATATTGGCCAAAAAATAAAATTATCAAAATATGAGTGGTTTGGATTGACATTTGTTGAAAGATATAGGGGAAACACTAATGAAAAGCTTGATGAGAATATTCTCATTAACCAAGCTTTTTTTATGATGAATTATCTCCGTGAGTCTGGATATATAGATGGTGGAGCTTCTGTTGGAGGGGATTATTTAAGTGATATTTCCATAACAGCTGAAGGATACCAAAGAATAGATCGCTTGAGAAGAAATTCGGGTGAGGGACGAAATGTCTTAGTTGCTATGAAATTTGGGGAAGATACAATGAATTTAAGAAATGCAATTAAGATGGGTATACGAGATGCTGGATATAACCCGATTCTGATAGATGAAGTAGAACATAATGAGCTTATTACCCCAGAATTATTAAGTTATATCAGAAATAGTCGTTTTGTAGTTGTGGATTTAACACATAAAAACAATGGGGCATATTTTGAAGAAGGATATGCCATGGGATTAGGTAAACCAGTTATACAGTTATGTAAGAATGGAACAGAATTACATTTTGATATCGCACAGAAAAATACGATAATGTGGGATTCGGAAGATGATATTCCATTAAGACTCAAGAATAGAATAAAGGCAACTATTGATTGATGTTTAAATTAGCACAAGTATTGTTTATGGAGAATTATGGCAGAGATTATTAGACATTTGTATTAGCAGGACAAATTATTAGTGATTATAGCAGCGAATCTAATACCAATACCTACTTATAATTCCAAAACGGCACCGCATATTTTTTATGGATAAGGGAAAAATATGAGAATATTAAAAGATAATCTGTCAAAAACCATGAAGCCATATGTTAAATTAGTTGATGGTGTATTATGCATAAAAAGAGGAAAAGTTAATGATGCTATTTCGGCTATAGCAACTACATATGGTGCAGAAGGCTGCGCGTCAGTAGAAACAAATGCTTATGGGCGGGAATACCTTATAGTTTATGCCGCTGACAAAAATCGTCTTAGGAAAGTCCAGGAATATTACATAGGATTGGGAACGACAGCTACTAATAACTCTCCCTCTCGAAAGACTAAGGATACTACTGAAACTGTTATAACGGATTCAAAGAGAGAAGCATTGGCGCAGGAATCTTCTGTTTTTAAAGGTGAAAACTATGAAATCATGGAACATATAGGAATAATATCAGAAGCTCCTTCCGGTTGGAAAAAGGAATTGAATCTCGTTTCGTGGCACGGAAAAGAACCTAAATATGATATTAGAGAATGGTCACCCACACATGAAAAGATGGGGAAGGGCGTTACTTTCTCTAAAGATGAGCTCTTTAAGCTAAAAGATATTATTACTATGATAGATAGTTCAAATCATATAGAAAAATAAAAATTGCAAGTGAACTTACATAAAAAAGTTTTTGTGGAGCAAATTATGAAGGCATTATCAGTACATCCATATTATGCAATGGCAATTATAGCAGGTAGAAAGACAATTGAAATTCGCTCATGGGATACTGCCTATAGAGGTGATATCCTGATTTGTTCGACTGCAAAGAAGCAACGTGGGTGCATATCAAGCCACGCATTAGGAGTTGTAACTCTTAAAGATATAAGAAGATTTGACAGTGGAGACTGCGAAGGATCATTACTTCCACCTGAAGACTATATTTATCATTATTTTGTGGACTATGCATGGCTATTAGAAAATCCTAGACCAATAAAACCATTTGAGATAAAGGGAAAGTTGTCATTATGGAATTATGATGGAGATATAGACATTATACCAGAGTCGGAATGGAAGCCATGTATCATATATAATGAAGAAAATGACCAATATGCTGGAAAACTCTATGACAAATATTGGAAACCATTACTTTACTAAAGAGTGTACTGTGTTAATATCATTAGGGGAAAAGCGATAGCAAGACTATAGATATACTGCATATGATGTAAAAAAATTTTTATATCATATGCAGTATATTTGTTGTAAACATCAAAATCATGGGGTATTTGGTGTTTTTTTAATAATGAATTAAGGTATGATGTGAAAAGTTTTAATGAGTGTCCATTTAAAGTGTCTCTTCCAAAGATCAGCAAAATTGTAAACGCTATTATAAAAGTTGACCAGTTTCATCCATTTCGCTAGCGAAAAAGTTTACCACCTTGCGTTGAGCCTTTTATGATTTTTATGTATGAAAAAATCATGAAGGGAGAAAGGTGATGATAGTTGAAATGGATCTCTACTACCAAATCCGCAGCCGTTATAACGATGGCGAATCCATACGGTCCATTGCCAGAAAACTGGGGATATCCCGGCAGACCGTTAAAAAGTATTGCAGAGGCGATACACATCCTGATGAGCGGAAACCGTATCATCGGGACTCTGAGGTGGTTACTCAGGAAGTTATTGATTTTGCCCGTGCCTGTCTTGAAGAAGATAAGAAAGAAAATCTCTCAAAACAGTGGCACACAGCCAAGCGCATCTATGACCGCCTTGTCTTTGAAAAAGGCTTCCGAGGTGCTGAATCAACGATCAGAAAACTTGTCCAAGCGCTTCGTGCTGAAATGGATATCCCACCACAGGCAGACATTCCGCTAGAGTATGATCCTGGCGATGCCGGTCAGATTGACTGGGGCGAAGCCACTGCATACATTGATGGGCAAAAAACCAAAGTACAGTTCTTCTGTGGGAGACTCTGCAACAGCTGCGCTGTTTTTGTTCAGGCTTATTATTCCCAGAACATGGAGTCTTTTCTTGAAGCCCAGCAAAAGATGTTTGATTTCTTTGGCGGAGTTCCTTCAAGACTCATCTTTGATAACGCCAAGGTGGCTGTCAAAGAAGGCTTTGGAAAGCATGCCAAAGCAACCGATGGATACAAAGCATTTGCTGCCCATTATGCCTTTAATACTGAATTCTGCAACATAGCTAGTGGAAATGAAAAAGGACTTGTTGAAAACCTTGTAGGTTATGCAAGAAAGAACTTTATGGTGCCAGTGCCAAGAGTAAAGAGCATCGACGAATTAAACGTCAAGCTCCTTGCCTCCTGTACTGATTATATGAACACCCATAAAGTTACCACTAAATCAGTTTCAGTAAAAGAGGCCTATGAAATTGAAAGGTACTATCTCCATTCCATACCTGCGTACAGGTTTGATACAAGCAAGACTGAGACTCCTTTGGTATACAGGATCCCAAAGAGCTCCAGTTCTGCATGGCTTCGGTAGATAAACTTCATGTTTGCATGACAGACTATGAAATATTATCGGATGGACTTGTGGATTTTTATTTTCCTTACGCAGATGGTAAGACCTTTTTTGATATCAGCAATGACTTCTGGGAAGCATTTCAGAGTGTAAGGATTCAAAAGAGGATTGCGGCAGAAGATATTCCCATGAAATATTTCATAGATTCAATGGTGATCTGCCTCAATATGCATGGAAAACTGGGAAGCAGTCCAATTGCATTCCCTACGAGAAAGGAACTTGAAAGTTGTGTAGCGCTTTCGGGCTATGGTGAATCAGATGATGAATACACTAAATAAAGAGGATTTACTTTTTTCCAGAAAATACAGATGGGATAAAAAATGGGTGAGACCTTATGAATCCATATTCAGCATTCTTGCAAACTTTTGCAGGGTCAACATATGTTCAAGTAAACATGCGCTCAAAATGCTTGGAGCTGAAGCGACCAACGAGAAGAAATATATAGAAGGATTTCAGATGGATGGACATTGCAGAAACAGTTTAGAAACAATCGAGTGCCTTAATAAAATTTTGCCCCAGTGGTATATAGACAAAATGGAAATCTTTGCGCATATGGATTATAACACTGCAAGATCTTATTTTGGTACATATCATATGCGAATATGCCCCAAATGCCTGAAAGATGGATATCATAGCATAATCCATCAGTTCCATTATGTAAAGACCTGCCCTTTCCACCCGGGAACAGGGACGGATGGGAGATTTGTTTTTGAACATAATTTCTATCACGCAGAAGGAATCAGATGCAGTCCGTATGAGAAAGGGACAGGATTTAATGCTTATTTATTACCCCTTCCTTGCTGCAGGACTAATCCAAATGACTTTTATGATACAGATGTGATCAATAGATCTTTTGAAAAATATGGGAAAGTGTACACTTCAAATATAAGTTATCTTTATTCACCTATTCTTTCTAAAGAAGCAGATAAAACGCCTATAATATCGAAAATGTATGTTGATCGACGCCCGGAAACATATGATTGTTTTCAAGCGGGTTTCTTCACGTGGTTTAATCAGCAGAATGTAGTATATAACCCATTTGAGCGCATAAAGAAGTTCTTCCGTATTATGCCTGCAGAGTATGACTCTTATGATATGGTTGACTGCTTTTTATTCGCAAAATATATGTCTATCATAGGCAAGGGCATTTTCTCACTGTCAGAAAACGATGTTAACACCTTACATTACGTGGACAGTATCCGTGATTCGGATATGACACTGCTCGCAATATGCTTCACATGGATAATGCAGGGCTTCGAAGAGCCCAGTGATGCTATCAGCGCAGCCTGCCTTGGACACAACATCCGGCCTGTAATGCAAAGAAATTTACGGTCATATACTCTGGAAGATGTTACTTGTGTAGGTGGGATGCGTTTTTACGAAATTGGCGAATCTGAAGCAGATAAAGTTTATCTTAAACTTTTCATCATGTCAGATATGATAGATGACCTATGGATCCAGTTCAAGAAATCAGCAACGTCTACAGGCGGAGTATATATATCTGATCCATGGAACACACTAATAATACCGACATATCAGGTATTGTATCTGAAACATGAAGATATGTATGAAATAAGGAAATGCTAGCTGTTACTCTGTTGGAATTGACGAGGTAGGGCTAAAGTGTTATATTGTAACTAGAAAATAGTTGCAAGAGGAATTACTGTGCCAAAGAAATCAAAATTACTAGAAAAATTACTGTCAAAACCCGCACCTACAAGTTTTACAATAAGAGAACTGGACGCACTTATGAAGCAATGTGGCTGCGAAAAGTTCGAGGGCGGAAGAGGATCAGGAATAGGCTATTATCATGTTGAAACCAAGCGCATCCTTCAATTTGACGGTCCACACCCAGGCAATGAGCTGTACAGGTATCATGTAAAGATGGTCATAGCATTTCTTAAGGAAGTAGGTGAGATAGAATGATAAGTTCACTGATGGAATACAACGGATATCATGCAAAGGTAGAATTTGACCAGGAAGATCAGATTTTTATCGGTCATGTTCTCGGAATCAATGATTCTCTGAACTTTCATGGAGAATCGGTAAAAGAGCTTTCCCAGTCAATGCATGACTGTATAGATAATTACCTGGATTACTGCAAAAAGATTGGTAAAGAGCCTGAGCGTGAGTTTAAAGGCTCCTTCAATGTCCGTATTAAACCCGAACAGCACAAGAAAATTGCATTATATGCTGCCAATGAAGGAATCACAATAAACCAGTTTGTATCCAGAGCTATTGATGATGAACTGGACATCCTAGAAGGTTAGCCCAAAGACGCAATATTTTTGTTAATTCGCCGATTCGAGAACTGATAACTAAAGATGGATTTTATAATGGAAAGGCCTTGATGACAAGGCTTTTCTTTATTTGTTTCAACTATTAAAAAATAAGGGTATGAAACCTTTTCTGAGCAAATTAGATATGATGAGTTTAAAAAAGTTGTGGAGAAAATTAGGACATTATAATCTGTAGAAGTGATTCATTTCGCTGATTAGATTTCAGTTAAAACTGACTAAGACAAACTAAAGATTTAGGGGCTGAACTAAGTGATAACTATTAAAGAATCAACATATGATGATATCAAGAATATACAAAACCTGTGGGCAGATGAAGACGTCATGCAGTATATCTGGCCAGGAGGATTGCATGAGACAGGGGAAGCAGTACGAGAATGGTTAGATAGATTCATATCTGCAAGACCAAAGCAAAATCATTATTCAATTTTTGAAGATGGCAAATACTGCGGTGAGACTCAATATCGTATTGATTCGGAAACTAAAAATGCTTCTTTGGATATTAAGTTATTTGAATTTGCCAGGGGCCGAGGGATTGCAACGCAGGCGCTACTATACTCTATTCAAGAAGCTTTTAAACAAGGAGCTGAAAATCTGTGGGTTGATCCCCATCCAGCTAATGCCAAGGCAATAAATTTGTACCGTAAGTTGGGATTTATTCAGAAAGAAATGCCTGAGTATGTTATTGCTTTAGGAGAAGATCCTTCTCTTTATATTTACATGGAACTGGGTAAAAAAGAATTCAATGATAAGTTTGAAAAATCTTGCGGGGCAATAGTATACACTATAGACGGTGGAGTAATAAAATATCTTTTAGTTGAGGAGATGAGCGGATCTCACAGCTTTCCAAAAGGACATATGGAAGAAGGCGAGACTGAAATAGAAACTGCGCTTCGTGAAATAAAGGAAGAAACAAATCTGAAAGTCGAGTTAGACACTGAATTTAGAGCAAGCGAACAGTATACGCTTTCAGAAAAACCTGGAGTGACAAAGCAGGTAGTTTATTTCCTTGCTAAGTATAAAGACTCATCTCCGAGCATAACAAGACCAGACGAGGTCAAAGCTCTGAAGATTCTTAAACTTGAAGATGCTATCAATACCATAGAGTATGATAACAAAAAAGAGATGCTTAAAAAGGCTGATAGCTATCTTAAGAGTAAGGCAGAGAATACTTTTTAAATTTCAGTATATATGACAATAGAGAGGTTGATATGAATTTTCTATTTGTAGCACTTGGTGGTGCCTTGGGTGCAGTAGCGCGATATGCAATAAGTCTGATTCCTGTTAAGACTTATTTTCCGATATTAACTCTGATTACAAATATCCTCGGTGCCATACTAATTGGATTCGTTGTTGGAATTACCAGTAACCGAGAAAGTGTATCTGATAATACCATTCTTTTCTGGAAGACAGGGGTGTGTGGAGGTTTTACCACATTCTCTACATTTTCCCTTGAAGCTTTTAATTTGTTTGAGAAGAAACAATATATGAATGGCGGATTATATGTGGTACTGAGTTGTTGTTGCTGCATATTTGGAATTCTATGCGGAAAGAAACTTGCGACGATAATAAAACTTTGAATTTCAGGATAATGAAATAAGCAAATCGGGATTAGTGGAGTAGAACATGGATAAAAAAA